>NZ_PCPW01000002.1:0-457596 GCF_002979835.1 Arthrobacter sp. MYb221 | reverse complement strand
TCTTGTTAATTATATCTCAGGAATGACTGGATTAATAGTGCCGGAGGTGGATTCTTCCCCAGCATTCCGGGGAACTCCAACTATTCATGGGGAGCCGATGTCCAGAGCCCTGGGCCTCAGCGGAGGGCCAGCTCCATTGCCGTGATTACGCTCAGGGGGCATCAGAAGAGCTTCGCCTGCACCGGTCAAGGTTCCGCTACGGGACAGAATCAAGCCAAACCCGTCTCGTAGCAGGAACCCTCTACGGACAGCTAAGATCTTCGACAGCTACTTGGAACAGGAATATCAGTCGAGTCCAGCCTGAGGCATTAATTCGATATCAGAATTCGTGAATCTACAGTTGGCTCGTGCGACAACTTACGAGAGAGCTTCGCGGGTTTTTTCGCGGGTCGGTATAGATAGAAAAACAAGAGTGGCTAGAGCCATGCCAAACAGCAATACTAAGGAAAAAATGTAGAAGAATCCTGTATTGCTAGCAACAAAGGTAACCATTGGATTCTGATTCCTCGAAACGTATTCACCATGCTGAGCCGGTATCGACGTCAGAGTCAAAATCGAAAAACGTACGAGACACGCTATCGCTGATGCTATGGCAAGATAAAACGGGACATTCTTCGGCACATGCGCGCTGAAAGCCTCAAGTTTCGCTATTCGCTGTGCCGAAAGGATGAAGAATAAGGAACCCAGCGACAGAAAAATGATTTGCCCTGCCCATGACTGTATTGCTAGCAAGGACAAGATCGCCATCCCTGTACCTGACCAAGAGAGTAATCGAATACCGGCTGCTGATTTCGCGTTCATTCTTCACACCCTACCCGCGCTCGAAGCGTATAGAGCTGGTTCGGGTTAGTGCCTTGTTCATGGTCTGACTCATTGCAAAATAATTCATCATTTCTATCGCAACGGTTAGGTGGCCGGCTAAATGGGATTTGGTGGACACACCCTCTAACCTTGTATCCAGCGCAGGTTCCGTAAGCCTAACCTTCACTGGGCACAATCTCCCACCCTTTTCATGGGGTTCGGTTCACTCGTGCTGAGACGAGCCCGCTGACCGGTTCGCGGTTGATGATTTCTGTGACATCGCTGATTTCCGTGATCCAGTCATGGACTTCGGGTGCCACAAGCTTGAAGAGGGCGTTCATATCGGCCAAGCGCTCCGTGACACTGGTTGAGGCACTGGCAACCGGTTCGAGGTGGGCCAGCCGATTTCTTAAACTTACTGCCGATTCGAGAAACCTGGAGACGTCCGCCCGGGCTGTGCCGCGTGGGAAACCCCGATGTAGATAGGGGGTCCAGAGCGTGCTTTCTCGGACTCTCGGCGTGATGAGGAATTGCCAGAAGCCAAATGAGAGCCTGGCAATGACCATACCGTGGGTGGCGGCCGCTCCGACGTCACGTTGGGCTTGGCGGAGTAGTTTCAGGCCGTCGTTGTTTAATTTTTGCTGTCGCATGCGGACCCTTTGCGTACCGTTTTGCAGTTGCAGCCAGCCGGGCGTTGGTTGTGCTGCCCAGTCGGGAAAAGTCGGTGCCAACTGACCGTCAAGGGCATTGCGAACTGCGACTTCCACATGGGCTAGATCGCGAAGGATTGCCGAAGAGAGTTCAGAGTTCCAGGAGTAGATTTCCATGGCCAGCGAGTGATCACCTGAGGCCAACGCCAGATACTTGTCGTAGCGGTGTTGCGATAGCCATGCGATGGCCTGCCTGGGAGTGGGAACATTGGCATGTGGTAATCCTTCAGGCATAAGTAGTAGACTACAGGAGCACTACGGGATCGGTCCTCTGTTCAATGGTTCGCCATTCGAATAGGCAGCGTGGTGCATAGAAGGTATTGAAGGGCCCACGATGGTGGGCCCTTTCTTTCGTTAAGCCTCTTGTTCCGGATCTGGAACCAAAGTCCCTTTCAGTGCGTTTGCGCGTCCGTAAGAGGAACCTCCTGTGGGACACCAGCCACAATGTATATGGGCTGTCCTGCATTGGTCAGTCTCAGTATCGCCGGGGCGTCCACCCGGATGGCAGCATGCCAGTTATCTTTCCCCGTTCAGAATCAACCTCGGCTGACCAGCCTTGCGCTGCCTGTTCATCATCGAAAGCACCCCGCGCAATGCGCAGGCCAACGTCTGGGTGGCTCATCCCAGGCGCACCACCGCGACGCGTCGAAGCCCGCACGCTCCACGACTTATCAGCAAAACCTCCCCCGCGGAAGACTCGGTAATCGTCGTAGCGAGCCGGATCGAGTAGATCCCAGCACCATTCCCAGACGTTTCCAAGGGTGTCGTGGAGTCCGAAGGCATTGGGTAGTTTTTGGCCAACTTCTTTCGGGTTCTCTAGCTTGTCATCCGCTGTCCACCCAATGGCATCGAGGGGGCCATAGTGTGGCCCCACTGTGCCAGCGCGGCACGCGTATTCCCATTCGGCTTCGGTGGGCAGGCGGTATCCGGAGGCGTTAGTCTGCCAACTCACTTCGCCTGCCTCGAAGATGTATGCAGGGGCAAGCCCTTCATTCATTGACGCTGCATTGCAAAACTTGATGGCTTCCAACCAATTGATATCTACCAGAGGTGCTTGGGAGCCTGTTTCGATTTGACCCATCAATTGCGCGTACTGCGCCGTGGTGACGGAGATGGCCCCAATCTCGAAAGGTTCTAGATCGACGGTCCAGCGGCGTTTCCGTCGAGCGTCGTGCAATTCCACTTGTCCGGCCGATAACGGACGGAGGTCAAAGGTAGGCATTCCATAATGTTCCCATACCGTCCCATAAGCCGGTCCCTATACGGGACAGGAGCTCAGCTGACTTCTGCTGTTTTCAAAACTTCGAGTATCCAACGATTTCGCATTCCCGTATACCCCGTCCGAGAAAATGCCCGGTGAACGGGGGCTAAGCGGGACACATTTCTGGGCGTTTGCTCCATAAAAATGGTGGCGCAGAAACCGAAGTTTCTGCGCCACCATTTCGTCTATTCAGGAAGAACCCGAAGCAGTTGACTAGTCGACTAATTCAGACAGTTCCAGCCAACGTTCTTCTAAGACGTCAACTTGTTCTCGAAGTTCACGAATCTCGGCAGTGATCTTGCCCAGACCTTCGAAGTCGCTTTGATCATGTGCTGCCAACTTTTCGTTCAGCTTGCTGATCTTCTGGTCGAGCTGGCCGACCTTGCGCACGTTCGCGTTCAGTTCTTTCTGCGCGGCTCGACGGTCAACGCCCGAGCCGCCCGCAGTTTTGCCGCCCTTTGCGGAAGCGCTTGTGGGGTTGCCCGAGCCCTTGGAGCTTTCTGAACTGCGCAGCTCCAGGTATTCATCTACGCCACCTGGCACATGACGGAAGTTTCCATCGAGGATTGCGTACTGCTGATCGGTGACGCGTTCTAGCAAGTAGCGGTCGTGGGAAACGACAATCAAGGTACCTGGCCAAGAATCCAACAGGTCTTCGAGGGCGGCCAGCATGTCGGTATCAACATCGTTAGTCGGCTCATCGAGGATCAGCACATTTGGCTCATCCATCAGGATCATCAGCAACTGAAGCCGGCGGCGCTGGCCACCGGATAGTTCCCGGACCTTGGTGGACAGATGTGCCGAGGAGAAGCCCAAGCGCTCCAAAAGCTGCGCCGGGGTCAGATCCTTGCCGTCCACATTAAAGGTAGTGCGGTAGCGGGCCAAGATCTCTCGGACCCGATCCTCGCCGATCTTTTCCAATTCACGGAACTGCTGGTCCAGCACCGCGAGCTTAACCGTCTGGCCGCGCTTGATCGTGCCGCCGGTAGGCAACACGGTTCCGGCAATCAGGCCCAAGAGAGTGGACTTGCCTGCGCCGTTGGCACCGAGCAGGCCGGTGCGCTCACCCGGGGCGATGCGCCAGGTGAAAGGCTTCAGGATGCGCTTCTCACCGAAGCTGACCTCGGTGTCCAGCAGGTCCACCACGTCCTTGCCCAGACGCGTGGTTGCCATCTTCTTCAGTTCCAGGGGATTGCGAACCGGTGGAACGTCGGCGATCAGCTGGTTTGCCGCTTCGATGCGGAACTTCGGTTTGGCGGTTCGCGCCGGGGCACCTCGGCGGAGCCAAGCGAGTTCCTTTTTCATCATGTTCTGGCGCTTGCCTTCGGTCACAGCCGCAATGCGATCACGTTCTACGCGCTGCAGGATGTACGCGGCGTAGCCACCCTCGAAGGGTTCGACCAGGCGGTCATGGACTTCCCAGGTGTCGGTGCAGACCTCGTCCAGGAACCAGCGGTCGTGGGTTACGACCATGAGCCCGCCCGAGTTCTTCGCCCAGCGATTCTTCACGTGATTTGCCAGCCACGAAATGCCTTCGACGTCCAAATGGTTGGTTGGCTCGTCGAGGATGACCACGTCCCAGTCCTGGACCAGCAATGCGGCCAAGGCGACGCGTCGTCGCTGGCCGCCGGAGAGGGTGGAAATCTTCGCTTCCCAATCCAAGTCCGCCACCAGGCCGGAAACCACATCGCGAATGCGTGCCTCGCCGGCCCATTCGTGGTTTTCCATGTCGCCGACCAGCGCGTAGTGCACGGTGGCGTCGGAATCCAAGGTATCGCTCTGGTCGAGCACACCGACGCGCACTCCGCTGCGTCTAGTCACGCGGCCTGAGTGCGGCTCGATCTTGCCCGCGAGCATGCGTAGTAGCGAAGATTTGCCTTCGCCGTTGCGTCCCACGAGCCCGATGCGGTCACCTTCGGAAATGCCGATGGTGACCGAGTCGAATACGACGTGAGTGGGATATTCCAGATGTAGGGTTTCGCCCCCGAGTAAATGAGCCACACCTCTAGTTTACGAAGCAGGGCAAATCGAGTCGGATCCGCATCACCTGGAACCGGTGATTTTTTGCCGGAGAACAGCTGAAAGGCCAAAAATAACGTTTCATAGGTGTGTTGTGCGATTTCACTCAGGACATGGATCGTGGCAGAATAATTAGCGTGCTAAACGGGTAAAGCCCGTGCGGTGCGTTTTCCGCCCTGGTGTAATGGCAACACGCCAGCCTTTGGAGCTGTGCATTGTAGGTTCGAATCCTACGGGCGGAACCACTTTGCTCAAGCGCCCCCTTGCGGGCGCTTTTCTTTTTGGCGCCAGTTAAGCCGATCTTCTTCCGCGCGATAGACTGTCACCGGGGTTTTACTTCAATGCCGGAAACCTCAAACTCGACTTCGCAGGAGAAAGCACTTGAGCGATCAGGTCAACGCACCAGTAGCCGTTATCGTCCTCGCCGCAGGCGCGGGAACTCGGATGAAATCGGCGAAGCCGAAGATCATGCATGAAATCGCAGGTCGTTCCATGATTTCCCACGCGTTGCATGCAGCTTCTGCGTTGGAGCCAAAGAGCTTGGTCGCCGTGGTGCGTCACCAGCGCGACCTCGTGGCGGCACATATTCTGAGCCAGTTCCCGAACATTACCATTGCCGACCAGGACGAAGTTCCCGGCACTGGACGCGCCGTGCAGCAGGGCCTTGAAGCGGTGGATCCAGCCCTCGAAGGAACCGTCGTGGTGACCTACGGTGATGTGCCATTGCTCACGAGCGAGGTGCTCTCCGGATTGATTGTCACCCACGAGGCCAGCGGCAACGCGGTCACCGTGCTGACCACCGAGCTGGATGATCCTTCGGGCTACGGCCGCATCCTGCGCGATGAGAACGGGGATGTCTCCGGCATCCGCGAACAGAAAGACGCCAGCGAAGCCGAGCTTGCCGTCAAGGAAATCAACTCCGGCATCTATGCTTTCGATGCCGCCATGCTGCGTTCGGCGCTGACCGAGGTCACCACCGACAACGCGCAGGGCGAAATGTACCTGACCGACGTGCTCGCCATTGCTCGCTCGCGTGGCGGCCGCGTCGCTTCCTCGCAGATCGCCGACCGCTGGCAGATCGAGGGCGCGAACGACCGCGTCCAGGTCTCCAACCTGGCCCGCATCTACAACGAGCGCAAGGCCGAATTCTGGATGCGCCAGGGCGTGACCATCGTTGACCCGGCCACCACCTGGATCGACGCGACGGTCTTCATCGGCCAGGACGTCACCCTGAAGCCGGGCACCCAGCTGCACGGCGAGACCCTCATCGGCACCAACGCGGTAGTTGGCCCAGACACCACCTTGACCAACGTGGTGGTCGGCCAGAACGCCACGGTGAAGCGCACCGACGCTACCGACTCGCGCATCTCCGAGGGAGCCAGCGTGGGCCCATTCGCTTACCTGCGCCCGGGGACCGAGCTCGGCCCGGACGGCAAGATCGGCGCGTTCTACGAAACCAAGAACGTCACCATCGGCCGCGGCTCCAAGCTCTCGCACCTCGGCTACGCCGGGGATGCCGAAATCGGCGAATTCACCAATATCGGCTGCGGCAACATCACCGCCAACTACGATGGCGAGAAGAAGCACCGCACCAAGATCGGTTCGCATGTGCGCACCAGCTCGAACACCGTGTTCATCGCCCCGGTAGAACTCGGGGACGGCGCCTACACCGGCGCCGGCGCGATCGTACGCAAAAACGTCCCGGCCGGTGCGCTTGCGCTGTCCGTGGCCCCGCAGCGCAACACCGAGGGCTGGACGCTGGAGAAGCGCCCCGGCACCCCTTCGGCCGACGCCGCATTCAAGTCCTCATTGAATGGCTCGGATTCCGAGTAATTCATGCGAGGAAGTCATTTCCTCAGACCACCTCATACGTGATAGCGAAGCGAGCGAGAAAGCAAACCCCATGAGTGAAATCAGCCATAATGTCGATAAAAAGCTGGTCCTGGCCACCGGCCGGGCACACCCGGAACTGGCAGCGGAAGTCGCCAAGGAACTGGACACCGAACTGCTCCCGTTGAACGCCTACGACTTCGCTAACGGCGAGATCTACGTTCGGTCGGATGAGTCGGTCCGCGGCAAGGAAGTCTTCCTGCTGCAGTCCTACCCGGCCCCACTGAACAACTGGCTGATGGAACAGCTGATCATGATCGATTCGATGAAGCGTGCCTCGGCGCGGCGCATCACCGTGGTCGCACCGTTCTACCCGTACGCCCGCCAGGACAAGAAGGGCCGTGGCCGCGAGCCGATCTCGGCTCGTCTGGTCGCCGACCTGTTCAAGACCGCAGGCGCGGACCGGGTGATCTCTTGCGATCTGCACACCGCGCAGATCCAGGGCTTCTTCGACGGCCCGGTGGACCACCTGTTTGCTTTCCCGCTGCTGGCCGACTACATCCGCACGAAGGTGGATGTGGAGCAGGTTACCGTGGTCTCCCCGGACACCGGCCGCGTGCGCGTTGCCGAGCAGTGGGCCGAACGCCTCGGCGGTGCCCCGCTGGCGTTCGTCCACAAGTCCCGCGATCTGACCATGCCTAACCAGGCCGAGTCAAAAACCGTGGTGGGCCAGGTTGAAGGCCGCACCGCGGTGCTGATCGACGACATGATCGACACCGGTGGAACCATCGCCGGAGCGGTGCGCGTGCTGAAGGAAGCCGGAGCCAAGGACGTTATCATCGCCGCGACCCACGCGGTGTTCTCCGAGCCTGCCGCGCAGCGTCTGGCCGAGTCCGGTGCCACCGAAGTGGTTGTCACCAACACCTTGCCGATCCCTGAAGAGAAGCGCTTCGAGAACCTCACCGTGCTTTCGATCGCACCGATGCTGGCTCGCGCCATCTCCGAGGTCTTCCACGAAGGTTCGGTGACGAACCTCTTCGACGGACGTGCCTAGCAGTCCTCGTTTCGCAAGCTTCTGGCCGGCACCTTCGGGTGCCGGCCAGAAGCCGTTAAAAGCTATTTACCAGCGCATGAAGCTCAGCCGTCGGAAGCCGGGCCCGGCTCGGCCTCGGTGCGCGCCAAGGTGTGAGAGGCTTCGAGCAGCTCACGAAGCACGCCCAGATCGATCTTGGACAGCCGTCCCAGATAGAGGCAGGCCTTGCTGGCCCGGTGCGGGCCGAGCGCCGCGAGCAGTTCGGGCCACTTTTCGGCGAAATCGCTTTGGAGATAGAGGGTGTGCTTTGCGGATCCCGGGGCAAAGGCCATGAGCGGAGCCCGTGCGCTGCGCCCGTTGGCGTGGAAGTATTCGTATTCACCGAACCCGATGATTTTTCCGGCCCAGACCACCGGTGTCTCTGCAGTGATTTCCTGATAGAGGCCCAGCAGCTCCTCGGCCTCGGCCCGCCGTGTCCCGGGGGCACGGTCCAAGACTTCTGAAACCGGCATCTCGGACGGTGACATCGCTGGTTGTTTCGTAGCCACAAGTGCTCCTTGGTTTAGGCGGATTCTCACCGTTGATCTATTGGATTGTTGCCACGCTACCGGGGGAGCGGAACTAAGCCAAAAGGTATCATCTCTTGGTGATGTGGGATGGGCTACATGTTTTTTCTCCGGGGTCAGTAACTGGTAGAATTACTCATTGTGCCCAGGCGAGGGAAACATCTTTTTTGATGTAGCCGTTATCGACAAGGCCGGAAAAGCTCTTTCATCTCCAGATGATGGATGCTTCCCAGGTCCACGCAGGGCGTAAGAAGAAGCATTCATTTACTCTAAGGAGATTCATCATGGCATCTGTCAACCTTGACGCCGTAGTCCGTTCCGATTTCGGCAAGGGCGCAGCCCGTCAGGCCCGCCGCGACGGCATGATCCCAGCAGTCATCTACGGTGCAGGCTCCGAGCCACAGCACATCCTGCTGCCAATCCACGAGACCACCCTGGCCATCCGTGACCGCAGCGTTCAGCTGGTTCTGAACATCGAGGGCAAGGAAGTTACCACCTCGATCAAGGATGTTCAGGTCCACGCCATCAACCGCACCGTTGATCACATGGACCTGCTGATCGCTGCGTAATTGTAGTCTTCGGAACTGCAATACAGCTTTTAGTAGCTAAGACTCATGAGCAATGACACTTGGCTGGTAGCCGGGCTCGGGAATCCCGGGCCCGGCTACGCTGGCAATAGGCACAATATCGGGCACATGGTGCTCGACGAGTTGGCGCAACGATTCGGCTCGAAATTCAAAACCCATACCTCGCGCGCCCAGATTATCCAGGGCCGGCTAGGCATCGGCGGGCCCCGCATCGTCTTGGCCAAACCCCTGACCTACATGAACCTCTCCGGGGGGCCGGTCGCGAACCTCGCTAAGTTCTTTGGCATCGGGATCGAAAAATTGATCGTCGTCCACGACGAGATCGACATTCCCTTCGACACGGTCAAGCTCAAGCGCGGCGGGGGAGAAGGCGGCCACAACGGGCTGCGCGATATCTCCAAGGCCATGGGCTCCAAGGACTATCTTCGCGTGCGTGCCGGCGTGGGGCGTCCCGCCGGGCGCATGGATACCGCGGACTGGGTGCTGCAGGACTTCTCGAAAACCGAAAAGCAAGCGCTGCCGTTTCTCATCGACAATTCGGCGGACGCAGTCGAACTGTTGATGTCCTCCGGGTTGGAAGCGGCGCAGGAGAAGTTTCACACTTCCTGATCGTATTGCGATCAAAGCGGTCAGAATTTTTGCCACTGCGGCAGGGGTTCTGGCCGTTTTGCCTTTGCTGAGGGGTTGCTAACTAAGGACTTACTTAGATGTGTTCTGCGTTCTAGAGTGGAATAATTAGCTAATGTACCCTTTGCCTAATCAGCTTAAGCGATCTGGCAAACCACATCCATTACCTCGGAGGACCACGTGCAGACGGTTACCGGTCACCCAGAAACCACCGAAGCGCTCTCTCAAGCAGAGGTCGCACGGATCAAAGCAGACTTTGAAATCCTGGAGCACCAGGTCAACGGCACCGAGCTCATCTATTTGGACTCCGGAGCGACCAGCCAGAAGCCACGCTGCGTCTACGAAGCCGAGCAGCATTACTACGAGAACGCCAACTCGGCAGTGCACCGCGGTGCACATACCCTCGCCGTTGAAGCCACCGATATTTTCGAGCAGGCACGCGAGACCGTGACCAAGTTCATCGGCGCGCGCAGCAACGAACTGGTGTGGACCTCGAATGCCACCGAAGCGTTGAACCTCATCTCCTACTCGCTTTCCAACGCCTCGCTCGGCCGCGGCGGCGAGTCTTCCGCACGCTTCCGGATCGGTGCCGGCGATGAGATCCTGGTGACCGAGATCGAGCACCACGCAAACCTGATCCCTTGGCAGGAATTGGCGTTCCGCACCGGCGCGACCTTGCGTTACGTGCCGGTCGACGAGCACGGGGCACTGCGCTATGAGTTGCTCGACGAGCTGATCAACGAGAAGACCAAATTGGTGGCCTTCACCCATGTGTCCAACGTCCTGGGCACCATCACGGACGTCGCGCGTTTTGTCACCGCCGCGCGGAAGGTCGGAGCACTGACGGTGCTGGACGGATGCCAGTCGGTCCCGCATATGCCCGTTGACGTGAAGGCCCTGGACGTGGACTTCATGGCCTTCTCCGGACATAAGATGCTCGGCCCAACAGGCATCGGCGGCCTCTACGGCCGTGCCGAGCTGCTGGACGCCATGCCGCCGTTCCTGACCGGCGGATCGATGATCACCGTGGTCGATATGGAACATGCCGAATTTCTTCCGTCGCCGCAGCGCTTCGAAGCCGGGACACAGCGCATCGCGCAGGTCCACGGGCTGGCTACCGCCGCCAGCTACTTGGACGAGATCGGCATGGATCGCATTGCCGCTTGGGAGGAACACCTCGGGGCCATGCTCTTTGAGGGACTGTCCAAGCTGGAAGGCGTGCGCGTTTTCGGTCCCTCCGGCATCAAGCGCATCGGCACCGTGCCTTTCGAGGTCATCGGGGTCCACCCGCATGATGTGGGCCAGTACCTGGACTCGCGAGGCATCGCCGTGCGTGTCGGGCACCATTGCGCCCAGCCGTTGCACCGTGCCCTCGGGGTATCTGCCACGACCCGTGCAAGCACCTACCTTTACAACACCGAGCAGGACGTTACCGCGCTGATCGAGGCCGTTGCCTCCGTGCGTGAATACTTTGGAGTTTAAATGAACGAGCTAGATCAGCTGTACCAACAGGTCATCCTCGACCATGCCAAGCGTCGCTTCGGCTCGCCCTTGGTCGACCCGGCAGACGGCGAACTGCATGGGGAATCGCACCAGCACAATCCCATCTGCGGGGATCAGATCCGTGTCCGCGTGGCCCTGGATGGCGATGCCCACTTCACCGCGATGAGCTGGGAGGGAGATGGCTGTTCCATCTCCATGGCCTCCGCCTCGGTGCTCAGCGAGATGCTCCCGGAGATGACCAAGGATGAATTCCTGGACAAGCTGGAAGTCTTCCGTGAAATGATGCGCTCGCGGGGCACCATGGTTCCGGACGAGGACGTGCTGGAAGACGCTGCGGCATTCGTTGGTGTCTCCAAGTTCCCGGCACGCGTTAAGTGCGCCATGCTCGCCTGGGTGGCAGCCGAAGCCGCCATGCTGGGTGCCAGCGCCTGAGCGGATCTCAGGGCAGCGCCAGAACAGCTAGATATAAAGAAACCCTTGCTCCGCACATTGAAAATGTGCCGAGCAAGGGTTTCTTCGTCAAGCAGAGCTAGTCTTTGTCGCCGGGCTGGTAAACATCCGGGATGCCGTCTTTGTTGTCATCGCGTGTTTCGCGGGCGGCAATGATCTTGTACCCACGGTTGCGCGGGATCAGCCACAAGGCGCCGAGGATCGCGGCAATGAAGGAGCCGGCCAGGATTGCGACCTTTGCATGCTCGTAGTGCACCGATTCCAGACCGAAGGACAGCTCGGAGACCAGCAAGGAGACGGTGAAGCCGATACCCGCCAGCAGCGTCACGCCGAACAGGTCAGCCCATTTGGCGTCCTTATCCAAGGACGCCTTGGTGAACTTGGTGAGCAACCAGGTGAAGCCCATGATGCCGATCGGCTTGCCGAGCACCAAGCCAAGCACGATGCCCCAGAGCACCGGGTCGGTGAACAGCCCGCCGCCGCCGGATTCGGAGGAAACCACCGTGACACCCGCGGCGAAGAAGGCAAAGATCGGGATGCAGAAACCGGAAGAGAGCGGACGGAAGCGGTGCTCGAAGAGTTCGGACAAACCATATCCTTCGCGGCCGTCGGTGCGTTTGACCGGTATGCAGAAGCCCAGAACCACGCCCGCGATGGTTGCGTGAATTCCCGAACCGAAGATGAAGATCCAGGTGATGACGCCCAGCGGCAACAGGATCGCCCACGCCGCCCAGGCGCGCTTGGCGAAGAATTTGCCCAGGGAACGGGCCAGCACGGTGAACAGGATGATCGGAATCAGGGCCAGCCCGAGGTAGGCCAGCTTGAGCTCGTCGGTGAAGACGAAGGCGATGATGACGATGGCGATCAGGTCATCAACCACCGCGAGGGTCAGCAGGAAGATGCGCAGCGCGGCCGGCAGAGCCGAACCGATGACGGCAAGCACCGCGACGGCGAAAGCGATATCGGTCGCCGTGGGGATCGCCCAGCCGCGGAGCAGCTCGGTGCCGCCCCCGGAACCGGCGGCGATAGCCACGAAGACCAATGCCGGAACCAGCACGCCACCGAAGGCAGCGGCAACCGGGACCGCCGCGGTTTTGACGTTGCGCAGATCGCCAATGACGAATTCTTTCTTCAATTCCAGACCGGTCAGGAAGAAGAACACCGCCAGCAAGGCGTCGGCTGCCCAGTGGCCGATGGAAAGATTCAGGTCGACACCGAAGAGGGTGGGCCCGAAATGAAAATCACGCAGCGCAAAATAGGAATCGCGCATCGGCGTGTTGGCCCAAATGAGCGCGAGGATCGCGCCAGCGATGAGGACCATGCCGCCGACGGTTTCCTTGCGCAGGATATCTCCAATGCGCACCGACTCTTTGTAGCTTGGGCGCGAAAACAGGTTCCTTGGCGAACCTGAAGAGGGCGTTGGAGTCATTGTTGAACTCGCTTACTTCGATAAATGAAAATTTGTTCGCCGACCAGACTTCCCGGCACACCTGACTTTAACACTAGCGCGAAACGTGGCTCGAACCACAAAATCCCGGGTGAGCGCATCTTCACACCGACCCGGGATCTTGCCGCTGGTTCTTGACGGCGGTTAGCGCGAAAGCCACTCATTGACCTGAGCGGCCTGCATGTTCAGCGCCTTGCCCAGGTACGGCTCCGCAGCGGAAGCAAGCTTGCCGCCGATGAACGGAATCGACGAGGAAACCTTCGCATCGATAGCGAATTCGCTCTGCTCACCGGCTGGGCTCAACGATTCGGTGCCGGAGACCGACACCGGAACGCCTGCCACGTTGATCTTCACCGAAGCCGAACGATTGCCTGCTGCATCCGGTGCGCTCCACTGCTCCACCTGCGTGACATCAATGGAAGCGCCCACGAATTTACGGGCGAAGTCCGGCACGCGGTCGGTGGGCAGCGCGCGGACGGTGGTCAGGGTGAAGGCGCTATTGGTGTCGCCCTCAACGGTGAAACTCGTCAACGTGCCCTTGGCGAGCGAGGTCAGATGCTCGGCGAAACCGCGATCGGCTAAGGTCGCGATGACCTTGTCTGCAGGGTGCGCGATCTGCGTGCTTGCGTTCAATGCCATGAATACGAATCCCATTCTTGAAAGGTTCGGCGGTGCTGCAGAACAAACTTGTGTTCCGTGCCGGTTCTGGTCGTTATTAACCCTATCGGTTCCCTCAGGTTAGGTAGGCTAGGAAGGCAGCATAAAACAACATATTGGCATTGCGCCGACCGCGGAAACATTTTGCGGTCGTTGTTTGTGGTGCGCTACCGGATATTTTGCCTTCAGGAGAGGAACTTTAAGCAACATGAGCCTGAGCGGACTTCATGATTTCCTGCGCGAGGAACCGTCATTTAGGCGAATCCAGCAAGGCGCCTCGTTGGCGTTCAACGCCCGCAGCGAAGAGCTAGAGATCGCCGCCCCACCAGGGATGCGCGCAATTCTCGGCGCCCACGTCGCCGAGGGGCTTTTCTCCGGGCAAGACCAGTCGGTCATGCTGATCGTGACCGCCACCGGTCGCGAGGCCGAGGACGTCTCGGCGTCCCTGACCGCATACATGCCCGCAGAGCAGATCGCGGAGTTCCCTTCCTGGGAGACCCTGCCCCATGAGCGGCTCTCCCCGCGCAGCGATACCGTGGGCCGTCGCTTGGAAGTCCTGCGGCGGCTGCACGATGGAGACCCGAAGCTGAAGGTCATCATCGCGCCGATCCGCGCGGTGCTCCAGCCGCTGGTCTCCGGGTTGGGCAAGCTGCGCCCGGTGGAGCTCGAACTCGACGCGGAGCCGGGCTTCGAAAGAGTCATCAGGGATCTGGCCGCGGCGGCTTATGCCCGGGTGGACATGGTCACTCATCGCGGCGAATTTGCCGTCCGCGGCGGCATCATCGACGTCTTCCCGCCAACTCTCGAGCATCCGGTGCGCATCGACTTCTTTGGCGAGCAAATCGATTCGATGCGCTACTTCTCGATCGCCGATCAGCGTTCCTTGGAGGGCGAGGCCCCAGCCAAGATCGTGGCCACTCCCTGCCGCGAAATGCTCATTACCCCGCAGGTGATGAGCCGGGCCGCCAACCTCAAGGCGAACTTCCCCGCGGCGACGGAAATGCTGACCAAAATTGCCGGCGGCATTGCCGTGGAAGGCATGGAATCCCTGGCGCCGCTGTTGGTCGATGAGATGGTGCCGTTGCTCTCGCTGCTTCCGGCCTCGTCCATCGCGCTGGTGATGGAACCCGAGCGAGTCCGCTCGCGCGCCCACGACCTGAATGCGACCAACGCTGAATTCCTGGCCGCGGCGTGGGCTTCGGCCTCCGACGGCGCGGCGGCGCCATTGGATCTGAGCACCGCGGAGTCCGGACGCAAGCTCGCCTCCGGCGACTTCGCCTCACTGGCCGAAACCGTTGAGCATGCCAAAGACGCCAAGGTCTCTTGGTGGTCGCTGACCTCGCTGGGTGCGGATGAAGATCTTGGCCTAGGCGCGGCGACCATCCGGGTCGAGGCCCGCGAACCACGCGGCTACCAAGGCGACATCGAAGCGATGATGGAATTCCTCTCCGGCCGGGTCAAGGACGGGTGGCGCTTGGTGGTGGCCACCGAAGGCCCGGGCCCGGCGGCGCGGCTGTCTGAACTTTTCCAGGAATACCAGATCCCGGCGCACCGTGTCCCGGAGCTCAGCGAGCTGCCCACGGCGGGACTCATCGAAATCACGCAGGCCACCGCCGGGCGCGGCTTCGTTTTTGACGAGCTGAAATTCGGGTTGCTGACCGAAGCCGACCTGCTGGGGCGTTCGAGCGCCTATGGCAGCCGCAAGACGCGCAAGCTCAGTGCCAAGCGCAAGCGCAATGCGGTGGATCCGCTGTCCCTGCAAACCGGCGACTACATCGTGCACGAGCAGCACGGCATCGGCAAATTCGTGGAATTGGTGGCACGCAAGGTGTCCGGGTCCTCGAAGGATGCCAAACGCGAATACCTCGTGGTGGAATATTCCGCTTCGAAGCGCGGGGCACCGGGGGACCGGCTCTTCGTTCCGATGGAGCAGCTGGACCTGGTCACCCGCTATGTGGGAGGCGAAGCGCCAAGCCTGTCCAAGATGGGCGGCTCGGATTGGGCCAGTACCAAATCGAAGGCCCGCAAGGCGGTCAAGGAGATCGCCGGGGACCTGATCAAGCTGTACTCGGCGCGGATGGCCAGCCGCGGCCACTCCTTCGGCCCGGACACCCCGTGGCAGAACGAGCTCGAAGAGGCCTTCGCCTATATCGAGACCCCGGATCAGCTCACCGCCATCAACGAGGTCAAGCAGGACATGGAGCGCGAGATCCCCATGGACCGGCTGATCTCCGGTGACGTGGGCTTCGGCAAGACCGAGATAGCGGTCCGTGCCGCGTTCAAGGCGGTCCAGGATTCCAAGCAAGTGGCCATCTTGGTGCCAACCACGCTGCTTGCCTCCCAGCACCACCAGACCTTCACCGAACGCTATTCGGGATTCCCGCTGCGGGTGAAGTCGCTTTCCCGTTTCCAGACGGCCAAGGAATCCAAGGAAATCCTTGCCGGGCTCAAGGACGGCTCGATCGATATCGTGATCGGCACCCACCGGCTGCTGTCCAAGACGGTCCAGTTCAAGAACCTCGGGTTGGTGGTCATCGACGAGGAACAGCGCTTCGGTGTGGAACACAAGGAAGAGCTGAAGAAGATGCGCACCAACGTGGATGTGCTGGCGATGAGCGCCACGCCAATCCCGCGCACCTTGGAAATGAGCCTGACCGGCATCCGCGAGACCTCGACGCTGGCCACGCCTCCGGAGGAGCGCCATCCGGTGCTGACCTTCGTCGGACCGCGCAGCGATAAGCAGATCTCCGCCGCGATCCGCCGCGAGCTGATGCGCGACGGCCAGGTGTTCTTCGTGCACAACCGGGTCTCCTCCATCGACCGGGTCGCCGCGGAGCTGCGCGAACTGGTTCCCGAGGCGCGCGTCGAGGTGGCGCACGGCAAGATGAGCGAATCGCGGCTGGAACGAATCATCCAGGACTTCTGGGAGAAGAAGTTCGATGTGCTGGTCTCCACCACCATCATCGAAACCGGCCTGGATATCTCGAACGCCAACACGCTGATCGTGGACCGGGCGAACAACTACGGGCTCTCCCAGCTTCACCAGCTTCGCGGGCGTGTGGGACGTGCCCGCGAGCGCGCCTACGCCTACTTCCTCTGGGATGTGGAGAAGCCGCTCGGCGAGGTGGCGCTGGAGCGGCTGAAGGCTGTGGCAGCGCATAACGAGCTCGGCTCGGGCTACCAGTTGGCGATGAAGGATCTTGAATTGCGCGGAGCGGGCAACCTGCTCGGCGGGGAGCAATCCGGACATATCGCCGGGGTCGGCTTCGACCTCTACCTGCGCCTGGTCGGCGAGGCGGTAGCGGACTTCAAGGGCGAAGGCGAAGAAGAAGCCACCGAAATGAAAATTGATCTTCCGGTCAATGCGCACCTGCCCCACGAATACGTGCCGGGTGAACGGCTGCGCTTGGAGGCCTACCGCAATATCGCCGGAGCCGAAACCGCCGAAGCGCTCGCCGAGGTCCGCGAGGAGCTCGAGGACCGCTATGGCAAGCTGCCGCAGCCGGTGGAGAACCTGATGCGTGTCGCGGCGCTGCGCGTGAGGGCACGCGCGGTGGGGCTGCGTGACATCCAGCAGATCGGGAACCACATCAAGGTGTCTCCGGCGAAGATCGAAGACCTGCCGGCCTCGCGTCAGGTCCGTTTGGAACGCCTCTACCCAGGGGCCGCGAACAAGCCGGCCTTGAACGCGATCTTCATCCCGAAGCCGCGGACTTCGCCGGTGGGCGGCAAGGACCTTGCCGACGAGGCGATCCTTGAATGGGCCGAGCGCATGCTCTATGGAATCTTCGAGCCGACGGCGGCGGCACCAGCGGCGGCCGAAGCGAAAAAGTAGGCCTCGAGCAAACCGATGGCCGGGATCCCAGAACTGGATTCTGGGATCCCGGCCATCGGTCATTCAGCGTGTAATTCGGCCGCGTAGTCGTGCACCGGCCTGGCATAGAGTTCCAGGCTCGGAGCCAATGCCTGCAAGGCGACCTGAAGGGCCGCGGAGCCTTCACCGGCATCATGCAAGGCCAAGGCGAGAAACGCTTGGGCATCACGGTGCAAGGAAGAATCCGGGCCGACCATACGGAGCAATTCGATGGCTTCCCGGACCTCTCCCAAATTGCGCAGGGTGCTGGCCAGCTGGATTCGCGCTTCGCTCAGTTTCTGCTCGCTCAACCTCCCGGCAATCGCCGCGCGGTAGGGGCCGACGGCCAGGGCCTCCTCGCCCAGATAATCGTGCAGCGAGGCTCGTTCAAAAAGGGCCTCAGCATCATCGGCTGGCTTTTGCGCAAGTAGTTGCGCCAGCTCATTGCGCAGGGCATCTGGATTTTTAGTCCCTGCGGTGTTCCAGAATAATTCGATACGTTCTTGCCAGCTGCCGGTCATGGCTTGAGACTAGTCTGGCAATCCAAGCCCAAACAAGCAGCCTTGGCCGGACGGGGCGCGAAAAAGGGGGAGGCCCGAAGACCTCCCCCTAGCTCAAGCTTTACTTACTTGGCGGTGCTAGCTGCGGCAGCCACGGCGATGGAGTCCGAGCGGCCCATCAGGTGCATCGGAATTGCGAAGGCGCCGAACGACAGCACGAAGCATGCGATGGTCGGCCACCAAGCGGTCTCCAAGGTCCAGTAGGACAAGGCGTAGATGCCGGCCGAGAACAGCACCAGGAAGATCACGGTATTAACGATGTTGCCAACGAGGCGACCTTCACCAGAGTGGGCGGTGTTCTTGCCGTTCGAGTACACTTTTTCTCCTTGAGGAAACGAATGGGTGCGGTGCCCTAGTAGCTGGACCCGCTTTGCTCTCCCTCTAGGATAGCAACTCCGGAGCTGGAACCGAGACGTGTTGCGCCGGCGGCAATCATGGCCCGGGCGGTTTCCACGCTGCGCACGCCGCCCGAAGCCTTGACCCCTAGATCGGGGCCCACGGTTTTGCGCATCAAGGCGACATCTTCCACGGTGGCTCCACCGGTGGAGAAACCGGTGGAAGTCTTCACGAAATCGGCTCCCGCGGCCTTGGCGGCCTCGCAAGCCAGAACCTTGGCCTCTTCGGTAAGCAGGCAGGTTTCGATGATGACCTTCAAGATAGCGCCACCTTCGTGGGCTGCCTGGGCAATGGCGAAGATCTCGTTGACCAGCGCGTCGCCATCGCCACGCAGCGCCGCGGACACGTCGATCACCATGTCGATCTCGTTGGCGCCGTCGGCGACCGCGGTGCGGGTTTCAAAGACCTTGGTATCGGTGGTGGAGGTGCCCAGCGGGAAGCCAATCACCGAACAGGTCAAGACGTTGGAGCCGGACAGCTCGCGGGAGACCGTGGAAACCCACAGCGGGTTCACGCAGACGGACTTGAACTCATACTGCTTGGCTTCTTCGCAGATCGTCACGATCTGTTCGCGCGAAGCGTTCGGTGCCAGCAGGGTGTGGTCGATATAGCCGGCAATTTCGCGGGCGCTCAGTTCACTCATCATGATCCTCTGTTCGTTCTCTTACATAGTTTTTGAGCAGGTCCTGTACGAAGAAATTATTCGTTCAGGAACGCTTCGAGTTCGCGCTTTATGGCTAGGCACTGTTCGGTGGCACGCGCCCGGGCGGCTGGCACGCCGGCCAAGTCATCTGCGTGCTCCACGGTTTCGAGGTAGCACTTGAGCTTGGGTTCGGTGCCCGAGGGGCGGACTATGACGCGTGCCCCGGTAAAGGTGTGCAGCACCATTGCATTGGTGGCCGGCAGCTTTTCGGTGCCGCGGGACAGGTCTGTGACCTCGGTGACCGCCGCTCCGGCCAGTTCTGCCGGGGCGTTGGTGCGGATCTTGTCCATCAATACCGGAATCTGCGACAGGTCGGTGAAGCGCAGGGAAAGCTGGTCGGTGACGTGCACGCCGTGCTTGGCCGCCAGCTCGTCCAGGCGGCCCTGGATGCTGTTGCCGCTGGCCTTGAGCTCCGCCGCCAGGTCGGCGAGTACCAACGCCGCGGACATTCCGTCCTTGTCGCGCACGAGCCCTGGGGCCACGCAGTAGCCCAGTGCTTCTTCGTAGCCGAAGCCGAGGTTCTCCACCCGCGAGATCCACTTGAAACCGGTGAGGGTTTCCTCGTGTTCGCGCCCGCTGTCCTTGGCAATCGCCGCGAGCATGCGCGAGGAGACGATGGAATTGGCCAGCTTCTGTTCTGCCGGGAGGCTGCGCGAAAGCTGATCTCCGAGCAGCCAGCCCACTTCGTCGCCGCGCAGCATGCGCCACGCGGTGCCGTCATGGATGGCGCCGGCGCAACGATCCGCGTCGGGGTCATTGGCGATAACCAGATCTGCGCCGACCTTGCGCGCCAGGGCCAGGGATAAATCGATGGCCCCCGGCTCTTCGGGATTGGGGAACTTCACCGTCGGGAAGTCCGGATCCGGGTGCTCCTGCTCGGGGACCATATGCACATCGGTGAACCCCGCGTTGCGCAAGGCTTGGCGCATGGTGTGGCCGCCGACGCCGTGCATGGCGCTGACCACTACCTTCAGCTGCTTGCGGTGCAGCGCGCGGGCTTCATCCGCCGCGTCAATCACCTTGCCGATCGAATCCAGGTAGGCTGCCTCGACATCTCCGTCCTGGCCGGCACCCGGAAGCACCGTCCACCCGGAGGGCAGACGCTCAATCTGCGCCACCGGCTGGTTCGGGTCGATGAGCTCCGCGATCTGCTCATCGATGGGGGAGACGATCTGCGCGCCGCGGCCCACCTCGTCGGCCACCCTGCCGCCGACATAAACCTTGTAGCCGTTATCTCGGGGCGGGTTGTGGCTCGCGGTGACCATGACTCCGGCCTCGGCGGAGAAGGTGCGCACCGCCCAGGCCAGCACCGGGGTGGGCAGTGCCGAAGGCATGAGCAAGACCTCGAAGCCGGCGGCGGTGAAAACTGCCGCCGAATCCACGGCGAACACCTCGGAGTTGTAGCGCGCGTCGAAACCGATCACTACCTTGGGCGCATAGGCGCCCGCGGCCCGTTCGCTGAGGAACCGGGCGATCCCGGCGGCGGTGCGCATGACCACGACGCGGTTCATCCGCATCGGGCCGGCGCCAAGTTCGGCACGCAACCCGGCGGTTCCGAATTCGAGCACGCCAGAAAAGCGCTCGGCAAGATCGTCCATGGCGATCGCATCCCCGGATTCGACCCGGGCGATCAGCTGCTGGAGTTCTTCGGCGGTAGCCGCATCCGGGTCCTGCGCTGCCCAATGGGCCGCCCGCGCCAGGAGCTGGATTTTCTCGGTGTGGTTCATCGTTTTCCTAGCCTCGAAAAGTGAAGTTGATTCTCGCCTAGAGCCGGGCGATGATCTGCGCCAGAAGTTTCGAGATGCGCGGGCCGGCAGCCTGGCCGGCTTCGATGACCTCTTCGTGACTCAATGGAATCGGGCTGATGCCGGCGGCCAGGTTGGTCACCAGCGAGATGCCGAAGATTTCCATTCCCGCATGGCGGGCGGCGATGGCTTCCAGCGCGGTGGACATGCCCACCAGATCGGCGCCGATGGTTTTGGCGTACCTCACCTCGGCCGGGGTCTCATAGTGCGGGCCGGTGAACTGAGCGTACACGCCTTCGTCCAGGGTCGGGTCGACCTCACGGGCCACCTCGCGCAGGCGCGAGGAGTAGAGGTCCGTCAGATCCACGAAGGTGGCCCCTTCCAATGGGGACGTGGCGGTGAGGTTGAGGTGATCCGAGATCAGCACCGGGGTGCCCGGAGTCCATGCTGGATTCAGCCCGCCGCAGCCATTGGTCAGCACCACCTGGGTGCAGCCGGCGGCGGCTGCGGTGCGGATGGGGTGCACTACCGAACGGACTCCGCGTCCCTCGTAATAGTGGGTACGCGCGCCAAGGACCAGCACGCGCTTGCCGGTTTCGGTCAGGATCGAGGAAATGCTGCCACGGTGGCCGGGTACGGCCGGGGCATGGAACCCGGGGATGTTGGCGGCATCCAGGGTGTGGGTGGTCTCGCCGATCAGTTCGGCGGCCTGGCCCCAACCGGAGCCTAGGACAAGAGCAATGTCGTGCTTTTCGACGTTAGTCTGCTCGGCAATTACCTGGGCGGCCTGTGCCGCCAACGCCTGTGGGTCGTTTTGCATATCATTCACTTGAAATACGCTACCGGTAGGTAGCCCCTTTGTCAGGTGGCAACCGTGGCAACAGGGCGAAATTCACTCGATCGTGATGTGCGCAAATCCGGTGCATGGTGAACAATGGGAAAGGTGAGCGCAGATCGTAGGAATAAAGCAACCCGTTTAGTAATCCTTGGTGGCGGACCAGGTGGCTATGAAGCTGCCATGGGAGCCGCCCAGCTAGGTGCCAATGTCACCGTCGTAGAGCGTGCCGGGATGGGTGGTTCGGCGGTCCTCACGGACGTCGTGCCGTCCAAAACCCTCATCGCTACCGCTGACGCGGTACGTCGGGTGCAGCACGCAGAAACCTTCGGTGTCCACATCGAGGGCATCAACGATGCGCAGACCGACTTCTCGGTGGTCAACCACCGTTTGCTGGCCCTGGCGAAGGAGCAGTCCGGGGATATCCGCACCGGTCTGGAGCGCGCCGGGGTGCGTATCGTGATCGGCGAAGGCCGCCTGGTGGACCGCAAGACGGTGGCGGTAAGCCACCCGGACGGTTCCGAGCAGTCGATCGAAGCAGACGCCATATTGCTTGCCGTCGGCGCCCATCCGCGCGAACTTCCTACCGCCAAGCCAGATGGCGAGCGCATCTTCAACTGGACCCAGATTTATAACATGAATGAGGTGCCAGAGCACCTGATCGTTGTCGGCTCCGGTGTCACCGGTGCCGAGTTCGCTTCCGCCTATAATTTGCTTGGCGCCAAGGTGAGCTTGGTCTCCTCGCGTGACCGTGTGCTTCCGGGCGAGGACGCGGACGCCGCGGCCGTGCTTGAGGACGCCTTCAAGGAAAACGGCGTCAATGTCGTTTCCCAGGCTCGCGCCGAAGGGGTGGAGCGCAAGGGGGACAAGGTGTTCGTCACCTTGGCCGATGGCCGAGTGCTCGAAGGCAGCCATTGCCTGGTTGCGGTCGGCGGCATCCCGAATACCGAAGGCCTCGGTCTGGAGGAAGCCGGCGTTCAGCTCAGCGATTCGGGCCACATCAAGGTGGATGGCGTTTCGCGCACCACCGTCACCAACGTCTACGCGGCTGGCGACTGCACCGGTGTCTTCGCGCTGGCTTCGGTGGCCGCGATGCAGGGCCGCATCGCGGTTGCTCACCTGCTTGGCGACTCGGTGAAGCCGATCGATCTGGATTTGGTCTCCTCGAACGTCTTCACCTCCCCGGAAATCGCCACCGTCGGTGTCTCGCAGCGTGCGGTCGCCGAGGGCAAGTACCAAGCGAACATCATCAAGATTGATCTGAACACGAACGCTCGGGCAAAAATGATGAACGTCGAACAGGGCTTCGTGAAGATCGTTGCGCGCAAGGGCTCGGGCACCGTTATCGGTGGCGTCGTCGTCGCACCGCGGGCCAGTGAATTGATCTTCTCCTTGGCGCTTGCGGTGCAGAACAACCTGCACGTGGATGATGTAGCCGAAACCTTCTCGGTCTACCCATCGCTCTCCGGTTCGTTGGCCGAAGCCGCCCGCCGTTTGCACCGTCACATCTAGTTCTATCGCTGCATAAGCCGGGCGTTCCTGAGCAATATTCGGGAATGCCCGGCTTTTTCGCGCTGCCACGGCGAGTCGAAGCCAGCGCCAGTCGGTGCGCACGGCCACTGCCGCGAAGTTGCGCAGAAATATATTCTCGTGCGGCACTTCACAACCGGATTGCCTTTTGGTAAATGGCATGAGCTGCGTCCACCTGCCGCGTCTCACTATTCGGGAGCGCATTTCGCGCAAGTCAGGGGCCAATAATGGTACAGATGGGTGTTGAATAATAAATGTGTCCAAATATTGGACACAAATATCCACATACTGGTCGTTTCGGCTTACCATTATGAAGTCATAAACGAGCCTTTACTCGCACTTCAGAAGGAGCCGCCGCCATGTCGCAGGCTAACCAGACAGTAGCGCCAAAGGAAAACACCCGTGGGCGTGTGCTGTTCGCCAGCATGATTGGCACCACGGTCGAGTTCTTCGACTTCTATGCCTACGCCACCGCGTCGGTATTGGTTTTCCCAACGCTGTTCTTCCCCAACGCCACGGCGATCAACGCCATCCTGTCCTCTTTCGCCATTTTTGGTGTCGCATTCATCGCGCGCCCGCTCGGTTCGATCGTCTTCGGCCACTACGGCGACAAGCTAGGACGCAAGGGAACTCTGGTTGCCTCGTTGCTGCTGATGGGTATTGCGACCTTCCTGATGGGCTTCCTACCCGCCGCGCAAGGCCACTGGACGGTGCTTGCGCCCACTGCGCTGGTGATCCTGCGCTTCGCACAGGGCCTGGCCTTGGGCGGCGAGTGGTCCGGTGCCGCATTGCTTGCCACCGAAAACGCTCCGAAGAACAAGCGCGCCATCTACGGAACCTTCCCGCAGCTCGGCGCACCGGTTGGCTTCATCCTGGCTAACCTGATGTTCGTGGTCCTGCAGACCACGCTGACCGCCGAGCAGTTCTTGGCCTGGGGTTGGCGCGTTCCGTTCTACTTCTCCGCGGTGATGGTCATCATTGGCCTGTGGGTGCGCCTGAAGCTCGTGGAATCGTTGTCCTTCCAGAAGGTGCTCAACGAGAAGAAAGTGGTGAAGTCCCCATTCTCGGTGACCATGAAGAACCACTGGCGACCAACCTTGGCCGGTACCTTCATCATGCTTGCCACCTATGTGCTCTTCTACCTGATGACCTCGTTCACGCTGACCTACGGCACCACCGCGGCAACGATTGAACAGGGACAGGCCGCCGCCGATGCCGCAGGAAAGACCTTTAGCGCCGAAGGGTTCGTCCCGGGTCTGGGTATCGAACGCCCAACCTTCTTGACCATGCTCATCATCGGCGTCGTATTCTTCGGTATCTTCACCGTGGTCTCCGGGCCACTGGCCGAGAAGTTCGGCCGCCGCAAGTTCCTGATCTGGGTTACCAGCGGAATCTTGGTCTTCGGCTTGGCCTGGACCCTGTTCTTCGGTCCGGGGCAGGGCGCGGCGATGGCCGGTCTGGTCATCGGTTTCACGCTCATGGGCCTGACCTTCGGTCCGATGGCTTCTTTCCTGCCTGAGCTGTTCCCTTCAAACGTGCGCTACACCGGTTCGGCAGTTGCCTACAACATGTCTTCGGTGATCGGTGCGGCTCCGGCTTCGTTCGTGGCCATCGCATTGTGGAGCGCCGGCAAGGGCAACACGATGGGCGTCGGAATCTACCTGGCCATCGCCGCGGTGCTGACGCTCTTTGCGCTCTTCCTGACCCGCGAGACCAAGGACGTGGACATGGAGGAATTCGTCGAGTAGCCTCGGTCGCCGAATGTTTTCGAAGGTGCGCAGGGAATTCCGCCAGGAAATTCCCTGCGCACCTTCTTTTGCTTTTGGCGGTTCAAAACGGCTGAGCTTGTCGTAGAGTCGGAATGGAAAGAGACGAGCTAGTGCTCATGGTGAGCCTGCTGACGTGGCAGGCATCCGAGATAGGGAAAGCCCATGAAGATTGCTATTGCAGGTGGAACCGGAACTATCGGCCGTCACGTGGTGGCCGCGGTTGAAATGGCCGGTCACCAGCCGCTGATCCTGACCCGAAAAACGGGCATGGACCTGCTGACCGGCCGCGGCCTGGCCCAAGCCCTGGCAGGGGTGGGCGCGGTTATCGACGTTACGAGCACCACAAGCATGCGCACCAGCACGGCGGTGGAATTCTTCACAAAGGTCACCGAAAACCTGCTGGCCGCCGGTCGGGCGGTGGGCAGCGCCAATCATGTGGCCCTGTCGATCATTGGCGCTTTGGCGGTGGACGCCCAATATTATGCGGGCAAGGCAGCTCAGGAGCGTTTGCTGATGGCGCAGCCCGGCGGATATACCCTGCTGCGCACCTCCCAATTCCACGAGTTCGCCGGTCAAATGCAAGGCCGTTTGGGCCTTGGCCCGGCGCAATTTGCTCCGGCTATGCGTTCGCAGCCGATCGCGGCGGCCGAGGTCGCCGCCGAATTGGTGAAGCTTGCGGTGGCCCAGCCGCAAGGCGTGGTGGCAGATCTCGCCGGTCCGCGCGAAGAGCGGATGGTGGATCTGGTTCGCGCCTATCTCAAACACGCCACCGGAAGGGCCAAGCGCGTGATGGAAATACCCATTCCCGGGCCAATGGGCCGTGCCATGCGCGATGGCACATTGCTGCCCGGAACCGGCGCGCGGCTGGGCTCCCAGACCTTTGCCGATTGGCTGCAGGAACAGCAAAGGCAGTAAGAGCCCGTTTGCGGTTTCGCGGAGCCGGCAAGCAGCCGGGAATGCAGGGAAGCAACGCAGGAAGGCCAGCAAGAGGTATCAGTGCACCCTGGCGCGGACGTTCTCGCGCAGGGCCATGGTTTCCATCTGCTCGATCACGAGCTTGATGGCCTCGGGCTGCTGGTCTGGCGGGTAGCCGTTGATCACCAGCAGCCGTTTGACTTGGGAACGCAATTTGGCGCGTACATCTTCGCGTACGGTCCAATCGGTTTTCGCATCCCTTTTCATCATGGCGACGAGCTGGCGGGCGATCTCGGCAAGGATTCCCGGACCTTGCAGATCGACCGCGGACTCATTCTGGCTGATGGCATCGTAGAACGCCAGTTCCTTGTAGTCCAACGGCGGCTCGAAGCGTTCGCCACGGCTGGCCTCATCGGTGATTTCGTCGGCCATCTCCAGCAGCTCTGCGATGATTTCCGCGCTGGTGAGTTGCTGATTCGTGTATTTGCGCATCAGTTCGGTGATGCGCTGCGAAAAGGCGCGCTGGCGAATCATGTTGTGCGCGGTGACGTTGATGGATTCCTCGGCTACCAATTTACGCAGTGCCTCGATGGCCAGATGCTGGTTCTTGGCCTTCTTCGCCTTCGCAACAAATTCCGGGGTGAGCTGGCCTAAGCTGGGCTTGGGCATCCCGGCGGCTTCGTAGATGTCTAAGACCTCACCGGTGACATCGGTGGACCGGGCAATGAGGTTCCCCAGCAGCGTCTGGATCTCGCTTGGAATCGGGCGTCCGTTGGCGCGGCGCTCCTGCGCATCGAATTTCGCCATCCAGACACGTACTTCCTCGAAGAACTGCACATCTGCGCGCAGCTCATCCACCGCGCCGGAGGCGGAGCACAGCGACCAGGCGCGCGCCAAGGCCGAGGATGCGATGCGATAGGTTGCCCCGAGGCTGGCTTCGCCTTCGGCTGGCTGATTGCCTGGAGTCAGCGGATCGCGCAGGTAGTTCACCGTGCTGTGCACCGCGCCGAGCCAGGAACGGGCCGAAGGCCCGCTGCGCAGCAACCGCCAGTCGATACCGGCGAGCATCTTTTCGATCTGGGCGATCAGCTGCTTGGTGAGGACCGCCAGTTCCTCGACGTTGCGGCCCACGGGTTTGCGTTTCTGGTCAGTGGAGGAGTATTCCTGCAAAGCCGCCGCCAGATTATCGGCCAACGGGGCGAAGGCCACCAGCAACCCGTCTTGTTTGCCGCGGAAGGTGCGGTTCACGCGGGCCAGGGTCTGCATAAGCAGGGCGCCCTTGAGCGGGCGGTCCAGGTACAGGGTATGCAAGGCCGGGGCATCAAAGCCGGTGAGCATCATGTCCTTGACGATGACCAATTCCAGTTCGTCCTCGGGGTTCTTCACCCGGGCCTTGACGATATTGTTCAGCGAGTCGCGGCGGACATGCGTGGACACCGGCGGCACATCCGTGGCATCCCCGGAATAAACCACCTTGATTTTGCCGGCGGTCAACTCATCGCTATGCCAGTCCGGGCGCAGCCTGATGACCGCGGCGTAGAGGTTTGCGCAGATTTCCCGGGTTCCGCCAACGATCATGGCCTTGCCATAGGTGGGTTTTCCCTCCGGCTCGGCGATGAACCCGGACATGGTTGCCCGACGCTCCTCCCAGTGATCCACGATTTCCTTGGCGAGCATCTCGATGCGCTCCGGGGCTCCGTAGACCGCATTGACCACGGCCACCGATTGCTCGATCTTGACTCGTTCGGTGTCGTCCAGACCGACGGTGGCCTCATCCGCCGCATTGTCGATGTCCTCTTCGCTCAATTCCTCCGAGCGCTGCACCTTGATCAGCCGCGGCTCGAAGTACACCGGAACGGTAGCCCCGTCGTCCACGGCCCGGGACAGGTCGTAGATGTCGATGTAGTCGCCGAACACGTCGCGGGTGTTGCGGTCTTCAAAGGAAATCGGGGTGCCGGTGAAGGCAATGAGCGTGGCACCGGGCAGCGCATCGCGCAGGTGGCGGGCATAACCATCCAGATCGTCGTAGTGGCTGCGGTGGGCCTCATCCACCATGACGATGATGTTCTTGCGGTCCGACAGCAATGGATGGCTTTGGCCGGTTTCGCGTTCGCGCTTGGTCTTGCCGAATTTCTGCAAGGTGGTGAAATAGATGCCCCCGGTCACCCGATTGGACAGTTCTGCGCGCAGGTCGCTGCGCCGTTGGATCTGCATGGGAGTGTCCGGGAGCAGCAGCGAGCGCTCGAACCCGGCGAAGAGCTGGCCGTCCAATTCGTTCCGGTCGGTGATCACCACGATGGTCGGATTCTTCAGCTGAGCGTGCCGCATCACCCGGTTGGCGTAGAGCTCCATTTCCATGGACTTGCCCGAGCCCTGGGTATGCCAGACCACCCCGGCCTTGCCGGTGGACTTCACCGCTGTGATGGTCGAGCCTACGGCCTTGGCCACGGCAAAGTACTGGTGCGGCTTGGCGATGCGCTTTTGCAGCTCCTCGCCGCCGTCGAAGGCGGTGTACCAGAAGAGCAGCTGGAGGAAGCGGGACGGATTGTAAAGCCCGGACAGGGCAGTTTCCAGTGGCAGCGGCGCTTCACCGCTAAGGTCATGGCCGGTTTCCACCGGCACCCCGTCATCATCGACCTTCCATGGAGAAAAATGGTTCAGCGGGGTAAATGGGGTGCCGTACCGTGCATCCAGTCCGTCGGAGGCGAGCGTGAACACGCAGAAGCGGAAAGCCAACGGGAACTCGCGCAGATAGGTTTGCAGCTGGGCGTGGGCAGTGGCCACGGTGGCGGAGACCGCACCGGCCTTCTTCAGCTCGACGATGCTCACGGGCATGCCGTTGCAGTAGAGCACTACGTCGAAGCGGCGCTCGTATTCGCCCTGCACGAGGCGGACCTGGTTGACGGCCAACCAATGGTTGTCCGTTTCCTCCATGCCCATCAGGCGCAGGGTCGGGTTTTGTTCGGTCCCGTCCGTATCGTAGTAGGACAGCCGATAGCCTTCGGTGAACATCCGGTGGACCCGGTAGTTCTCCGCAATGGCATCTTGGGATTTGGGAGCGATGATTTCAGCCAAGGCTTGCTGCAGATATTGGTCCGGCACTCCAGGATTCAACCGACGCAAGGCGGCGAGCAGGCGCGGCTTGATCAGCAGTTCATCCCAGGAGTCGCGCTCGCCGGTGCCAGGGGCAATGTACTTGCCGTGTTTGGGTTCCCAGCCTTCTTCGCCGAGCCGTTCGAGAGTGATACCTTCCCAGACATCCTCGTTGTTCATCGAATTCATGAGGGATCCTTTCCTAGGACTGCTGATCTAGCTGATGGGCATCTTCGAGTTCTGATTCGAGCTCTTCGATGGTTGGAAGTCCTGTGGCGAGCTCCGCCGGCAGGGAGTCCTTGATTTCGGTGGCCCACTCGGCGACGCCGATGGGGGATTTGAACCCACGCAACGCGTATTCGGCCACGACTTCGTTTTTCGTCTTGCACAAGAGCAGTCCGATGGTGGGTTCATCGTCTGGCTGGGCGAGAAGGTCGTCTACCGCGCTCATGTACATGCCCAATTGCCCGAGGTGGCCCGGTTCGAATTTGGTGACTTTCAATTCGATGACGACGAAGCGGCGGAGCTTGAAGTTGTAGAAAAGCAGGTCCGGGAAGAACTCGTCTCCGGCGATATTCAGTCTCATTTGCCGGCCGACAAAGGCGAATCCACGGCCAAGTTCGAGCAGGAAATGCTCGACATGCTTGATGAGCTGGTTCTCGAGGTCCCGCTCGTTGCGTTGGTTGCCCAGCGACAGAAAATCAAAGATATATGGGTCTTTGATGGACTCTTGGGCCAGAGTGGCAGCCGATTCGGGAAGCCTGTCGTGGAAATTGGTTACTGCTTTACCGGAACGTTCATGCAGGTGAGTCGCGATCTCGTGGACGAGGGAGTTACGGGACCAGCCCTCTTCGATAGCTCGCGATGCATACCAGAGCCGAGCCTCGGAATTATCAAGCTTCTCTAGCAAAGCGATGTGGTGGTACCAAGGTAATGTTGCAAGCGGCGCTTGCAACATTACTGAGCCCGGCCATGCCTCGGCTAGCGATTTCATGTACCGGAGATTTCGCGGAGAGTACCCTCGCGCGTCAGGAAACCGTTCCTTCAAGTCAGAAGATAAGCGCGTCACTACACGTGCGCCCCAGCCTTCCTCGGTTTCTCGGGCGAGGAGCTCGGCGCCAATTCCCCAGTAGGTGTGGATTAATCCCTGATTTACGGCGGAAATAGTACGAGCTTGACCAGTCTCGATACGCGTGGAGACAGCCGTCAGGAGGTCGATGTACCATTGCGGAACGGAGGATCGTGCTGGGGCATTCGAGAACCCGATTTTACTCAGTCTGCTGGAATCCCTGGGCTGAGATTCATGCATGATAGAACTCCGTTCAACAAGTTGGGGCGGGTTACTGTCTCGTTTTGCTATCCTGCTTCTTCAATGAGGATTGGGCGGGCCAAAATGATGCGCCGTTCATTAACGTCTGCAGTATCCAATACGGCCGCAGTTAGCCGAGCGGAAGGGAGACGGATTTGCCGATCCCAAGTGCGGCGTGAACGTTCAGTCTCCTGCATGGCAAAAACTGCACGATCACCGCTTTCGATCCATACAGCCATCATTGCGGAGACATCGGCAGCAACTTCTGGTGAGTTGAGCTCAAGTTCCGTCCGCACTATTTCGGCAAGGATTGATGGATCAGAAGGGTATCCGCGTGTTGTGCGTAGCTGCTCCTTGGTCCAACCCCGAACCCAGCCACCATGGGCGACATTGTCAGGCGAACCCACAAGAATTAGATCCGTTTCTTGCTCTCGGAACGGTTGTTGTGGAGGTGTATTCGAATGTCCCCACATGACGCTTGCCTCGCCATAAGTACTGTTCCCGAATAATCCAAATGGCATAACGCCGATGCATAGATTGGTAACGTAAGTATCTAGTAATGAGCCTTCGAATACTTCCCAAGGGTCTTTTCGAATTTGGCGATTCTTTCGTCGTGCCACTTTGAGAGCCATATCGACGCGTTCAGCCGACGAGAGTACTTCGCTATGTTCGATGTTTCGTTCGGCGCTGAAAAATCGCGATAAACCAACTTTCCATCCGCGAGTGCGAGACAGTATATGCCCATCGTGCACGTGATCCATGAGCGCTCGCTCCGAGAAATAGTGCATGGCTAAGCGCCTGCCTGCTGAGCGATATGTTCAGCATCTCTGACACTAAGTTTTCCGGACATGAGCTGCGGGAGGAGCGTATCCCGTGTTAGCTGCAGGAGCTCGTTTTCGGCCAAGAATCCAGCGATGGTATTTTCAATTGCGCCGACCTTTGATTCAATTTCTGATGCAATATCTTCACGCACCGTAGGGACTAGAATCCCATGCAACTGAGACTTGTTTATGGAACCAAAAACGGTCCCTTCTGCTTCGTACGGTGCCCAAACCGAACTTTCATGTCGAAGCAGGTGGAACAAGGTAGCCTGACGGCCAAATTTGTGTCTAACCGCTGAAAGTCCGCGACCTATGCAAACCTCATCTTGAGAGAAATTCACTTCCCCAACAGGGGCACGTACGCTCAACAGTATGTCGCCCTTTTGCGCAAGTCGTAATGCGTTAGTTGTGCTAACGCGACGCGATGGGAAACGCATGCCGAAATCGCGGACCCCTTGGAAAAACGCTATGCCCTCGCTATTTTCATTCAGGTCTGATCCTTTAGGAGAGGTACCCATGACAATGTTCGCGGCTTCATCGAGTCGTTGAGTCAATGACGTGACTGTCATTCGAACCATAGTTTTGGCTAAGTCGTCTGCAGTATCAGCGAGTTTTGTATTTGCCGCGATCTTGTCGTCGAGCGCGCCGAGAACTTCAGCGATGGCTTGTTGAGTGCCGATTAAAGGTAGAGGCACTAAATGCGAAGCGGCAAAATCGGTGTATTGGAATCGAGCAACGCCAGTATGCTGAACTTGGTACTGCTCAATTTCACCGGAGAGATACATCGACTGTAGATACCAGTAGAGGTATCTAGGGTCAACGATTTCACTATTCGCACGCATAAATCGGGCGAAGCTGGCGCATGTGACTGGACTGCTGAACCCTGCTTGAACTCGTTCCGAAAAGATCATGGTGCGCCCGGTTGGCCGACCAGGTGAGCCCCCTGCTGTTTCTATTAGAATGTCACCTGGCTCCAAGGTTCTACGCTGTACGTTTTTCTGATTCAAGAAGCGGACAGGGACTTTTCGCGTATCTCCAACGGAGACATCATGGAAATCAGTAGCACGAATTACTTGGTACTTTTCATAGCCATCCTGCTCCTCTGCTTTCCCCCAATCGCCATCCTTTGTTGTTATCAGGAGGTCTTTGAGGAGAATTCTACTAGTCTTGTGCATTCTGAACTCTTCCCAACTGCTGGCGAACAATTTGATCCAGTCGCGACGACTCATCCAACTGATCGAAGAGTCCCTTCTTCAACCGTTCTATCTTCTCTTCGATTGGTTCACCGTCGTCTTCGACTTCAGCGGCCCCGACGTAGCGTCCCGGGGTAAGGGCGTATCCCGCATCCTTAATTTCCTGAACTGTGGCCGAGTAGCAGAATCCCGGAACGTCTTCGTAGGCCCCTTCGGCAGATTCCTTGCCACGCCACGTATGGAAGGTATTGGCAATCGTTGAAATATCTTCATCGCTGAGTGCTCGTTCGGCGCGGTCAACCATGTGCCCCATACTGCGGGCGTCGATGAACAGCGTTTGCCCCGAGCGGTCCGTGGAGCCACCTACGCTGGCAGTTTTGTCTTTCGCGAAGAACCAGATGCAAACGGGGATGCCGGTGGAGCGGAAGAGCTGGGTTGGCAGGGCCACCATGCAGGAGACCACATCGTTCTCCACCAGCTTGGCGCGGATGTCTCCCTCGCCACCGGAGTTCGAGGACATGGAGCCATTGGCCATAACCACGCCGGCGGATCCGCCGGGTGCAAGTTTGGACAGGATGTGCTGGATCCACGCATAGTTGGCGTTGCCGGTGGGCGGAACACCGTAGGCCCAGCGGGGGTCTTCCTCGTTCCTCGCCCAGTCCTTGATATTGAATGGTGGATTGGCCATGATGTAGTCGGCTTTCATCTCCGGGTGGAGATCGCGGCCGAAGGTGTCTCCCCAACGGGGGCCCAAATTCGCATTTAGGCCGTGAATGGCCAGGTTCATCTTGGCCATGCGCCAGGTGCGCTCATTGAGCTCCTGGCCGTAGACGGAGATCGCCGTGCGATCCTCATTGTGGGATTCAAGGAATTTCTCAGTCTGGACGAACATGCCGCCCGAGCCGCACGCTGGGTCGTAGACGCGGCCGCTCTGGGGTTCAAGCACTTCAACCAGGACTCGCACCACGCCTGCTGGCGTGTAGAACTCGCCGCCTCGTTTGCCTTCGGCACGGGCGAACTTCTCCAGGAAGTATTCGTAGACTTCGCCGAGCAGGTCGCGGGCACGCGTTGACCCTTCACCAGTGAACCGCGCACTGTTAAACATGTCGATCAGTTCACCCAAGCGGCGTTGGTCTACGCTGTCGCGGTTGAAAATGCGCGGTAGGGTGCCGGCCAGCGTTGGATTGGCCGTCATCAATTCATCCATGGCGGTGTCCACAAGCTCACCGATGTTCTTCGGAGCATTTCCGTCAACCGCGGACAGGCCCTTGGCATTCACAGCCAGGTGGGACCAGCGAGCGGCATCTGGAACAAAGAATGCGCCATGTCCGGTGTACTCGTCCGGATCATCGATCAGCAGGGCGATCTGGGCCTCGGCCAGGCCGCTGTCCGTCAATTCGGCGCGGATCTGTTGACGCCGCTCTTCGAAGGCATCCGAGACGTATTTCAGGAAGACCAGACCAAGGATGACGTCCTTGTACTGCGAGGCATCCATGGATCCGCGAAGCTTATCCGCAGCTTTCCACAAGGTGTCTTTGAGTTCCTTCATAGTTGAAGGAAGCGCGGCTTGGGCCGCTGACTTTTTACGGGGTGGCATTGCTGCCTTCCTTTCGCTGGGTCCTGCGATCAATCATGTCAATTTTTTGGTCAATAACCATATTGGTTAATGAGTTTTCAAGCGCGTTAATCGTTTCTATTCTTTTTTGCGCGATCTTTTGCTCATTTTTCAGAAACTCCAAAGCTCGAACCAGCAGGTCTTTTTTGTCTTCGGGACAGATCCGGATATGCGTTCTCGGCCATTGCTTCAGCTGCTGGCGGTTAAGCGCTTCGACTATGAGGTCAGGGATCAGCCCACTGGAATTGTCCGCGGTAATTCGCAATGCCTTTGCCGGGAATCGCACCACTCGTGAGCCTTCGCGATCTACGACCGCCCGGACTTCGCCGGTTGTGCTGAAGACAATGTCGCCGGGTTCGGTCAGTTGGCTGTTCCCATAGCCGTTGGCCAATGCGAAGTGGGAAATAGTTGCATCCGTTTTGGCACTGGGTAGCAAGCTTGCCTCCCAGATGCCGATGCCAGAACGTACTGAGTCGTCGACATCACCTGGAGCAAATCTGGTGCCCGGCAGATGCTTCAAAGCACCGGACTCAAGCAGCTCACCGATGGTTGGTTCATGTCCGCGCTTGAAGTCCAGTCGAGTTTCCAATGCAGAAAATTCGAAAGGAAAACCGGGGCGGGCTTCGTTGGTTTCCTGCACTACATCGGCAAGAGCCTCCAACTCGGTGACGGCTCGGGCGGACGTTGCGTAGTCGGTGTAGATCTCCCGCTCCATGCGTGGTGCGGGAATCAGTCCTCCGGATGCAGCGACCAACGTGGGAAGTGGCATCCAGCGTGAGTGGATTACGGCCACTGGTCTCTTGCTGGTCATATTCCGTAGACCAAACGCCACCTGCGCGCCAAAATCCGCATTGAGCAGCTGCGTCAAAGTCCGTAGGCTCAGATCCGAGACGAGCATGCGTGCCGGACTCTCTCCGGTGCTTGGCAGTTCCGGCCCAAGAATCCACAAGGCCATGCGCTGCCGTGGCCTCGCGGCCCTTACGCCAGATGGGAGGGAAGCGATCACGTGAACACGCCGACTGCGCAGGATCGTTGAGCGGATCGAGTCCAGCTCCTTGTCCTCCAGCGGTTCGCTGAGAATCGATGCTGGTCCAACGATCAGTCCTCTGTCCTGACGGTCGAGGCTGAGTGCAAGCTCATCGATTTGGGAAAGCAAGGCACTTGCCTGGGCATCCGGGACCTCGGAGGACGGCAGTTGGGCCAGATAGGTTGCCTGTCCGTCCGTATGGACTGAGTCCAAGATGACATTGTCCTTACCGGCGGCAACGGCTACCACTCGACGCATGGCCATTCGCGCCAGTGCCGACCGCGCGGCCGTGTTCGGTTGCTGCAAGCCAACGGTGAGCGATTCTGTTTCCGGGAGTCGAGCCAGTGTGCTGAGCAGCAGGTCGCTTCCGCCGCGGGTGGCCTCAACTATCGCGCCTTGACCGCGCAGGGCCAAGGCCACGTCCGCGAGGAACAAGAGCGCGTCTTCGCTGAGAGCCGTTTGGTGCAGCTCCTTCAAGCCCTCGGTGAACCGCGCCGAATAGATGGCTTCCAAAGCGTGAGCCGCCGTATATGCGGCGTCAGCGCACATGTCCGCCTTCTTTGCCAGATGCTGCAGGTTCCGTGATTCATGGATTTCCTTGAAAAGGAACTCATCATCCGGATCTTCTTCGTCGGCCAGGTCCACGAGGTCATCGACTGCGTAGGTGCCCAAAGGCTCTCCGACCAGGGTCCTCAAGGCCAACAGCGCGGTCAATGGCTCGATGTCCTGCGGATCAATCTGGATATTTATTCCAGCGTCGGTCCGGACATGTGGGTTGTTCCCTTTGCCAGTCTCTTCCAGCCACGACACCACGTCATGCGAGAAGAAATAGCGCTGTTCGCCGCGAACCACGGCAGGTTCTGGAAATGGTGTGGAGCCGGCGGCATGCCGCTTGATCCACATATTCACGACGGGACGCCTGACCTGAGCCAGGCTCGCAATATCGGACATGCTCATGAGGTCACCGTGTTGATTTTCCATGAACACCTCCTGGAATTGTGGCGCCGATTGTTCCTTTCTCCATCATGTCAGAGTTCCAAGCAATACTCTCATTTTCTTTGATAACCCCCATTATCAGTTTATTTAATGACTCAGAGTGAATGTTCTCCGTAGCGTGGACTCGTCAGCACAAGCTGGCATCCAGTTCGGCCGGGCCAAGTTTGGGGACGCGGTCCGGCCCAGCAGATCTCATCACTTTCCAGGAGGTAGCGACATGTCGGAGACAGCCGACCAACCGCCAACTGAAACCAGCGAATTGGAGCAAGCAACGCGCTTGCCGCGACGGTGGATGCTCCCGGCAGCAATTGGGGGAGTTGCCGGTTGCCTCATCGGTGCGCTGGCGGTTGCCGGCATGTCGAACCCTGGACTGTTTGCCGGCGGGCCCGATTTTGCCCAGGTTGCCGAGGAATGCGAAGTTTCCGCGGAAGGCTTTCTCGTGCTGGATGACGGCGAGGCGCTGCAGCTGGACAGCAAAGGCAGTGACGTCTGGGATTCCGGAACGGAGGATTTCGCGCAGATTGCCTGCGTGCTGGCTGGGCTGGAGGTCCCCGGATCGGTGATCAGCAAGATCGACAGCACCCGGGCGCTGGATGGCCGCCAAGACGACAACTGGGATGGCGTGGCGATTTCCTGGTCCTACCACCCCGACTCCGGGGTGGACATTCTTCTAGAAAAGGAGCGGTAACCATGAATTCCACCGAGCAATCCTCCGCAGTTGGTTCTTCGGACGTCAACGGAAAGCGCCGCGGATGGTTCAAACCGTTGCTGGTGCTCGTGATCCTGCTGGGAACGCTGGCCGTCGGTTTCCTTGTCGGAACCGACAGCGTGGATCCGACCCAGAGCGAGGAATACGCTGCTCTGGAGGCCGAGAAGTCCGCAGTGGAAGGCGAACGGGATGCCTTCGAGGAGGCGCGCGACGAGGTGCGGCAGGAACTCGACGAGTACCAGGGTGAAACCGAAACCCGGGAAGCCGAGCTGGCTGAGCGCAGCGACGAGCTGGATTCCAGATCCAAGGGGCTCGACGAGCGCAAGGAGGAGCTGGATGAAACCGACGTTGCGCTGGCCGAACGCGAGAAAGCCGTCGGCAAGGCCGAGGACGAGAAAGAAGCCAACACCGTCAGCAACGGCGTGTGGACCATTGGCGTGGATCTCAAGGCCGGAACCTACAGGTCTGACGCGCCAGTCTCCAGCGACTGCTATTGGGCAGTGCTCAAAACGGGGACCAATGGGGACATCATCGACAATGACATCCCTGGCGGCGGCCGTCCTTCGGTCACCGTGGGCAAGGGCCAGGACCTCGAGCTGAGCCGTTGCGGTACCTGGACCAAGCAATAACTGATCATCACTACCTATGAGGCAGCTTCTAGCTGCAAGATTGAGGAATATCATGTCCAACCATATTCAGCAGGCTTATGGCGCTCCGGGGTATCCCGGTGACCAGGCGCCAGCAAAATCATTTGTCGCCACCTGGCTTTTGTCCTTGTTCTTCGGGTTCCTCGGGGTGGACCGTTTCTATCTCGGCAAGATCGGTACCGGTGTGCTGAAGCTCTTGACCTTCGGTGGTCTGGGAGTGTGGGTGCTGATCGACTGGATCATCATCCTGACCGGATCGATGCGCGACAAGTCCGGCAGGTTGTTGGACGGTTACGCTAAGCACCGGCTCGTCGCGTGGATTGTCACCGCCGCGTTGCTGGTCGTGGGGATGGTGTCAGGCGGTAGCAGTGCCGCAATGCTTGCCAAGACGGCCGCAGACGTGCCGGCGGTGTCGCAGCAGGCAGATCCCAGCTCTGCGGCAGCAGCCCCGGCTGAAGCCGAAGAGGAAGTTGTCGAGGCCCCGGTCGGCGAAGCCGTCGAAGAGGCTGCAACCTGGCAAGAAGTGGTCACGTTGGAGGGCGGAACCGATAAGTCCAGCTCCACCTTCGACCTAACTGGCGCGGAAGCCCGCATGACGTACTCGTTCGCCGGCGGCGAGGATTTCGCCATCGGTGCCATCTACGTCTTGGAAGAAGGGATCGTGCTACTCGAAGACGGCGGCATTCCCGAGGTCATGCTCGACGGCCCTGCCGAAGATGAAACTGCACTCCATAAGAGCGCGGGCACATACTACCTAGACGTCAACGCGGCGAACTTCAGCGGGTGGACCGTTACCATCGAAGAGCTGCGGTAGGGGCGGGGGACGATGAAATATCTGCTGTCCAAAAAGGCGGAAGTCCTTGTATCTGCCATGTTCCTCACCGGTTGCCTGGCCATAGCCGCCTCCAACATTCTGGACAACGTTGACGAAGCTACACGCGGGGCGGAGCCCAACTACCTGATCACCGGAGTCTGGGTACTGGTCGCATTAGTGCAGATAGTGCTCTTCATCATGCACTTGAGCGCCTTGCGCACCTACAAGCGGTACGTTGCACAAACCGGAAATACGCAGGAAGCCAAAGCGGGACCGGAGAACCCGGAGTAGCCACCTCCAAGATTCTCGCAGGGAAGGCCGGGCCAGAAAGCAAAAACCGGGCTTGTTTGACCTTGGAATCCAAGGTCAAACAAGCCCGGCTTTGTGCTGCCTGTTAGATTAGTCGGCGTCGACGATCGAGGCGATCACGGCGCCGGAGGACAAGGATTCACCGGGGCTGACTTCCAAACCCTCGATCTTGCCAGCGCGGTGCGCGGTGATTGGCTGCTCCATCTTCATCGCTTCGAGCACCACAACCAAGTCTCCTTCGGCTACGGTGTCACCGCTTTCCACGGCTACCTTCACGATGGTTCCCTGCATGGGCGAGCGCAGCTCGGCGCTGTTTCCAGCGGCGGCGGCCCCGGCCTTGCGGCCCGGCTTGCGCTTCTTCTTGGCGGCCTTGTCATTCGCGGCGGCAGAGGCCGCGCCCAGCGAGGAGGGCAAGGTGACTTCCAAGCGCTTGCCGGCAACCTCAACGGTGACCGAGGTGCGTTCGGCAGCCTCTTCCGCCTCGACCTGCGGCATCGGGTGCGGCTCGATGACGGTGGCGAATTCGGTTTCGATCCACCGGGTATGCACCGTAAACGGCCCCGATTCGGGCACGAAGGCCGCATCGCTCATCACCGCGCGGTGGAATGGCAGCACCGTGGCCATGCCTTCGAGCTGGAACTCTTCCAGCGCGCGGCGGGAGCGGGCCGCGGCGATCTCACGGGTAGAACCGGTGACTATCAGCTTCGAGATCATCGAGTCGAAGTTGCCCGAGACGCTCTCGCCGGCTTCGACGCCGGAATCCACGCGCACGCCGGGGCCGGTGGGCAGAGTCATCTTGGTGATGGTGCCAGGGGTGGGGACGAATCCGCGTCCGGCGTCTTCGCCGTTGATGCGGAACTCGAAGGAGTGGCCGCGGACCTCGGGGTCCGTGTAGCCGAGCTCTTCCCCGCGGGCGATGCGGAACTGCTCGCGGACCAGATCCAGCCCGGTGACCTCTTCGGAGACGGTGTGCTCCACCTGAAGTCGGGTGTTGACCTCGAGGAAGGAAATGACGCCATCCTGTCCCACGAGGAACTCGCAGGTGCCGGCACCGGTGTACTTCGCCTCGCGCAGGATCGCCTTGGAGGATTCGTAGAGCCGGGTGATCTGCGCTTCGCTCAGGAACGGCGCCGGGGCCTCCTCGACAAGCTTCTGGTTGCGGCGCTGCAAGGAGCAGTCGCGGGTGGAGACCACCACGACGTTGCCCTGGACATCGGCCAGGCACTGGGTTTCCACGTGGCGCGGCGCATCCAGGAAGCGCTCGACGAAGCATTCGCCACGGCCGAAGGCCGCGATGGCTTCACGGACTGCGGACTCGTAGAGCTCGCCGATGTCTTCGCGGTTGCGCACCACCTTGATGCCGCGTCCGCCGCCGCCGTAGGCGGCCTTGATGGCCAGCGGCAGGCCGAACTCGTCGGCGAATGCGTAGACCTCTTCGGCCGAAGCGACCGGATCCTTGGTACCCGGAACCAGTGGAGCGCCCACCTTCTCGGCGATGTGGCGCGCCTTGACCTTGTCGCCCAGCTGGTCGATGGAATCCGGGCTGGGGCCGATCCAGGTCAGGCCCGCGTCGATGACGGCCTGGGCGAAATCGGCGTTCTCGGCCAGGAAGCCGTAACCGGGGTGGATCGCGTCGGCGCCGGAACGCTGCGCGATATCCAGAATCTTCTCGATACGAAGGTAGGATTCGGCGGCGGTGGTGCCGCCCAGTGCGTAGGCTTCATCTGCCAGGCGCACGTGCAGCGCATCGCGGTCCGAGTCGGAGTAAATCGCAACCGACTCGATTCCTTCATCGCGTGCTGCACGGATAATTCGCACTGCAATCTCGCCGCGGTTGGCGATTAGCACCTTCGTCAATGGATTCATGGGTGAACCTTGTCTATAAAAAATTAGGGTTTCTCACCTAGGAGCCTATCGGCTTTGTGGGAAGTATATGTACTTATCCGGAAAATCTGGGGTGTTAGGCCGATATTTTTAGAGGGTTCCTACAAAATGTGCTGCCATTTGAGCCAAAGGCAAAACTCCTGATGTCCAGCGGCCTAACAGGCGCCGTATTCCGCGCTTCGGTTTACCCTGTTTCGCGCGGCGCGCCGGTGAACCGGCGGCCAACGGATTCGAGGGGGATCGTTAAACACCGCGTCCCTGCCCGAGAATAAATCTTGGACAGGGAGCGGGCGGCGCATGGTTACTTCCAGAGGCTCACAATCGGGATTCCGGCTTCCGCCAGCAGTTCGCGCAGCACGAAGATATCCAGGCCCACCACGTTTTGGAAGTTCCCTTCGATGGACTCGATGAAGGCCGAGGCCAACCCGTCGATGGTGAATGCGCCGGCACAGGGCAGCGGTTCACCGCTGGCCACGTAGGCCTCGATTTCTTCGTCGCTGACCTCGGCGAAGTGCACCGTGGTCGAGGAGACGCGTCCCCTCGCGCCTTGCGGGTCGGCGGTGTCGACCAGCCAGTGCCCGGAATGCAGGATGCCGGTGGCGCCACTGAGCTGCTGCCAGCGTTCGCGGGCCACCTCGGCGGTATAGGGCTTGCCGTAGGCCACGCCATCGAGCTCGAAGACGGAGTCGCACCCCAGCACCACCGTGCCCTCGGGGTGCTCAGCTGCGGCGACGTTCTCGGCCTTGGCGCGGGCCAGGAGCAGCGCGGTTGCTTCCGGGCTTTGCGGACCGCAGGCGCTCACGGCGGCTGCCAGCACGGCATCCTCGTCAACGCGCGACACCTGGGTTCCGAAGGCCAGCCCGGCATCGGCCAATAGCTTTTGCCGCCCCGCGGAGGCGGAGGCCAGCAGCAGCCGGGCGCTTTCATTACTTAAGGTCATACGGTTACCTCTTCCTTGGCCGAGGCTTCGCCGAGCGGCCGCTCGGCCTTGCGGTCCAGCATCTCATTGAGCTTTGCGCCCTCGACATCCACGTCTGGAAGGATCTTATCCAGCCATTTCGGCAGGTACCAAGCCTTGTCGCCCAGCAGGTGCATAATCGCTGGAATCAACGTCATGCGTACCACGAAGGCATCAAAGAGCACCCCGGTGGCCAAGGCGAAGCCCAACGGACGAATCATTGACAGGTGGGAGAAGATGAATCCGGCAAACACCGCGATCATAATCAGCGCGGCCGCGGTCACCACCGGTGCGGCCATGGAGAAGCCCGAGCGCACCGCGTCCCTGGCCGACAATCCGTGGGCGTAGTGCTCACGCATCGCCGAGACCAGGAAAACCTGATAGTCCATGGCCAGGCCGAAGAGGATGCCGGTGAGCAGGATCGGCAGGAAGCTCAGCAGCGGGCCGGGGACATTGACGTCGAAGACCGAACCCATCCAGCCGAACTGGTAGACCATGACGCTGGCCCCGAAGGCCGCAGCCAGCGAAAGCAGGAAGCCGCCGGTTGCCAACAGCGGAACCACTACCGAGCGGAAGACCAGCAAGAGCAGGACCAGCGAGAGCCCCACCACGATGGCCAGATACGGTGGCAAGGCTGAGGTCACCTTCTCCGAGACATCGATCTGCGCTGCGACCTGGCCGGTCACCGCGATCTTGGCGCCCGTGGCGTCGTTGATCGTCTGCGCGTCGTCGCGCAGCTCGTGCACCAGCGCTTCGGTGGCGGCGGAGGCGGGGCCATCTGCCGGGATCACCTGGATCGCGGACAGCGACCTGTCTTCGGTCGTGGTCACCGGGATGGCGGCGACCACGCCGTCGTATTCGCGGAGCATATCTGCGATATCCAATGACTTGGATTCGGCCTGCCGTTCCGACAAGCCTTCGGGAAGGTCCGCGAGGACCAGCAGCGGGCCGTTGTAGCCGGCGCCGAACTTGTCGCTGGTCTGCTGATAAGCCTGGAAGGCCTGCGAGTCGGCGGCTTCGGCGCTGCCGTCGGGCAAGGCGGTACGCATCTGCGATACCGGGATCGAAATGGCGCCGAGCACCACGACCACCAGCAGCGACACGGGAATCGCGATCTTGGTGACCAGGCGGACCCAGCGAGCCGAGACAGGTTCCTTGGCCACCGGCTTGTCCGCCTTCTTCCGGGCACGCTGGGACACCAGCTTGGGCCCGGCCATGGCCAGCAGGGCGGGAAGCAGCGTGATGTTCAGCAGCACCGAGCAGAGCACGGTGAAGGCCGCGGAGAGTCCGAGCACCGTCAGGAACGGCAGGCCCGGGACCGCGAGGGCGGACAGCGCGATGATGACCGTCAGCCCGGCGAAGACCACGGCATTGCCGCTGGTACCCACCGCGCGGGCGATCGATTCACCGACCTCCATGCCGGAGAGCAACTGCGTGCGGTGGCGGTGAATGATGAACAGCGCATAGTCGATACCCACCGCGAGTCCCAGCATCAAAGCCAGCGCGGGGGTAATCGAGGCCATGGTGAACATCGAGGAGAAGGCAAGCGTGGTGCCCACCCCGGCGCCAACACCCAGCAGGGCGAGCAAGAGGGGCAGTCCGGCGGCGATCAGCGTGCCGAGCATAACCAGCAGGACAACGGCGGCGATCACTACGCCGATGATTTCGGCGGTGCCGAAGACCTCCGAGATGTCCTGCAGGATCTCCTTGGAAAAGAGCACCTCGACACCGGTGGACTGCGGCCCGCTGGCGATCGCGGTGATGGCTTCACGATCCGAGGCGGTCAATGCGTCGGTAGCGATGCGGAAGCTGACTTGGGAGACGGCGGTGGAGCCATCTTCGGAAACGAAACGCATGTCCCCGCTGGCGCCTACCTGGCGGGAGGCGAACTCAAGTTCGGCTCGTCCGCTCTCGAGGTCCTTTTCTCCCTGGGCGATTTCCTTTTCGCCGTCTTCGAGCTCTTTGGTCTTTTCCTTGATAGTAGTTTCGGACTCGCGCAGTTGTTTCTCTGCGTCCGCCAGTTGCGCTTTGCCCGCTACGAAGGCGGCCTTTTGCTTGTCGAATTCTGCCTGCCCCGCGTTGAGCTCGGCGCGGCCGGATTCAAGCTCGGCACGCGCCTGCGCCAGCTTTGACTTGTTCGCATCGATTTCTTGCTTGCCCGAGGCAAGTTGCGACTTGGCCTGATCAAGCTGCTTTTTGGCGGAGGCCAGTTCGCCGCGGTTAGCTTCGAGCTCCTGGCGGCCTTCCGTGGCCTGGGTGGCCCCGGCATCCAATTCCTTGCGCGCGGTATCCAGTTGCTTCAGGCCCGCCTCGGCCTGGCCGATCTGCTTCAGCGCGGCGTTGGCCTGGGCCTTGCCCTCGGTGGCCTGCAGCTTGGCGGCATTCAGTTCGGCGAGGCCGCCCTGCAGCGCCGTCAGCTTTTCGGTGTACTCGCGAATCAGGGCTTCGTCGCCCTCGGCTTCGGCCTGTTTGAGTGCCTGCTCGACCGCTGGGATCTGGGCATTCAGTTCCGAGATTTGCGGTTCAACGGCCTGCAGGCCCTCTTCGGCCTTCGCCAGGCCCTCGGTGGCCTGCTTTTTGCCGGCAACTAGTTCCTTGTCAAACTGGCTGCGGGACTTTCCGTCCAAAATCTTGTCCAGGCCAGCTTGATATTCTTTCTCGCCTGCGTTCAGCTGCGCGTCTGCCTGGTCGAGCTTCTGTTCTCCGGCTTCGAACTGGCTCCGCCCGGACTGGTACTTTTCGAGTCCCGCATTGTATTCGGCGAGGCCCGCTTGGTATTTCCTCTCACCGGCGCTCAGCTGCGCCTGCCCGCTGTGCAGCTGGGCTTCGCCGGCGCGTAGCTCGTCCCAACCGGTGGCCAGCTTCTTTTCGGCCGCGGCGATCCGCGGCTCGGCGTCCTCTATTTCCTTGGTGCCATCGAAAAGTTCGGACCAGCCTTCGGTGATCCTCTTTTGGCCGTCCGCGAGCTGAACCTTGCCGTCGGCTACCTGTTCCTTGGCATCGTCGAGTTCCTTTTGCCCATCCACCAGTTCTTGCTGGGCCTGGTCCAGCTCGGGCTTGGCATCGTCAAGCTGCTTCTGCAGTTCGAAGGGGCTCATGGCCTCGACAACCTGCGGATGCAAGGCCAGTTGATCCAGGGAGTCCTGAATGGCCGATTTCTGGTCCGCATTCAACGCGCGGTTTGAACCTTCGCGGAAGACGATGGTGCCCTGGCCGCCGGCAAGATCGGGGAGTTCTTCCTTCATCCGGTCCATGGTGCGCTGGGTTTCGGTGCCCGGCAGGGTGAAGGTGTTCGACAGCTGCCCCATGAAGAGGCTGGCGCAGACACCGATGGCGATAAACGCCGCAATCCACATGGAGAGCATGCGGAAACGGTGCCTATGGGCCCACGAGGCGAGGCGGTAAAGGAACGTAGCCATGGCTTAGTCTTCCTTGAGCGAGTTTGGTGCGGTCAGTGGCAGCGAGTTAAAACCCGCATCGAGTGTTTCCATGGCCCGGGTGATGAGCTGATGGAAGGAAGAGATGAGTTCATCGGAAACGTGCAGTCCGGTCGCATCCGGTTCCGGCAGTTGGTCGATCCACGTATCGAAGGCCGCTTGCCCCGCCCCGAGGATGGCATGCGTGAACACGCGGATGGAATAGGCATCGGCCTGCGGGTACCTGGAGGCAATTTTGGCGATGACGTCACCGGTGGCGCTTTGCCAGGCAATGAAATTCGGCGGGTAGCAAGTGCCGTTTTCTTGCCGGCGCAGATAGGCGCCGAATTGCGCGACCTGTCCCAAAAGCTCGGTGGCCCGCTCGGATTCCAATGCGCGGACCACTGCTTGCATCAGTGGCAGCTGGTCGGTCAGGGGAGTTAATGTCTCGACCATGTGCTCGAGCACCGCGTGCAGGGGATAGGACAAGATTGCATCTACGGAGGGGAAATAGTTGAACAGGGTGCGCCGGGAAATACCGGCTATTTCGGCGATTTGGGTGGCGGTGATCGCCGTGCCGTGCCCCTCGCGCAGCAGTCGAAGGGCGGCGTCGACGATCGCCTGATGCGTCGCCTGCCTATTGAGTTCGCGGCGCGTGCCGGTGCCATGAGAAGTCACGTAATTACACTACGTGCAAACTTGCACGCTGTGCAAAGTGGGGGGTTGTGTTCTGCCCCACGAAAAAGCGGTCGGCATCCTCCTGATGGGAGGATGCCGACCGCTGGGTGCTGCTCAGGCCGCTCGGACCTACGGGAAACTAGGCGTTTGCCGAAGTTGCCGCCGACGGATCCTGGTTGGCCGCGATGCTGTCGTCCGCGAAGGGATTGCCGTTGCGTGGGGCGTTGTACAGCTCCACATCCAGGATGCCTTCGCGCTTGGCGACAATCGTTGGAACCAAGGCCTGGCCGGCCACGTTGACCGCGGTGCGGCCCATGTCAACAATCGGATCAACCGCGAGCAGCAGGCCAACGCCGGCCAGCGGGAGTCCAAGGGTGGATAGGGTCAGCGTCAGCATCACTACCGCCCCGGTCGTTCCGGCGGTAGCAGCCGAGCCCAGAACCGAAACCAGGGCAATCAACAGGTAGTCGGTCAGGCCGAGGTCAATTCCGAAGAACTGGGCCACGAAGGTGGCGGCGATCGCCGGATAGATCGCTGCGCAACCGTCCATCTTGGTGGTTGCGCCCAAGGGGACGGCGAAGGATGCGTAGCCCGAGGGCACGCCGAGGTTGCGTTCGGTCACGCGCTGCGTCAGCGGCAGCGTGCCGATGGAGGAGCGGGAGACGAAACCGAGCTGCACGGCCGGCCACACCCCGGAGAAGTACTGCTTGATGGAGAGGCCGTGGGTGCGAATCAGGACGGGGTAGAGGGCGAAGAGCACCAGCGCCAGGCCGATGTAGATGGCGAGGGTGAACTTGCCCAGCGCTCCAATGGTGTCCCAGCCGTAGCTTGCGACGGCGTTGCCGATCAGGCCAACGGTGCCGAGCGGGGCGATGCGGATAATCCACCACAGCACCTTCTGGATGATCGCGAGGATCGAGGCGGAGAACGCCAGGAATGGTTCGGCCGCCTTGCCGACCTTCAGCGCGGCAATGCCCACGGCGATGGCGATCACCAGGATCTGCAGCACGTTGAAGCTGATCGAGGTGGTGGCCGCATCCTCGGCGAGCTTGGTGCTTGCGCCCAGGCCCAGGAAGTTCGAAGGGATCAGTCCGGTCAGGAATCCGAGCCAGTCGCCGGTCTTGCCGTCGTACTCGGCCGGTGCGCTTTGGCCGGTATTGGCGCCAGGCTGCATCAGCACGCCCAGTCCCATGCCGATGGTCACTGAGATCAGCGCCGTGATGCCGAACCACAGCAGGGTCTGCCAGGCCAGGCGTGCAGCGTTTGTCACCTGTGCCAGGTTGGCAATGGAAGCAACCACTGCGAAGAAAATGAGCGGGATGACGGCCGTGCGCAACAGGGCAACGTAGCTGGAGCCGATGATCTGCAGGGCTTCACCGAGCGCGTTGGGTTCCTCGGAAGTGCTGCCGGTGTACTTGGCGACCAGGCCGAGGATCAGACCGACGATCAACGCAGCGATAATCTGCGGACCGAAACTGGTCATCCAACGAGGCAGTCGGGATGAAGGTGCGGTGTTAGACATGACTAAAACGGTATGCCGGAAAACGCCAACCACCGCAGTTAAAGTTACGCAACGTTACGATTCTGGATTATTCCGTTATTGACGCCTCAATTACTGTGCGACCGGTCACCGACCTGGGTCGAAAACCAGAGGTATTTTGCGGATTGCTCCGCGTGCCCCGGCATTCGGACGGGCGCTGCCTGGTCTACCGGAGGTTGCTGCCGGGGATTTCCGGATGGATTTTCGTTGGCAATTATGCTTCCAAGGATTTGGTTATTGCCGGTGAAATACACGATGGCCGTACGACCGGTCGGCGCCAGGCGAAAACGCGCAACGAACGGTCTCAGCAGTCCTTGAGCTCCGGGCTGCAAGCAATGGATTGGCACCGCGTCCTGGCCAACCGCACCGCCTGCGCAGGGATCGGTCCGCCGCCGGCTGTTGATGATGACCAGTTGGCTTTGAAAGTCTGTAGATTGGATGCCGCTAGGGGATTCGCCTTAGGCGTGCGACGACGAACATCGGAGAAATCATGCGGGTATATATCACTAGCGTCATGGTTGATGACCAGGCCAAAGCCGAAAAGTTCTACACCGAGATTCTCGGATTTGTGAAGAAGCACGATGTGCCGGTGGGTGAATTCAAATGGCTGACACTTGTCTCGCCAGAAGATGAGGCAGGCGTCGAGGTCCTGCTGGAACCTGCCGAGCATCCGGCGGCGCGACCATTCCAGGCGGCTCTTTTCGCCGATGGCATTCCGCTGACCTCATTCGCGGTTGACGATGTCCAGTCCGAGTATGAGCGTTTGCGCGCCCTGGGCGTGCGGTTCACCCAGGAACCCACAGAGATGGGTCCGGTGACCACTGCCGTATTGGATGACACCTGCGGAAACCTGATCCAGCTGTCCAACTACCGCGCTTAGTGATGCGGTAGGAGCCGTTGGCTGCCGGGAAACCCCGGCAGCCAACGGCTTGGCTAGCTGCCTAGCTCAGCAGGGCGCGGTTGAGCGTGTCAAGGCCCACCGAGCCGAGTTTCAGCGCCTTGGTGTGGAAGTCCTTGAGCTCGAATTGCTCGCCATCGCGGGCGGCAACCTCGTCGCGGGCCTGCTCCCAGAGCCGCTGGCCGATTTTGTAGCTGGGGGCCTGGCCCGGCCAACCGAGGTAGCGGTTGTATTCGAAGTCCAATTGGCCCTCGGTGAGATCCAGGTTCTTCTGCAAGAACTCGTACCCGTTTTCGGCGTCCCAGGTTCCGGTGCCCCACTGGGGAGGAACCGCTAGGCCCAGATGCACGCCGATGTCGAAGACCACGCGGGCCGCACGAATGCGCTGGGCATCAAGCATGCCCAGATAGTCACCCGGATCATCGAGGTAACCCAGCTTGTGCATCAGCCGCTCGGAATATAGCGCCCACCCCTCGCCGTGTCCGGAAACCCAGCAGAGCAGCCGGCGCCAGCTGTTGAGCGTGTTCGCCTGCATCTGCGCGGTTCCTATCTGCAGGTGATGGCCCGGTACCCCTTCGTGGTACACGGTGGTCAGCTCCGACCAGGTGGAGAACTGGTCTTCGCCCGGAGGCACCGACCACCACATGCGTCCGGGGCGGGTGAAATCTTCCGAGGGCCCGGTGTAGTAGATTCCCCCGTCTTCTGTCGGGGCGATCAGGCACTCGATTCGATCCATCGGGGCTGGGATATCGAAGTGCCTATCGCGCAGCTCGGCAATCGCCTTGTCGGCTTTGTCCTGCATCCAGTTCTTCAGGGCCTCGGTGCCGTCCAGCTTGCGCGCCGCATCTGCGTTGAGGATCGCTTTGGCTTCCTCGATGGAGGCGCCGGGCTTGATCAGTTCGGCCACGCGCTGCTGCTCCGCGATGATCGCATCTAGCTCGCCGACTCCCCAGGCGTAGGTCTCGTCCAAATCAACCGATGCACCCAGAAAGCGGCGGGACATCAACGCATAGTATTCACGGCCTGCCGCATCCGCCTCGGGGGCCTGCGCCAGCAGTTCTTCCCTAAGCATTTGCGCAAGCTTCAGGTAGGCGTTCTTCGCCAGGGACGCTCCGGCGTTCAGCGACTCGGCGAGCTCGGGGTCTTTCTCGGCACCGGAGGTGGCTAGCCGATCGAAGAACCCACCGTCTTTTGCATAATCCCGGCACTGGCCGGCGACGATATTCACCTGACGCTTAGCCGACACCAACCCCTTGGAGGCCGAATCGCGCAATGAGGCGATGTAGCCGTCGATTGCCTGCGGGACGTTGGCCAGCCGGGCGGCGACAAATGCGAAGTCCGCTGCGCTCTGTTGCGGCATGAGGTCGAAGACCGAACGGATTTCCTGCGCCGGGCAGGCGATATTGTTCAGCTCGGTGCGTCCGGTCAGCTGGATTTCCAGATCCAGGCCGAGCCGCTCCTGCATCGCGTCGAGGGTGACCTCATCGATGTCATCTTGTGGCTTCGCCGCCTCAAGTTCCGCGAGAGTCTCCCGCAGTAGCTCGATCTGCTGATCGGTGCCCTTGGGGGAGTAGTCGGAATAGGCCGACTCGTAACCGGGGAGCCCGAAAGAAACGCCGTACTCCGGAACTAATTCGAGAGTCTTGGCAAAGAAATTTTCCGCGATGGCGTCGATGCCCGTCGGCACGCGCTGCGTAACAGTGGATGTCATGAAGCTAACACTAATAGATATGAAAGATTTGTTGAAGACCTGCGTTGGCCTTAGTTTCCAGATTTCTGCCGCTATCCACCGCAAGCCGTAGATCCGCATTGATCATGAGGTCGGCTCGGCCTTTACGGTGTCATGCCGGTCACCGGCGGAATTCTGCCGAGGCCGAAGTTTCGGCAAGTAACCCACGGAAGCGACTTCCGCGGCGGCGCGTGAAAAGCCGAATCCGCTGTTCGCCAAGGGGCATGGGGAGAACTCACCATGGTGATGTTTTTGCCTTTTCTTTAGAATTGGGCGGGGAACGGATTGGGCTGGCCCTGGAAGGCAAGCCGATGCACGCAGGCACGGGAACAAAAAGAGCAAGGAATTACGGCATATGGCGAAGTCATCAGGTAACGGCTGGCCAGCGTTGCTCAAAAGTACTGGATTCAAAGTCACCGCGATCCCGCTCGTGGCAGCCCTTGCCGTTGCCGGTGCCATAATCTACCCGGGTTTTGAAACCGCGGACGTGGAACTGAACGACGGCGGCGTCTGGGTGGTCAACCAGTCAGAAGGCAAGATCGGGCACGTCAACTACCAGTCCCGCACCCTCGACGGTGGCGTAGTCACTCCACTGGCCAATTACAACCTGGTGCAAAATGAGGACCGCGTATTCGTGCGCAACCTCGAACAAGCCTCGCTGACCACCATCGATCCATCCATGGTTCAATTTGCCGGAGACAATAGCCTGCCGGCCAACACGTCATTCTCCTACGGTGCCAACGTTGTAGCGGTGACCGATGAAGAACATGGCACCGTGCAGGCCACCAGCCTCGAAGCCATCTCGGAATTCTCCAGCACCGAACCGCTGATCGAATCAAAAGGCAAGGTTGCCGCGGTGGTCGGCACCGACGACACCGTATGGACCGTCGACTACGAAGCGGGCAGCTTCTCCAGCTTCACCATCGATGCCGAAGGCACCGCGCTGCCCGGCGAGTCAATTGAAATCCACGAACTAACCGAGTTCACCGAACCCCAGCTCAGCGCCGTGGGCGATACCGCGGTGGTCTTCGACTCCGCCAGCGGACAGGTCATGACCTCGGCCGGGAAACAGGCAAGCGTCGAAAATCCTGCCAATGCGCGCATCCAGGTCCCCGGCCCGCAGGCCGACGCGGTGAAGATTGCCCTGGACAACTCCCTGGCCTCGGTGAGCCTGAACGGCTCCGCGGTCAACTACGAACAGGTCGAAACCGCCGGGACCCCCATCGCGCCGGTCCACGTGGGCCAGTGCACCTATGCCGCCTGGCAGACCAGCGGACAATACCTGCGCCACTGCGCCGACCCGACGCAAAATCAGCACATGCTGATCCCCGAGATGCTCGTAGGCGCCGAACTGATCTTCCGGGTCAACCGAGACGTAGTAGTGCTGAACGACGTGAACTCCGGGCAGGTCTGGCTGACGAACGAAGGCATGGAAATCGTTAGCAACTGGAGCGATCTGGAACCACCTACCGGTGAGGGCGAATCCACCGAAGAGGAAACCAAGGAAATCACCGACGCGATCGAGCTGCCCAATCGCACGGAAGAAAACAAGAAGCCCATCGCCGAGGACGACACATATAGTATCCGTCCGGGGCGCACCACGATGCTGCCGGTGCTCTACAACGACGTAGACCCCGATGGCGACCTGCTCACCGCCAAGATCGAAGGATCCGATCCCACGCTGGGGACCCTGCAACCGGTGCACCAGGGCACTGGTTTCCAAATCTCGGTGCCGCAAGACGCCAGCGGATCCGCGAACTTCAGCTACACCACCAGCGACGGACGCGGCGGTTCGGACACCGCCAGCGTGCGGCTGAACGTGGCGGACGAAGAATCGAATAAGGCGCCGGAACAAGAACGCACCACCGTGCTGCGCGTGCAGCAAGGCGAGTCGGTGAGCAAAAATGTCCTCACCGACTGGTCCGATCCCGAGGGCGATGACCTGCAGCTCTTGGGCGGCACCAGCGAAGACGAGGACGTCATTCGGGTGCGCCCCGACGGCACCCTGACCTTCCAGGACGATGGGAAGCGGATCGGCCAGAAGGAAATCGCGATCCAGGTTTCGGATCGCCGCGAAAGCACCAAGGGACGCATCCTTGTTGAGGTGCTGGCCGACTCGACGGTGGAGCCGGTCACCGCAACCGACCATGTCACCGCGCGGGTGGGTGAAGCCAAGCTCTTCGAGCCACTGGAAAATGACACCGACCCTTCGGGCGATGGCCTGCGTTTGGCGGGAATCGACGACGTGGCCGGATTGCAGCTGGAAGCCAATATGCATACCGGCGCGATCACCGTGACCGGTGAACGTGCCGGAACCTTTTATGCCGAATATATGACCACCAACGGTCCGGGCAGTGCCCCGGGGCTGGTGCGTATCGATGTTCGCCAACCGGACGATGCCGCCAAGGCGCCCGTCGCGGTGCGCGACGTGGCGCTGCTGCCGGCCGGCCAAGACGTGCTGGTGGATGTACTGGGCAACGACACCGACCCGGCCGGCGGAGTATTGGTGGTGACCGGCGCGCAAAATGAGCTGGACGTTCCCTTCTCGACCAGCGTGGAACGCAACTCCCTGGTGCGCATCACCGACGTGCGCGGACTGAGCGAACCGCGCACCATCAGCTACACGGTGGCCAACGGGACCGGGGAATCAACCGGATCCATCCGTGTCATCCCGATCCCGGCCCCGCCGCGGATGGATCCGCCGCACGCAAACCCGGATACCGTCACCGTCCGCGAGGGCGACGTGGCGACGGTGAAGGTGCTGGAAAATGACATTCACCCCAATGGGGGCGAGCTCACCCTGCTTCCACAGCTCAAAGAGACCGAAGATCTTGGCGAGGGGTCGCTGATTTCGGTGGCGGACGAGACCATTCGCTTCCGGGCAGCCGACTTTGACGGCAAGCCACGCCAGGTCTCCGCCGTCTATACCATCGCGGGCCCGGACGGCCAGGAGACCAGCGCCCGGGTGACCTTCAACGTCAGGCCCGCCGCCGGGGAAAATGACCTCGAATCAAACAGCCCGCCAAACCCCGAGCCGATCGTGGGACGCGTTTTCGCCGGCAGCAGCACCAACGTGCTGGTGCCCTTGGATGCCATTGATCCGGACGGGGATTCGGTGTCGCTGGTGCAATTCGGTTCTGCACCCCGGCAAGGCACCGCAAAAATCCGTGGTGCTTCCATTGACTACTCCGCCAATAAAGACGCGTCCGGAACCGACGAATTCAGCTATGTAGTTGAAGACCGGCTCGGCGCCCGGGCGACCGGCACCATCAAGATCGGTATCGCCGCACTAGCGGAGTCGAATAACTCGCCGGTGGCGGTGAATGACTTCATCACCGTGCGTCCGGACCGGCCGGTGGCTATCGACGTGATGAGCAACGACACCGACCCCGATGGCGACCCGCTGGCGCTGATGCCAGAGGTGAGCACCGAATCAAGTGCCGAGGCCGAGGTGCAAGATGGACGCGTGGTGCTGACCTCGCCACCCAAAACGGGCACGGTATCGGTGCGCTACACCATCAGCGACGGCCGTGGTGGCACCGCGGCGGCCACGCTGACGGTTAAATCCGATCCAGAAGCCAAGCTCTTGGCCCCGATCGCTCGTGACGACCGGGTTTCACTGGAAGAGATCATAGAAAACAATGAGATCACCGTCGATATCCTGCGCAACGACGAAGATCCGGACGGCAGCGCGGACGCGCTCACGGTGAGCTTGCCAGATAACCCGCGCAGCGCCCGAGTCACCGAAGAGGGGTTGCAGGTCACCGTGGGCGAATCCCCGCAGATCATCGCCTATACCCTGAGAGATGCGGACGAGCTGACCTCGACGGCATTTGTCCATGTTCCGGGCACCGGGGACGCGCGCCCGATCCTACGCAGCGGACTGAACCTGCAGGTTCAGGCTGGTGAAACCCTGCCGCTGAACCTCGCGGACCTGGTGCTCGTCCGCGAGGGGCGTTCCCCGCGGCTGGCTACCGAAGAGTCCGTCAGCTCGATGCCGCAGAACGATGGACAACTCGTCGAGTCGGCGACCGAACTTTCATTCCGCGCACCGGTGGACTTTGCCGGTTCCGCCTCCGTGAGCTTCGAGGTGACCGACGGCGGCGGGCCCGATGACCCGCGGGGTTTGAGCTCCAAGCTGACGGTCCCGATTAACGTCACCCCGGCTCCGGGCAACACGCCCGAACAGCGCCGGGACGGCGAAGGCCAACCCGAGGAAGTGGAACCCACGCCGGAAGAGGAAGAAGAGGAACAGCCAGATCCGGAGAACTTCGCACCGACCCTGCAAAGCAATTCGCTCACCGTCGGCCAGGGCGAAGAGCCCGTGGTGATGGATCTGCGCCTGGCCGCCAATGACCAGAACAGCGAAGATATTCCGGATCTGAAATTCGGGCTCGGCGCGGTCGACATCCAAGGGGTCGACGCGCAGATCGTTGACGGGCACAACCTGCAACTCACGGCCAGCGCGCAGACCCCGAAGGGGACCAGCGGCACCGTCGCGGTCACGGTCAGCGACGGGGTGAATCCTCCGGTGAGTGCCGCGATGCGGGTGACGGTCTCCGGCTCCACCCGGGAACTTCCGGTGGCCGTGGCGGACAACGTGGCAAACGCCGCCCAGGGAGAGACCGAGGTTGTTGACGTGCTGGCCAACGACCACAACCCCTACGCCGACAAGGGGCCGCTGCGGCTGCTCAACGCCCGCGCGCTGCAAGCGGTCGGGGCAGTCGAGGTACGCGGCGACAAGGTCGCGATCACGCCGAAAGACGACTTTGTCGGCACCATGCGGGTGGAATACACCATTGGGGACGTCACCGAGGACGTCTCGCGCAACGTGATCGGTACCGTGAGCCTGAACGTGAAGGGCGCCCCCGCGGCGCCGAGCCTGCCACGGATTGAATCCACCGGCGACCGCAAGGCGGTGCTCAGCTGGGAACCACCGGCAAATAACGGTTCGGCGATCACGCACTACACGGTGCGCACCACCGGGCACACCCAGGAATGCTCCACCACCACGTGCACCATCACCGGGCTGGCCAATGACACCGTGTACACCTTCACGGTCTCGGCCACGAACGCGATGGGCGAATCGCCGCGCTCGGCCCAGTCCGCCGAGGCACGCCCGGACGTGGAACCCGAACGGCCCGCGGCCCCGACCGGCAAGGACGGGGACCAGCAGGCGACCTTCAGCTGGAAGGCCCCGATTAGCCGCGGCTCGGCGATCCAGAGCTACACCCTGGAGATCTCGCCGGCCCCGGGCAACGGGGTCACCCAGGTCAACGGGATCACCGGAACCTCGTACAACTGGAAGGGGCTGCGCAACGGCACCTCCTATCAGGTGCGTGTGCGTGCGGTGAACAAGGCCTCGAAGCCTTCCCAATTCAGCCCGTACTCGGCGCAGGTCACCCCGGCTGGCGTGCCGTTCAAGGCATCCGCGCCGACGGCGGCGCGCAAGGACTCGGCGGTTAACGGTGGCGTGGTCAACGTGGCGTGGAAGGCCCCGGGGGCCAACGGCGCGGCCATCACCCACTACACCGTGCGCGCCTTCAACGGCTCCACCGTGGTGAAGACCGTTGACAATATCCCGGCGAACCAGCTGAGCCAGACCATCACCGGGCTGAACACCAGCACCTCCTACCGGTTCACCGTCACCGCGCATAACCGTGTGGGCAGCTCCGGACAGAGCGCCAAATCGGCGGCGGTGACCCCCTATGGTCGCCCGAAAACCATCGGGAACGTCAGCGCCACGGCCACCGGTGCCAACCGGATGATCCGCCTTGATTTCAAGGCCCCTGGCGCCAACGGTTCGGCGATCACCGGGTACCAGTACTCCACCGACGGCGGAGCCTGGAACTCCTTCGGCGGGCCGGGCGCTCGGATCGACACGGGCTCCAACGGCAAGGCGCATACCTGGCGGGTTCGTGCGCTGAATGCCGCCGGAGCCGGTGCTGCAAGCGCGCCGAGCAACAAGGAAAGCGCCTACGGTCCGCTGCGCAACAACGCGCAACTGGCCGCTTCGCATGGGGATCATTGGATCAAGTTCACCTGGAACAAGAACGCCGGAGAATCCAACGGACGCGCGGTCACCCAGACGGTGACCATCAATGGCAAGAAGACCGCCAACGATGGTGCGCAGCGCATTGAGAGTCTGGGATATTCCACCTCGCGCACCATCAAGATCGTCGCCAAAGATACCGCGGGGCAGCAGAAGTCCTGGTCCAAGACCGAGAAAACGAACCCCAAGCCGGCCCGCTCAGTCACCTTGAGCCGCGGACCGAATTACAACGGGTACTCGAACTCGACCTGTGATCCAAACTGCTACAAATACCACGTGGAGTTGTACAACTTCAGCCCCGGCACCCACAGCTACACGGCCAAGTGCTATCACTCGGGCGGAAACTTCTCGTCAAACCCGGTGACCTTCACGGTCGGCGGCAACGGGCGGGCCTCCAAGGATCTGCCATGCGTGGTGGAACCGGGCTACAAGGAGCCGTACTACGCCACGGTGGACGGCGTAAAGTCCAACACCACCAAATTTTGAGGCAGACCGAACGGTTCCGGCCGCTAATGAACGTAGAAATGGAGTCACCAGATGACGATGAGCAATGAGCAGGCCACCTGGTTCCACGAGGCCTTCACCAAAATCGTGGAAAACATCGGCAAATCGGTGCTGGGCAAAACACAGCCGGTCTCGCTGGTGCTCACCGCACTGATCGCCGAGGGGCATGTGCTGCTCGAAGATGCCCCGGGCACCGGCAAGACGATGCTCGCCCGCTCGTTGGCGGCCACGGTGAAGGGCACGAACTCGCGCATCCAGTTCACCCCCGACCTGCTGCCCTCGGACGTCACCGGCATCACCATTTATGACCAGAAAACTCAGCAGTTTGAATTCCACCGCGGCCCCATTTTCGCCAACCTGGTGCTGGCAGATGAGATCAACCGCGCCTCGCCCAAGACGCAGTCTGCCCTCTTGGAGGTGATGGAGGAAGGCCGGGTCACCGTGGACGGCGTAACGTATCCGCAGCAGCGCCCCTTCATGGTGATCGCCACGCAAAACCCGATCGAGCAGGCCGGAACCTACCGGCTGCCCGAGGCGCAGCTCGACCGTTTTCTGATCAAGACCTCCATCGGCTACCCGGATCGTGCGGCCACCGTCGCCCTCTTGGCCGGCAGCGCGACCAAAGACCGATCGGCCTCGCTGAGCCCGGTGATCACCACCGAAGCCGTGGCGGATATGGCGGACTTGGCCTCTGGTACGCATGTGGATGAGGCGGTCCTGGAATACGTAGCGGCGCTATGCGAGGCGACCCGCGAAGCGTCTGAAACGCGGCTAGGCGTCTCCGTGCGCGGGGCTCTGGGCATGGTGCGTGCCGCGAAAGTCTGGGCGGCGTCTCAGGGGCGAAATTACGTATTGCCCGATGACATCAAGGAGCTGGCACCATACGTCTGGCCACACCGACTCGTGCTGGATCCGGAGGCCGAATTCACCGGAACCACGGCGGCACAGATTATCTCCAACGCACTGCGCAGCGTACCTGCCCCGACGCGCCGTGGATCCGAGGCCAAAGAGCCAGTAGCGGAGCAAGCATGAGCCTTCGGACGAAACGCCGCACACCGGACCGCACGACCGGCCCGGTGTTGAAGCGTACCGTCAACCGGTCGGCGAGCCTGATCAGCGAGTCGTGGCTCATCGCCAAGCAGACTCTTGCACCAAGCGCCCAAGCGGCGCGTCGTTGGGTCACTCGTTTTATTGCGCCGGCATCCAGAATCATCTCGCCCTTGGGCTTTGTCATTTTAGCTACCGCAGTGTTGCTCTGGCTGCTCGGAGCACTCTTTGGCTGGCAGGAAGCATGGCTGGGCGCCCTGATGGCGGCGGTGCTGCTGGCTGCCGCGGTGTTTTTCATCCTGGGACGCAGCGACTTTTTGGTGTCGCTTGACCTGAACCGCACCAGGGTTGCGGTCGGCGACCGGGCCGTCGGCGCGCTCCAGGTCAAAAACACCGCTGGCAAAACCTCGCACGGCTCCACCATGGAACTTCCGGTGGGTTCCGGCACCGCCCAGTTCCGCATCCCTCGGCTCGCAGCCGGGGAAAGCCACGAAGATCTCTTCACCATCCCCACCCGCCGCCGTGCGGTCCTGTCGGTGGGGCCAATTCTCTCGGTACGCCAAGACCCCTTCGGACTGTTGCGCCGGCAGGTGAAATGGACGGACGAATACGAACTATTCATCCATCCGAAAACAACTCCGCTTGCGGGCTCCACCGCGGGATTCATTCGCGACCTCGAAGGCATGAGCACCAAGGATCTGTCATCCTCTGACGTTTCCTTCCATGCCCTGCGCGACTACGCGCCGGGAGACGACCGCAGGCATATTCATTGGAAGTCCTCGGCACGCACCGGTGAGCTGATGGTGCGCCAGTTCGAAGAGACCAGGCGTTCGCATCTGGCGGTGGCGCTTTCGCTGAACCTCGACGAGTACGGCGCAGATGAGCTCGAAGATCTTGAACTTGCGGTCAGCGTGGCCGCTTCCATCGGCTGGCAGGCAATTTCCGAACAGCGGAACCTTTCAACTTTCACTCAGGATGGGCCGATTCGTACCGAAAACGGCCGGAACCTGTTGGACGGGCTCACCCGAGTCCAGGGGCAAAGCATGCTGCGGGACACCTTCGTGGAACTGACCCGGCACACCGCAGACAAGGTTCCCAACGCCTCGGTGGTTTTCATCCTCACCGGGGCCTCTGCCACCGCTGCGGAGCTGCGCAAGGCAGCAATGCATGTGCCATTGGGCGTGCGCGCCATCGCCATTCGATGCGGGCTCGGGCTGGATGCTTCCAGAGCCAATATTGGTGAACTGACCGTACTGACCCTAGGCAATTTAGATGAGCTCGGGTTGCTCCTGAAGCGGGCGACGTCATGAGCCAAAAACTTTCACTGGCCCGCTACGGCATAGACGCGGCATGCATCGGCGTAGCGCTGCTGCTCGGAGCACTGGGGCTATGGGACGCCTACGGCGGCAGCATGCATTTCATGCTCGCCTGCCTGAGCGGCATCATCGCCGGGCTCGCCTTAGCCTGGGCGAATGTCTGGTTTCGCTTGGGAACCTGGCAGACGCTGGCTTGGCTTGCGGGGATCTACCTCATCTTGGGCACCGTGATGGCAACTCCGCGCGAGGCGCTCTTCGGCATGATCCCCACCCTCGAATCGGTGCGCATCTTGCTGGCCGGCGTGGTGCTGTCTTGGAAAGACATGCTCACCGTGGCACCACCGGTTGGCGAATTTGGCGGCATGCTGATCGTTGCCTTCCTGACGACGCTGCTGACCGCACTGCTCGCGGGTTTGGCGGCTTGGCATCTGCGTTCGCCGTTTTACACGCTGCTGCCGGTACTTGCCATGTTCGTGATCGGCATTGTCTTCGGCACACGCGAGGTGCCGGTGCCCGTTTTGCGCGGCAGCGCCTTCATCGCGTTGCTGGTCGGCTGGCTGGCCTGGCGCCGCTATATGGGGACCAAGCTGAAGGACGGATTCCGTTCGCTGAACCACGGCGAGGAGGAAACCCACTCTGCACAGCTAGCATTGCTGCGCCGAGTCGCGCTGGGCGTGGTGGTCCTCCTTGGCGCGGCAGCGGTCACCGCGGCGGCGGCCCCTTTGCTCAGCCCGCAGACGCCCCGACAGGTATTGCGCGATGCGCTGGAACCACCGGTGGATCTCTATGACTTCCCAAGCCCTTTGACTCGTTTCCGCAAGTACGTGAAAACCATGGCCGATGACACCATGCTCACGGTCAAGGGACTTCCGGAAGGCGAACGAATCCGCTTGGCAGCCCTTGATTCCTATAACGGGATGGTTTTCAATGTTGACCCTAAATCCGGTGGAAACTTTTCTCCCGTGGGTGATTCCTCCGATATTCGCGCGACCGGTTCTCTGGACGGGCGCGCGAATGGTGTGCTGGACATCGAGATCAACGATTACAACGGAGTGTGGTTGCCGGCCGGGGGCCGGCTGACGGGGATCGAGCTCACCGGCGAACGCAAGGACGAACTCGCTCGTACATTGTTCTACAGCGAGCAGGCCGAGACCGCGTTGAGCTCTATTGGGCTCCATGAAGGAGATGCCTACACGGCCCATGTGCAATTTCCCGGGCACCCAAGCGATGAGCAGTTGGCGCAACTGGATTTTGCCGAATTGCGGATGCCCGATCTGGCCAACGTACCGGCCTTGGCCGCAGCAAGATCTGCGGACTTCGTAGGCTCGGGAACCGGGGATGCGAACCGAGCACGAAGCCTGGAAACGTCGCTGAACAACAGCGGTTTCTTTTCCAACGGCGCCGAAGGCCAAGTGCCCTCGCTCTCTGGGCACGGCGCCGGACGAATCACCAATTTGCTTGACGCGGAGCAGATGATCGGCGATGACGAACAGTATGCGGCAGCCATGGCGCTGATGGCCCGCGAGCAGGGAATTCCTGCCCGCGTGGTGATGGGTTTTTACCCGGAGGAATACGATGAGGCGCAAGCCATCAAGTTGACCGGTTCGGATGTCCACGCCTGGGTCGAAATCGCTTTTGAAGGCGTTGGCTGGGTTCCTTTCAACCCGACACCGGACGAAGATGAGCAACCCACACCACCGGAGCAAGAACCCAAAGCTGTCCCGCAGCCACAGGTTTTGCAACCGCCTCCGCCGGGACAAGATGAAGCAAAGCTTCCACCGGAAACCGCGCCGGAGCCGCAAGAGGTCGAGGAGGAACTGGAGACTTTCTGGGAACGCTTCGGAACGCTCATTATTATTACCGCGGTGTCCCTCGGCTCGCTGTTGGTACTGCTCTCCCCATTGCTGCTGATCCTTGCCCTGAAGATTCGCCGCCGCAAGCGCCGTGCAAACCAAGGAAACTTGGGCGAGCGAGTCTCAGGTGGTTGGCAAGAAGTGCTCAGCCACGCGACCGATCTGCGGGTACTCACCGCCGCCGGCGCAACCCGCAAGGAAAACGCGAAGATCTTGGCCGAGGGGTTCCCGAAGTTGCGCAGGCAAAGTTTGGCACTGGCCGAGAAAGCGGACCGGGCCACCTTCTCCAGGGAAGTTCCGAACGCGCAAGAAGTCACCGATTATTGGCTGGCCGTTGACGAGCAGACCGAAGCGATGAGGTCCACCGCGACTTATTGGCAGCAACTACGCGCTAAATTCTCTCCCCGTTCGCTAATCCATGAACTGGTGGGTACGCTAGCCCGCTCGGGCATGCGCTCTGAACGCAAGAATCAAACTGTCGGTATTGTAAATCCGCACCAATCTAAGGAGTAACCTATGGCTGCCACTTTGAATTTAGTTGATGCCTCTGCCGTCAAACGATTGGGTGCGTGGTTGGTGGACAACGTGCCCCTTGCGGTGCTTGCCACGATTTTCCTTCCATGGCTTGGAGCTAAAACCGAGCAAGCTGCGCTGAGCGGCGATGGGGCGGGCCAAATCGCTGGGATCTGGTTGTTGTTCGTCTTGCTTTCGGTCGCATACACCGCCTTCTTGTGGTGGTGGGAAGCAACTCAGGGCAAGACCTTGGGCAATATTGCGCTCGGGATCCGCACCACCGATATGCAGGGACATGTTCCCGGCTGGGGACCGGTCATCGTGCGCCGGTTGCTGATTGCCTTGGCGGGCATTGTTCCGTTGGCCGGGCCGGTGCTCATGGTCGTATCGAATCTCTTTGATTCAAATGGCAAGCGCCAAGGCTGGCATGACCAGGTCGCTAACTCGCTAGTCATGGACGTGAAGGCGGGCCGGGACCCGCTGTCCAGCGGTGGCGTGCACGGACCGCAGTCCTTTGCGCCGGAAGAGCAGAGCGTAGAGCAACCGGCTCCAGGCCAAGGGGCGCAGCCGCAGGACCGCCACGATGATTCGCACGCGGTGATCGATTCGGTGCCAGGCGCGGCACGTACACGCGAGGGCCAAGATCAAGCACCCGAGACGAACCTGGTACCGGCCAAGGCTCGGCCGTCGGCCGATGCACCGTCGCCAGCGAATGCTGCGGGGCCGCTGGAGGAGGACCAGCCGGCCGCGCAAACACCTGCAGGCAACCTCGCAGAGGAGGAATCCGGGCACACCCGGCTGCGTTCCGAAGTGCCCTCGCCGGCAAACTCCGCAGGGCAGCCGGAGGAAGGCCAGCCAGCCGAGGAGCCGGCTGCCGGCCAACATGCCGATGAGGAATCCGGGCATACCCAGCTTCGCTCCGAAGCATCACCCGAAGTCCGGCTGGTGCTCGATGACGGGGAAGCCTACGTCCTTGGCGAAAGTGCGTTGCTTGGCCGCAACCCCGCCGCCGACGACGGCGAAGCGGTACAGGAACTCATCGTATTGATCGATCCGGATCGTTCGGTTTCGAAAACCCATCTGCTGGTCCAGCGTGGGACCAGCGGAGTATGGGTCACCGATCGCAATTCGAGCAACGGCTCGTTGGTGCAAAGCGCCGACGGCAGCACTCAGCAGGTGGCCCCCGGACAGCCGGTGCAAGTGAAAATTGGTGAGACGGTAGTCATCGGTGATCGTTCCTTCAAGGTGGAAGGCGCGTGAGCGAGCCGCCCGTCGCGTTGTCGCTGAGTATCCGCCACGGTCAGGCCACCGACCGCGGCCTGCGCCGCGCGGTTAATGAGGACAGCATCCTGGCTACCGAATCGCTGTTCGCGGTGGCCGACGGAATGGGTGGGCACGAAGCAGGGGAAATCGCCAGTTCGCTCTGCGTGCAAACATTGGAAGCTGGATACCAACTCGCCGGCGGCGTCCTTGCCGCCGAGCAGATCCAGTCGTTGGTGCTTGAAGCTGATCAGGTGGTCACCCAGATCGCTGCGGGTCGTGGCGGCACCACCCTCACCGGTGCCGCGGTGGTCTATGAACAGAACCAAGCGCACTGGCTGATTTTCAATGTGGGGGACTCGCGGACCTATCGGCTATCCCGCGAGGGCTTGGAGCAGGTCACCGTGGACCATTCCGAAGTCCAAGAACTGGTGCAGCGCGGACAGCTCGAAGAGAGCTTGGCCGCACAGCATCCACGCCGACACGTGATCACCAGAGCCTTGGGGATGGGTAGCGACAACAGGGCGGACTATTGGCTGTTGCCGGTCCGATCCGAAGAACGGCTGCTGATATGTTCGGACGGGCTCAGCAGCGAACTCGCGGATCCGGAGATCCAGCAGATCCTGACGCGACTGCAAGACCCGCAGCAAGCCGCCGAGGAATTGATCCAGGCGGCCCTGCGGGCCGGCGGGCGAGACAATGTGAGCGTGATTGTTGCTGACGTGCACTCCGGGCAAAACTACGATATAGACGACACCATGCCGCGTCAGCTGATCGCGGTCGATGAAGAGGAGAGCTCATGAGCAGCCTGCATTACGTACCAGGAGACCAGTACGCACTGGTTGGCCGAGAGCATGTGATCTTACTGCCCGCAGATACATCCCATGAGCAAGTCCTGGCATTGTGGGGCCAGATGAACGGCTCGTCGTCGGTTGAATCGCTGCTCGGTGAGTTTCTTGCGCTGGCCGAGATGAAGATCAGCTCCATGCCGCCCTTCGCGATCGTCTCGCGTGCCGCCTCACCGCATGTGGTGGTGCGTGGCGAGATGAGTTTTACGGTCGGCAGCCCTCGGGGCGAACAGCAAGCCAGCGGAACCGACGTCGCCACCTGGCAGGAGCGCCGCTTCGCCGCGGCTGAAACCTGGACCGTGAGCGGCTCGCAGCCAACTGGCGCAGCAGGACAGCTCCCGCTCAACGAAGGAATTGTGCGCGCAGCGCAAGTCTCCTTTGGCCAGCTGCACGCCGCGGAGACTACGGAATCCCAGTCCGTGGGTGAACCAGCGGATCGCGCCTCGCACGAAGCACAGCCGTCCGCGGCGGCCAAGGAAAAGGCCGCGCCGGCAAACAGCCAAGCTGCCAGCGAAACCGAGGCCGCACCGGAAGCCGCACAGAAGCCGGACGAAGCCCTGCCGGATTCGAAGGCTGATGTGCTGTCCGAACCTGTCGCGCAGGTAGAAGCCGAAGCCACGCCGGAAGCCGCCAGCGCCGCGCTGCGGCCGTCGGCTATCGAAGAGAAAGCACAAGCCGAGCCGAATGCGGGCAATAAGCCCGCGCAGGTCGCGCCGCTGGACCTGGAGACGACGCAGGACCCCGAAAACTTTGCAGAGGTTGATCATGCCTCCGAGGTGTCCTTGGCCGGTGATCTCTTGGGCCGTCGTGGTGAAAGCAGCACCCAGTACACCCAATGGGACCTCGATATCGATGACGGGGACACCATCATTAAATCCAGCCCCGCGGCCCGGGCAAAACCGGCGCCGGCCACCGCGGCTCCTTCGGCCGGGGACCACGACGGGCAGACTATCATGCGCGCTGACCTGCCCGAACGCGCCAAGGCTCCGGAAACAGCGGTGGTTCCAGAGGTTCCCGATGCCGAAGACGGGACGCAGCACAACGAATTCACCCTGGCCCGGGTCTGCCTCAAAGGCCATGCCAATCCGCCAACGGCGTCGACCTGCAGTGCCTGCGCGGCGATGCTGACCGGCGAAGCCCGCCAGGTGAGACGACCGGCCTTAGGCAAGATGTTTGTCACGGACACCGCCGGTGCCCGTGAATCCGCGCATGAGCTCACCCGTTCGGTGATCGTGGGACGTCAGCCGAGCTCCCACGGTTCCCAAGATGCCAAGCAGCCAAAGCTGATCCGGGTGGACAGCCCCAGCGGAGATATTTCGCGTTCGCACTTGCAGGTGCGCTTGGAAGGTTGGCACGTGGAACTGGTGGATTTGGGCGCCACGAATGGGACGGTGCTTTTGCGCGAGGGACAGGCTCCGCGACGCTTGGGGAAATCCGAGTCGGTGCTTCTGCTCAGTGGAGATGTGGCCGATTTAGGCGACGGCGTAAGCCTGCGCTTTGAGGATCTTCCATGAGTTCCAAGCGTCCTCCGGCGCAGGCCCCGGATATCCCGGGGTTCACCTACCTCAGCCCATTGGGCACCGGCGGGTTCTCAGACGTTTTTCTCTATGAGCAGCACCGTCCGCACCGCAAGGTAGCGGTCAAGGTGCTGTTGGCCGACGTCTCCGGCCCCGAAGCGCGCCGTCGCTTCGAGGATGAGGCAAATCTAATGGCCCAGTTGTCCACCCACCCCTATATCGTCACCATATATCAAGCCGAGATTACCGCTGATTCCCGCTCCTACCTGGCTATGGAGTATTGCTCGCGTCCGGGCTTGGACACCCGCTACCGGCGCAGCCCACTGCGGGTGGACGAGGCTCTGGCCCTAGGCATCCAAATTTGCTCCGCGGTGGAAACTGCCCACCGTGCAGGGATCATTCACCGCGATATCAAACCGGCCAACGTGCTCACCACCGATTACAACCGTCCGGCACTGACCGACTTTGGCATATCCGGGACCTCGGACACCAACGTCACCGGGTTGTCGATTCCGTGGTCCGCACCCGAAGCTTTCGAGACTAGCGCCCCGCCCGGGGTGCATATGGATGTGTATTCGCTCGGCGCGACGATTTACACGGTATTGGCCGGGCATTCTCCTTTCGTACGTCCCGGCGGAGACAATGCTCAGACCGCGTTGATCGAGCGGATTACCAATTCGCCGCTCACCGGGTTGCAGCGTCCGGACGTGCCGGCTTCGCTGAATCAGGTGCTCGCGGCGGCCATGGCGAAAAACCCGCGCTCGCGCTTCGGCTCGGCGGCCGAACTGGCCCGCGCCCTGCAGCGCATTCAAGTTGAGTTGGGCTTGTCCGTGACTTCCTTTGAGGTTTTGGACGACTCGCTGCACGAGCCGACGCATGACCAAGAATCCGAGGCCACGCGGGTACGCAGCGTGCAGTCCATCGACGACGCGCAACGTCCGGCTGCCAGCCCGCTGATCTCCGGCGTCCCCGGCCAGCGTGCCGGGCGCGGCGACGCAGCGGGCCGCCCCAGGGCATTCGCGCCGGGCAAAGCCACCCCGAGATTCGAATCCGTGCGTGCAGCGCAGCCGGTTCCGGCCCCCGAAGTGATTGGGCCGCAGGACGTTGCCCCGGGCGAACCGGCTCCCAATAAGTTTCCGCGAGCGCTGATCCTCGCCGCGGTCCTCTCGGTGCTCTTGGTGGCTGCGGTATTGGGCTTGAATCAGCTGACCCAGGATCGTGATGACCCACGTCTTGTCGGCCCCACATTGGGCGGCAATGAACAACCCGCCGACGCGTTGCCCGGCGGCACCGTCCCGCAGGTGACAAACTTCGAATACTCGACGGTGGGGGAGACAATCACCTTTAAATGGCAGAACCCGGAGCCGAATAACGGTGATTTCTACCGTTGGTCGCCGGTCACCGCAACGAGTACCGGGGCGGTGAAGCAGACCAACTCGGCCAGCGCCACGCTGCCACGCTCTGCGCAAGAAACCTGCCTGCAGGTCAAGCTCGTGCGCGATGACGGCCGGGTTTCGGAACCTGCCCGGTTCTGCACCTCGGCAGCGAGCGAGGGAACCTCATGAGCGAAGAAGCCCACGTCGAATACTGCGGCCAGTGGTTTGGCATCAACGCGGACCAAGTGTTCACTATCGGACGCGAGGGGGACCTGGCGGTGGATGACAACCCGTATCTGCATCGAAATTTCCTGACCGTGAGCAAATATGAAGGCATGTGGTGGCTGTCCAACGTCGGGAGCCGGCTGACCGCGACGGTGGCCGATAAAACCGGCGGGCTGCAGGCCTGGTTGTCTCCTGGATCCCGGCTGCCACTGGTCTTCAACCGGACCTCGGTGGTATTCACCGCGGGGCCAACCACCTACGAGCTCGGGGTGCATGTCGCGCGCCCGGCCTTCCGGCAGGAAGCGAATGCTGCGGATCCGGATGGGGCGACCACCATCGGACCGGTGACCTTGACCGAATCCCAGCGTGCGCTGGTCATCGCGTTGGCCGAGCCGATGCTGCGCCGCGATGGAACCGGGCTCAGCTCCATACCTTCGAGCAATAAGGCGGCCGAACGCCTGGGTTGGGCGATCACCAAATTCAATCGAAAGCTCGATAACGTCTGCGACAAACTGGATAAGGCCGGGATAGCGGGGCTGCGTGGCGGGCCCGGAAAATTGGCCAGCAATCGAAAGGCCCGGCTGGTGGAGCATGCGGTGAGCTCCCGGCTGGTCACTCGTGCAGATTTGGCCATGCTGGACCGGGCGCTGCCCGACGAGGACTGAGCGAGGAACAAAAAGCAAAAGGTTCTCGGGACAAAACCAAGGGTTTTGTCCCGAGAACCATTAACGCTGGTGACGTGCCGCTAGCGTCGGCCTAAGCTCCAGCCGAGGCGGGGAGTCAGCGCGCGGCGTTTGCGAATGCGTGCCACGCGCTGTGGTTCGACTGGCATATCGTTTTCTGCCGGTGCGGCGGTGCCCATCGCCGTGAGCAGCGCGGTAACCGCCGCGAGTTCCTCGGCGCTGGGCTTGCCCTTGGTCACGGTGATGAGGGCGGCCGCATTGGCGGTGCTTTGCTCGGGCACAGGCTACTCCTTGAGAAAATTAGTTGCTGGTCAATGAGTCCGCCGCTTACAGCGGGATATTGCCGTGCTTCTTCGGGGGCAGGGTCACATGCTTTTCACGCAGCGCGCGCAGCCCGCGCACTAGCTGCAGGCGGGTCTCGCTCGGGGCGATCACCGCGTCGATGTAGCCAAGCTCGGCGGCCTGGTACGGGTTGAGCAGCTCCGCCTCGTAGTCCTCGATAATTTGCTTGCGGCGCGCCTCGACGTCTCCGCCTTCGGCTTCTACCGCGGCCAGATCGCGGCGGTAGAGAATATTCACCGCGCCCTGTGCTCCCATGACGCCGATCTGCGCCGTCGGCCATGCCAGGTTGAGGTCTGCGCCAAGCTTCTTGGAGCCCATCACGATGTACGCTCCGCCGTAGGCCTTGCGGGTGATCACGGTCAGCTTCGGCACGGTCGCCTCGGCGTAGGCATAGAGCAGCTTCGCGCCGCGGCGGATGATGCCCTGGAATTCCTGGTCCTTGCCGGGCAGGAAGCCCGGGACGTCCACGAAGGTCAGGATCGGGATATTAAAGGCATCGCAATTGCGCACGAAGCGGGCTGCCTTCTCCGAGGCGGCGATATCCAAGGTGCCGGCAAACTGCATCGGCTGGTTGGCGACCACGCCTACGGTGCGCCCCTCGACGCGGGCGTAGCCGATCATGACGTTCGGCGCGTAGAGCGCCTGCATCTCGAAGAAGTGAGCGTCATCGACAACCGACTCGATCACCTTGCGCATGTCATATGGCTGGTTCGCGGAATCGGGAATTAATGTGTCCAGGGACAGGTCATCGTCGTTGAGTTCCAGGTCCTCGTCGAATTCGGCGATAATCCCGTCGGCGAGGTTCGAGGAAGGCAGGAAGTCCAGCAGTTCCTTGCAGAACTCCACGGCGTCTTCCTCGTCGGTGGCCAGATAGGTGGAGGTGCCGGTGTTCGCGTTGTGCTGGCGTGCGCCGCCCAGGGACTCCATGTCGATCTCTTCGCCGGTGACGGTCTTGATGACGTCGGGGCCGGTGATGAACATGTGGCTGGTCTTGTCGACCATGATCACGTAGTCGGTCAGCGCGGGGGAGTACGCCGCGCCGCCGGCGCTCGGGCCCATGATCAGTGAAATCTGCGGGACGACGCCGGAGGCGTGGACGTTGTTGCGGAAGATGTCCGCGAACATGGCCAGCGAGGCGACGCCTTCCTGGATGCGTGCTCCGCCGCCGTCGAGGATGCCGACGACCGGGCAGCCATTGCGCAGCGCAAATTCCTGGACCTTGACGATTTTCTCGCCATTGACCTTGGAGAGGGAACCGCCGTAGACGGTGAAGTCCTGCGAGTACACGGCGACAAGGCGGCCATCCACGGTGCCGTAACCGGAAACGAGCCCATCGCCCAGGGGCTTCTTCTTTTCCATGCCGAAGGCGGTGGAGCGGTGCACTGCAAGGGCATCAAATTCGACGAAGGAGTCTTCGTCCATCAGCATCTCGATGCGTTCGCGTGCGGTGTGCTTGCCGCGGGCGTGCTGCTTTTCGATGGCGGCTTCACCCGAAGGCGCCTGTGCCAGATTCTGGCGGCGGCGGAATTCGGCAAGCTTGCCGGCGGTGGTGGACAGATCGATTGATTCTTCCGTCTCGGTACGGCCCTGCGTCATGCCTTCGACTCCCTCGGGTTATGTCTTATGTGTAGGAATGGCACAAGAAAAATGCCAACTAAGTCAGTCTAACCGGGAAAATTTCGGTTTTTGTTGTAGGAAACTTACAAATTGGCCCCGAGGAGAACGTGAAGCACGCCAGAATAAGTTACTCACGAGTAGCTTAGTGTGGCGACATCGCGTAATCTAGGTCACATGATTAATGAATCGCGAGCCGACATCGCCCCTGACATTTCACAACTTAGCGGCCGAACCATCGTGATGAGCGGTGGAAGCCGCGGCATCGGATTGGCCATCGCCGAAGCTGCGGCAAAAGCCGGAGCAAATATTGTCTTGCTGTCAAAGACAGACACGCCACACCCCACTCTGGAAGGCACCATTCATTCTGCGGTAGCGAAGATCAACGCCGCCGGAGGCCAGGGGCTGGCGGTAGTCGGAGACGTGCGCGAAGATGCGGACGTCCGGCGCGTGGTCGATGCGGCGGTCGAAAAATTCGGCGGCATCGACATCGTCATCAACAACGCCTCCGCCATCAACCTGGCCAAAACGGATGACCTGGACATGAAGCGCTACGACCTGATGCAGGACATCAACGTGCGCGGCACCTTCCTGCTGTCCAAAACCGCGCTTCCCTACCTGCGCCAATCGACGCACGCGCATATTCTCACCTTGTCGCCGCCGCTGAACCTCGACCCGCACTGGGCGGGCCTGCACCTGGGCTACACGATGGCCAAATATGGCATGTCATTGACCACCCTCGGGCTGGCCGAAGAGCTCAAGGGCGAGGGCGTCGGGGTGAATTCCCTGTGGCCGGCAACTCTCATCGATACCGCAGCCATCCGGAGCTTGCCAGAGGGAATGAAAATGATTCAGGCAGCACGCACCACGGACATCGTTGCGGACGCGGCGATGTGCATCCTGGCCAGCACTCCGTCTTCGGTGAGCGGGAATTTCTTCACCGACACCCAGGTGCTGGAGCTTTCCGGGGTAACCGACCTGGAAAAGTACTCGGTGAATCCCCAGGCCCAACTCATCGAGGACATTTTCCTTTAGAACCGAAGTTCGGTGCCGTGCGTGTCATAGAGTTGAAGGATGAATCCTGAAACATCCCCGGCACGCGCGGCACTGGACCCGTTGCCGCTTCATGAATTGGCCGCGCAACTGCGGCTGGGATTTATCAAGGTGCTCGCTACCTCGGGTTCCACCAACACCGAGCTTGCCCAGCTGGCAAGCTCCGGCGCCGCCGGGCACCTGAGCGTCCTATTCAGCGAGCATCAGCAGCAGGGCAAGGGGCGGTTGGGCCGCGAATGGGTAACGCCGGCCGGGTCGGCCATCACGGTCAGCGTCCTCGCTTCGCCGGGCACTGCCATGGAGCCAGAGTCCTTGTCCTGGTACACCATGCTGGCGGCACTGGCCTGGTCGCAGGCCGTAGAGGAACTAGCGCCGGTGAAGCCGCGCATCAAATGGCCCAATGATCTGCTTGCCGGAGACCGGAAAATCTGTGGAATTCTTGCCCAGCTGGTGCAGACGCCGCAAGGATTCGCTGTAGTCGTTGGAACCGGGATCAATGTAGATCAAGAAGCCTCGGAGCTTCCCGTTGCCACGGCAACCTCGCTGCGACTAGCCAGCGGCACCCGGGTCGACCGCGGTGAGCTCCTAGCCGAATATCTGCGTCGCTTCACCGCATTGGATGCCGCGTTTCGTGCGGTGGGCGGGCAGAGCACCGCGTCGCTCGGAGAATATTCCGGCCACTCCTTGCGCGACCTCGTCGCGGCTCGTCTGGCCACCCTGGAGCAGGACGTCCGCGTCGAATTCCCCGATGGATCGCAGCTGCTCGGACGTGCGGTGCAGCTGGCCGAGGACGGAGCGCTGGTGGTGGAAAACGCTTCGGGGCAGCGCCGACGAATCTTGGCAGGCGACGTGCACCACGTGCGGCGCGCCGACGGCAAATACGCGTAACAGGCGAAGCACAGAATACGCGGACTAGTATTAGTGGAGAAGACTGTACAGAAGAACCTACGGTAGGAGGGGCGAGGAACTAGACGATGAAGGTGCCGTTACATGACAGGGAGCGCGTGGTCATCAAGACCCGAGAACATTCCCGAGTGTTACGCCAACCTTTTGCCGTCTTTTTATTCCTCACCGCCGGGTGCGCGTTCTTGCTGGGCTACCTTTCACGCCATGACCTCTCGGACTGGCTCGCGAGCGAATCCGATCTATGGATGGTTCTCAGCCTGGTGCTCTGGTTCATTCTGGTGCTGATTTGGTGCGTGACACCGTGGGTGCGTTGGCTTCGCAGCTGCATCATCTTGACCACCGAGAGAATCTTGTTCCGGACCTCTTTTGGGCGCGCGGACCTTGAATCTGTCGGACTTTATTCCGTGCGCGACGTAATTGCGCACACCAAACAACAAGCTGCGATCACGAAACCAGGGGCCTTGGACGTTGTCTTAAGCCATGGACATGTGCGTATTATGCATGTGCCCGCAGTATCTTATTTCCGCACGTTGGCTATCGAAATGATGAGCAACTTGCATAATCAGCAGTCATCGAACTCCCAGGTAGATGCATCGAACAGTGAGGGCATTGGACAATGAGCACCGACAACTCCAATCCATCACGCCCAGATACCCCCTTGGCGGCCTCCGAAGCCGTACGCGAGGCACGCGGGCACACGGCAAACCATGAGATCCCGGCGGAGCTAGACCCGATTGCGGAACTTGCACAGGCAATGGAGAGCCCCCTGCAGGTACCTGACCATGCTTCCGACGCGGTCAAGGACCACATGGCCGAATTGGAAAAACGGCTGATCGGTGGACAGCGCGAATTCAAGCGGCGAGAAGTCGCCGCCGATGCGGGGGTCTCGCTACTTTCGGCGCGCAAACTTTGGCGCGCCATGGGCTTTCCCGAGCTCGGCGACGATGAGGTCTTCTTCAGCGGACGCGACACCGAAGCCCTGAAGACCATGGTCGACCTGGTCCGCGAGGGCAAGCTCACCGACGAAACGGCGATCTCGCTGATGCGCTCGGTCGGCCAGATGACCGATCGGATGGTCGTATGGCAGGTCGAGGCGATCGTCGAGGACATGGTTGCCAACCAGAATATGAGCGACCGGCAAGCCCGCCGCCAACTACTCGAGAGCCTGCCCGAACTTATCGGCCCTCTGGAAGAACTGCTGGTTTATTCCTGGCGCCGCCAGCTCAATGCCGGCATCCACCGGCTGGCGCTGCGCGCCGAGGCCGGGGTGGCTGCCTACAATCAGGACTCCAGCGATAGCGATGACACGCCGTTGCCGCTTGCCCGCGCGGTAGGTTTCGCCGATTTGGTTTCCTACACCTCACTCTCGCGCCGGATGAATGAGCGCACCTTGGCGCAAATGGTCCAGCGCTTTGAGTCCAAGAGCGCCGAAATAATTTCGGTCGGCGGCGGTCGCTTGGTGAAAACCATTGGCGACGAAGTCCTATACGTTGCCGAAACCCCGCAGGCAGGTGCCCAGATCTCCTTGGCCCTTTCCCGTGAGTTCGAAGCGGATGAGCTCTTGCCACGCACTCGTGTGGCCGTGGTGTGGGGGCGATTGCTTTCCCGCCTGGGCGACATCTACGGCCCGACGGTGAACCTCGCCGCTCGTCTGACTTCCCTTGCCGAGCCTGGGATGGTGCTGACCGATGCGGTGACCGCCAATACCTTGAAACAAGACGCCCGATTCATCCTGACCGCGCAAGAGGTGACCTCGGTGCGTGGTTTTGGTGATATTCAACCCTATGAACTCTCCGCTGGCGAGGGTGGCAGGCTGGTGCTGGACTAAATGGAAACCGAACAGCACTCAGAAAGCTTCCGCCTTGCGGTGAGCGGACAGACCCACGTGGGTCTGAAGCGTCAAGACAATCAGGACCGTATCCTGATCACCGACGTGATCCAGGCGGTAGCCGACGGCATGGGCGGGCACGAGGCCGGCGAGGTCGCAAGCCAGCTGGCGGTGGAGACCCTCGAAGAGCTCAATACCTTCAGCTTCAAGACCGTGGTGCCGCGTCTGCCCACCGTGGAGCAGATCCAACGCCAGATCCAACTGATCGATGACCGCATTCGTGATGCCCTGGAGTCCCGTGGCGGCACGACCCTCTGCGCCTTGGCGCTGGTCCGCAGCGCCGGCCCGGGGCAAGACCAGATCAGCCAGCCAATGGTGGTTCCCCCGTGGACCGGCAGTTTTAAGATGAGCCAGAACACCGATGTGCTCAGCAAGATTACCCCCGAGATGCTGGCCGAACACCGCGCCCGGACCGAGAAGGTCAGTGCGGAAACCCAGAGCACCGGCGAATATACGAGCCTGCTATTGGTGAATGTCGGAGACTCGCGAGGGTATCGTTTGCGCGGGCAGGAACTGCGCCAGCTCACCCGGGATCATTCGGCCGTACAGGAAATGGTTGATGCCGGACAGATCACCGAAGCCGAGGCTCGCAGCCATCCGCATCGGAATCTCATCACCCGGGCGCTGGGTGCCGGTGCCGACAGCCAGCCCGATCTCACGGTGCTCCAGCCACGCATCGGCGACCGCTACCTGTTGTGCAGCGATGGGCTGAGCGGGGAGCTGACGGAGATGAATATCCAAGAACTCCTGATCAACCACCCCGACCGCCAAGAGGCTACCCAGGTTCTGACCCAAGCGGCATTGGAGGCCGGGGGGCGTGACAACATCGCGGTGGTAGTCATCGATGTGTTGCCTGACACCGGTTCCTAATTACCGGGCGCGCTAGAAGCCAAAGCGTCGGCCGGGTGGGGCACAATTGGATACGTGAGTGAAAATCCAGTAACACCAGCAGACTCAATGATGACCCCACCGGATAGCGTTCGGGAACGCTATGAGACTCTGGTGGAACAGATACGCGCACATCGCGAGGCTTACTACCAGCAGGACGCTCCGCTGGTCCCCGACGCGGACTACGACGCGCTATTCCACGAACTGCAGCTGGTGGAGAGCCAATACCCAATACTCATGGGGCAGGATTCACCCACACTTGAGGTGGGCGGCGAAGTCAGCAGCGCCTTTGCGCCGGTCAAGCATGCAAGCCGCATGTACTCGCTGGAAGATGTTTTCACGCTTGAAGAGCTGGATGTCTGGCTCGAACGAGCCCAAGCGAATGCCACGAAGCTACGTCCTGAATCTCCGCTTAGCTGGCTGTGCGAAGTCAAAATAGATGGATTGGCGCTGAACCTGACCTATCGGGACGGCAAGCTCGTGCGCGCGGTGACCCGCGGGGATGGAACCACCGGGGAAGACGTCACGCACAACGCGCTGACCATCTCCGATATCCCGCAAGAACTCTCCGGGTCCGGCTACCCGCAAGAATTCGAGGTGCGCGGTGAGGTTTACATTGCCACCAAGGACTTCAACGCCTACAACGAGATGCTGATCGCCGAAGGAAAAGCACCGTTGGCGAATCCACGCAATGCCGCCGCGGGCTCGCTTCGGCAAAAAGACCCGCAGCAGACCGCCAAGCGTCCGTTGCGGATGTTTGTGCATGGGCTCGGACGCAGTCGGGACTTCTCGATGACCCATCAGTCCGAGGCCTATGAACTGATGCGCGGTTGGGGCCTTCCGGTCTCGCCTTATGGCCGCGTTGTTACCTCGCGTGCCGAGGTTACGGACTACATCGCCGAGAATGGCGAAAAGCGCCATGAGCTGATCCACGATATCGACGGCATTGTCATCAAGGTCGATGACCTGGCCACCCAGGAACAGCTCGGTTATACCTCCCGCGTCCCACGCTGGGCTGTGGCCTATAAATACCCGCCCGAGGAGGTCCACACCAAACTGCTCGACATCCAGGTGCAGGTAGGACGCACCGGACGGGTGACCCCCTTCGGCGTCATGGAACCGGTACTCGTGGCCGGATCCACTGTTGCCCGGGCAACCTTGCATAACCAGGAAGTGGTCAAGGCAAAAAATGTGCAGATCGGTGACACGGTCATCTTGCGCAAAGCCGGAGACGTGATCCCGGAGATCGTCGGCCCGGTCCTCGCCTTGCGCGAAGGCAACGAGGGCTTGCGGGACTTCGTGATGCCCACCGAATGCCCATCCTGTGGCCAGCCGCTGGCTCCGGCCAAGGAAGGCGACGTGGATATCCGTTGCCTCAACGCCGAATCGTGCCCGGCTCAGCTCACCGAACGCGTTGCCTACCTAGGCGGGCGCAGCGCCCTGGACATCGAGGCACTGGGCTACGAGGCAGCCGCGGCCTTGACCAGCGGCCCCGGAGAAGACCCAGCCACCCAGGGCGGTGTCATCCTCCCGGCGGGCCCCGGCCCGCTGCGCAATGAGGCCGAGCTTTTTGACCTGAAGGACAAGCTTGAACAGCTTTCCGAGGTCAAGGTATGGCGGGAGAAGCGCGCCAAGGGAGAAGGCACCGGGGAATTTGAACTGGTGCCGTACTTCTTCACCAAGCCCACCGCCAAAAAGCCGTCGGTTGCCACCAAAGGCACCGAGAAGCTCTTTGACGAGCTGGAAAAAGCCAAGAGCAACCCGCTCTGGCGCGTACTGGTCGCTTTGTCGATCCGTCATGTGGGTCCCAATGCTTCGCGTGCGATCGCTACCCGCTATGGATCCATGGACGCGGTGCTAGCGGCCCTCGATTCAGCTAACGCGGTGGAGGAACTGAGCCAGATTGACTCGGTGGGTTCGATTATCGCCGAGGCGCTGGTGGACTGGTTCAAGGTTGACTGGCACCGTGACATCGTCGCCAGTTGGCAGGCCGCCGGGGTGAAGATGCATGACGAACAAGATGAAAACGTCATCAAGCACCTAGAAGGCCTGGCCATTGTGGTCACCGGTACTCTGGAGAATTTCTCCCGGGACACCGCTAAGGAAGGCATTATCATCCGCGGCGGCAAGGCCACCGGAAGCGTGTCCAAAAAGACCGACTTCCTCGTAGCCGGCGAAGCCGCCGGGTCAAAGCTGGATAAGGCGCAGTCGCTCGGGGTGCCGGTATTGGACGAAGCAGGGTTTGTAGTACTGCTTGAGCAGGGCCCCGACGCGGCACGCGAAGTTGCATTGACAGCAAATCAAGGAGTCTAAGTGGAAAACAACAAGGCCGCACACGACCCGCTGGTGCTCGTAGCACGCCGCGCCGCGGCGGCCGGCGCCGAGGTGCTCTCCAAGCGTGACGTGGAAAAGTTCAACGTTGACGAGAAATCTGCGGCGGGAGACTGGGTCACCGACTTTGACCGGGCCGCCGAGGAAGCCATTCGTGCCACGATCATCACCACTCGACCTAATGACGAACTGACCGGCGAAGAGTATCCGAGTCGGAAGCCGAGCAATCCCAGCGGCTACCGCTGGAGCATCGACCCGCTCGATGGCACCACGAACTTTGTTCGCAACATCGCCTACTACTGCTCATCGGTGGGCGTGTGCCAGAAGCAGGAGGACGGAACCGATTTGTGGTTGGCGGCGGCCATTGTCGCCCCGGCCTTGCAAGTCGAATACTTCGCCGGCCGTGGACTGGGAGCTTGGAAGCATGATTTGCGTACCAAGAAGATCACCAAGCTCGCCGGGCCGGTTGAATCCGACGCCAAGTTGTTGGGCACCGGTTTCGGCTATGACGCGCAACGCCGCGGCTTCCAACTCGGGGTCTTGGAGGAGCTTCTGCCTGATTTTGTGAATATCCGTCGAATCGGCTCGGCAGCACTGGATCTGTGTTTGGTCGCCGAAGGCTCACTCGACGCGTACGCCGAATTTGGCACTCAGGAATACGATTGGGCGGCCGGCGCTTTGATTGCCGAGGAAACGGGCACCCCGGTGGGTCGTCCCGTGGGATATCCGGGATGGCAGTACGCCGGACTTGTAGATACCGAGAAGCTGGTCAACCCCTAGCGCATCGCCTTGCAACGCAATGCTCTCGACCACCCAAGCTCAACCTGGCTCGGTCCGCCGCCCACAAAATGGATGGCGGACCGAGCCAGAAGTGTTTTGCGGACTATTATCCGAGCAGAGCTAGCTGGCTACTGAAATAACTGATCAATACGCCGACCATGACTCCACCACACACCTGGGAGGCGGTGTGCTGGCTGCTACGGATGCGCGACCAGGATAGCAAAGCAATGAACATTATTGCCGGGGCGAGGAAGGCATCTCCTGCGGAGACGTGAAGTACCACGTAGCAGCCCACGGCTAGATGTACCGAGACTTTCCACCATAAGTTGATCAAAGCCACCGTGAGTAGCCCCGCCAAGATGGACAGCACCTCGACAAACATTGTGGCGCTTGCCCCGAGCCAGCCGAGCAAGGCCAGTCCACAGAGGATCGACACCGCAGTCAGGGCAAAGATCTTATGGCGTTGGCTGCGTTGGGTGACGTGCAGATCGCTCACGCCGCCGCGGAACTTCGCTAGCACCAAAAATAGCCAAGGAATAATTATGGTGAACGTCGTGGCGGCTACCGCCTCAACCCAGGAGATCCCGTTGTGCCGCAAGGGCGTACCGATCAACAGCAAACCGACCAGCAGGACAGGCGAGAGGACATGCGAGACTACGAGCGCAATTTTGCCCGCCAGCGAATGGCTGGTCGCTGGGGGTTGAGTTTGTGTGGTGATAGGGAAGATCCTTGATCAGTGCGTCAGGCAAAACGGCTGCAGTTGTTCGGTCTTTTCAGACCACTTTAAGCTTAACGAGTAGTGGACTTAAAGTCTGCCCGGACCGGCAGTGCGTCAATTTCCAACGGACTAGTGGCTGCGAATTAACCATCCATTGAGGATCCGCGCCAGCTGAGAACTATCCATGCAGGAGAAAATCATTGCGCTGCCGGATAAGCCGGGGCAGGTACCAACCCAGGACCAATCTTTCGGCCAGCCATCCCAGGGGACCGAAAGGTGCGGCGAAACGTATCCGGTCAACCATCAGCGTCTCTCCGTGGAGTTCATGGAACTCGTGGACGTGATGGAAAGACTTAAACGGTCCGCGGAGCTGTTCATCGACGAACATTTCTGCGGATTTCATCTCGGTGATTTTCGTCGTGAGGCTAAACGGGAGCCCGAAATGTCGAGCCTTCCAGGTAACTTGTTCGCCGAGCGAGATGAGTCCACTTCTCACCCCGGCTATGGCTTGTTCTTGGGTGTTAGCCATGGAACCGCGGTGCAAATCGATGCTCCTCGAACGGTCAAAAAGTTCGGTTCGATCCATTGGAGTGCGAGTGACACATTCGAAGTAGACAGCCATACGCCCCAGTATTGCAGCTAGGTTTCGCAGGGCTGTGTTGAACCGGCTTAGTGCACTCGGAGATTTTCCAAGCTGATTCCCTCGGCTGCATCGTCATAGTAGGCACGCTTCTTCAAGCCCGCCGCGGCTGCCTCGTCGAGCACCACCACAGCATCCTGATGCAGCTGCAGTACGGACCCGGGGCACGAAGCCGACAACGGTCCTTCCACCGCCAACGCGATCGCCTCTGCTTTCGACTCACCGGTAGCCAGCAGCACCAGCCGCCCGGCCTCCAGCACCGTGCCAAGACCCTGGGTGACGCAATGGGTTGGAACATGCTCGATTCCGTCGAAGAACCGTGCATTGTCGATTCGAGTCTGCGCAGCCAAACGCTTGATCCGGGTCCGGCTACGCAAGGCGCTGCCTGGTTCATTGAAGCCGATATGGCCGTTGCTGCCGATTCCAAGGATCTGAACCTGGACGCCGCCGGAATCCTTGATCGATTGGTCATAGGCGCGTGCGTTGGCTTCGATTTCCTCTAAGGAATCGGCCATACCCTGAGGCGTGTGCAGCCCGCTGACCGGCATGCCGAAGGTGTTGCAAACCTCGGCGATGAGTGTCTGGCGGTAGGACAGTTCATGAGTGTCCGGAATGCCGATGTATTCGTCCAGCGCGAAGCCCTGGGCCTTGGAAAAATCTGCGCGTCCCTCGGCTACTGCCGCACTGAGCTCGCGATACAAACCAAGCGGCGAAGAGCCAGTGGCAACACCGAGCACGGGGTCTTTCCCTTTGCCGTGGTGAGCTAGTCCAGCGAGGACGTTATCTGCGGCGATACGGGCAACATGCTCCGCGGAAGAACCAATGAGAACGCGCAAGTCGTTCACTCTCCGATCTGTTAGTGGAAAATACTTCTAGTTGGGCAGGCCGCGAGCCGTAGGCCTAATCGTTGGATGTGAACCATCACGATGCCCTTTGCAGCACAAAAATCAATAAGTAAGTGGCCGATTCCTTGAGCGGAGTCCAAAATGCCGGCCGTGGCCGAAAATCATCCTAAAAACAACTGATTGGGCGCCGAATGGATTGCTCGGCCGAGTCCTCGGGCTGGGCGTTCACCACAGTGTGAATATCGAGGATTGCCGCGTGAACTGCGGCAACGCTAGTAAGTTTACTGGTTGCCGGCCCGAGATGGCAGCTGAACTAACTATTGTTGCTTCGAAAATCGGCTTGTTTCCCGTGCCGGCTTGGGAGAATTACCTTGTCGACTTCAACCGGCATATGACTCGTCATTTACGATCAGAAGCATCGGTACGGCCTCACGCTGCAGAGCGAACTCTTCACGATTCGTTTATTGCCGGGCGGCCGAGCGGTGCAGGCCCAATAGTCGGCGAAGTGCCCTGCCGCAGCACCGCGAGCCGGATATCAATGGCAAACTAGAGGCACCATGTCTGAAGTTGATGATTGCAAAGCAGCCAAGGGCCAGTTGCGCATCGAATTGGCCAGCGCAGCCGATTACGAGCGCATCGGCGACCTCACCGTTGATGCGTACCTGCAGGCCGGGCATTTTGACGATCCGCAGCATGAGTACCTGCACTTTGTTCGCCAGGTTGCCCAGCGCGGTGCCCACTGCGATATTTTCGTGGCACGCAAAGACGGCCGGATCATTGCCTCGATGACCCTGATCCAAGCGGGCAACGAATACGCTGACGTTGCCCTCGAAGGTGAACTCGAAATCAGGATGCTCAGCGTGGATCCAACCGTGCAACGCGCTGGCGCCGGACGAGCCATGGTGCTGGCGGCGATCGAGCATGCCCGCCAGCTACCGGGGGTGCACGCCGTGTCTCTGACCACCGGTGGCCACTGGAGTGCGGCCCGGCGGCTGTATGAATCCCTAGGCTTCACCCACCGCCCGGAACGAGACTGGGTGGTTCCGGATACCGACATTCGCCTCGTGGTGTATGCGCTAGTGCTGGAAAGCTAAAGAATGTGCCTAATGCTGACTTGTGGCGAGCCTTTCTGGCTTGGCGCTCTCGCATTTGCATAGACTGGCGCCATGCGTCGTTTCCCCCGAAGTGCAGTCGCCCTGTCCATTGCAGCCCTCGTTGCTGGCTCTTTTACCGCCTGCAGCGCGGCGACACCGGATCCGAAGCCCGCGGCCGAGGCGCTTGCCGCCGCGCTTGGCTCCGGCGACTTCTCCGCGGTGCCACTGGCCGGAAGCGACGCCAGTGCGGCGGCGAAGAGCCTGGAAACCGCGTATGGCCCGATGGGGGACATCAAACGCAGCCACACGGTGCTCGGTGCCGCCGAAGACGAAGAGTCCCAAGATGGGGTGAAGACCGCCACCGCGACGCTGCAAACCACCTGGGACGTTGACTCCAGCGATACCGATCTGACCTATGACACCCAAGCGGTCATGGAATTTGATGAAGAGTCCGAGCAGTGGAAGCTGCGCTTTGATCCGAAGATTCTCGCACCAGAACTGGAAGCCGGCCAATACCTCGATGCGCGCTTCAGCGAAGCCGCACGCGGGCAGATCCTTGGCGGCAACGGCAACGGCAACGCGCTGGTGAAGAACCGTCCGGTGGTGCGCGTGGGGATCGATAAGACCCGAGCAGAATCCGGCGAGTGGGAAGCCTCCTCACGCAACCTGGCAAAACTCGTGGGCATTGACGAAGATTCCTTCGCGAACCGTGTGGAAAAAACCGGTGCCAAGGCGTGGGTCCAGGCAATCGTATTGCGCGATGATGCGGACCGCGAAGTGACCGACGAACAGATTGCAGAGATTCCCGGAGCCCTCGGGCAACCCGATGAGATGCCGTTGGCGCCCACACGAGCCTTCGCCCGCCCGATCCTTGGAAGCGTCGGCCAGGCGACCGCCGAAATCATTGAAAAGTCCGAAGGGAAGATACAGGCAGGTGACCAAGTTGGTCTTTCCGGCCTGCAAGCCACCTATAACGAGTCCCTGGCGGGCACCGCCGGGGTAACGGTTTCGCGGTACAACGCGGAGCACGAACCGATGGCCGAACTGCTGGGCACCGAGCCGGTGGCTGGCGAGGATCTCCAGCTTTCGCTGAATGAAAAGCTGCAGACCGTCGCAGAGTCCCTGGTTTCCGAATCCGATTCTGCTTCATCCATCGTGGCGATCCGGCCATCCGATGGCCAGGTGCTGGCGGCGGCTTCCGGGCCAGAGTCCAATGGGCTGAATACCGCGCTGAAGGGGCGGTACGCTCCAGGATCCGTCTTCAAAGTCATCAGCGCCTTAGCGATGCTCCGCGAGGGCGAAACCCCGCAGAGCCAGGTGCAATGCCCGGCGAGCACCGAGGTAGATGGCAAGAGCTTCAAGAACTATGACGGCTACCCCTCGGGTGCCGAGGGCACGATTCCGCTGGCCGAGGCCATTGCCGAATCCTGCAATACGGTATTCGTCAATGCAGGCAGCGAACTAGGTGCTGAATCCGTAGCCTCGGCCGCCAGCTCGCTGGGGCTTGTCGCCGAGGATGGCACCGGAGCCGAAGCATTTATCGGCTCCGTTCCCGATGCCTCGGAAGGAACCGAACTGGCTGCCAACATGATCGGACAGGGTGTGGTCGAAGCTTCCCCGCTGGGCATGGCCACAGTCATGGCATCAATCGCCCAGGGCAGCACCGTGCAACCACGGCTGGTGCTGGACCCCGAGCCGAAGGAACCTGCGCAGGCGAAGACCGAATTGACCGAATCCGAAGCCGGACAGCTGCAGGAAATGATGGCTGGGGTCGTGGACCATGGCACGCTGAGCGACCTGAAGTCGGTGCCGGGAGCAAAGATCATTGGCAAGAGCGGCACCGCGGAATACGATGCGGAACGCAACGCGCACGCCTGGGTGATCGCCGCCCAGGGCGACCTCGCGGTGGCGGCCTTCGTCGAAGACGGAGACGGGGGAGCGCAGACCGCCGGTCCGCTGGTCGCCGATTTCCTCACCGGCGCCGGCAAGTAAGCCCGCCCGGGGTTCAGGGGCGCGCGGTGGCGAAGTAATCGCGGGCAAGGAGGCCCATGATGAGCTGGTCATGAAACTTGCCTTGGTGGAAATACACCTCTCGTTCGCGGCCTTCGAGGCTGAAGCCGGCTTTTTCATAGGCCCGCAGCGCACGGGTGTTGAACGCCGCGACCTTTAAGCCAATGCGGTTCAGCCCCATCTCGTTGAAGCCGTAACCGGTCATCAGCCGGACCGCACGGGTGCCGTAGCCACGGTCCACGTGCTCCCCGCCAAGCATGATGGCAAATTCCGCTGCGCGGTGCGGCAGCGCGCCACCGGCGAGCGTGGCATGCCCAATGAGGTTGCCCTGCGGCTTTTCGAAGATGCTGAATCCGGCGTCCCCGCTGTTCGGCTTGTTCTCGCTCCACACGGCCAACATATCCATTACCCGCTGCGATGGCCTGGGCTTGGCGATCCTCTGTTGGAGCACCGCCCACTGCGGGTCATTCCACCACGCCGCCAGCTGGGCCAAGTCTTCTGGCTCCACCTCGCGCAGGCACACCCGTTCATCCTGTAACAGGGCTGCGCCGTAACTTTGGGCTTGGCTGGCCTGGTTCCACTGAGCATCGGTTGTCATGGATCCCATGCTATCGATATCCTCTGGCGGCACGGGCTCTGCAGGAAAATTAACATGCGCCTTGAGAGCCGCGGGCAACACGAGGGTCAAGCTCTTGTGCGCACGTCGCTGACTTGGCAGACTGAGCCCATGGGCATCGTCTACAACACCTCAATGTCGCCAACCAAAAATGAGTTGGTGTCCGCTTGGCTGGTCAAGCAGGACTTCTATTCTGGTCAGGGCGTCCCGAAACTTGAACATATCGGCGGATTCCGGCTCGAAGACCCCCAGGGGAAGGTCGGGGTGGAGCTGCGCATTTATGCGGATCATGCCGACACCTCCGAGGTGATTTACCATGTGCCCTTGAGCTATCGAGAAGCACCCCTCGAAGGCGGCGAGCCGTACCTGATAGGCATCGGCGAGCACGCCATCCTGGGGCCGCGCTATGTCTATGACGCGGCCGGGGACCCGGTCTTCAACGACCAGGCGCGCGGACTGCTCGCGGGCAAATCCATCCCGCAGCACCACACCGAATCATTTACCGACGATGCACGGATCACGCTCACCGGCGAGACCAGCGGGAAGCGCGCCGTCATTATCCGCAAGCCGGTGGCCGGCAAGGCCAGCGCCCCGGGAGTCATCGGCTTCTGGGAGAATGCGCTCGGCCAGGAGCTGAGCGGTTTGGTATTGCGCACAGCATAACCTCCGAAGGACTTTTGCGACCTAGTTGAGGGCGGGCAAGGGATAGACTTGTCTGTGAAACCCATCCGCCCACTTTAGGGAGATATATGTCTGCCATCAGCCGTGAGGACCTCGTGCACTTGTCACGATTGGCCCACATCGAGATGAGCGGCGCAGAGCTGGACAAGATGACCGGTGAGCTCGGCGTGATCGTCGATGCCATCGCATCCGTCAGCGAAGTCGCCTCCTCCGATATCCCAGCCACCAGCCACCCAATCCCGTTGACCAACGTATTGCGTGAAGACGTGGTGGGGCAGACGCTGAGCATCGATGAAGTTCTGCTCAACGCGCCTGACTCGGACTCGAACCGCTTCAAGGTCCCGGCAATTCTGGATGGTGAATAACCTAGTGTCAGATCTGATTCGTCTTTCCGCCACCGAGCTGGCAGCAAAGCTGCGCGCTGGCGATGTGACTTCCGTAGTCGCCGTCCAGGCTCACCTGGATCGCATCGCCGAAGTTGATGGTGCACTGAACGCCTTCCTGCATGTGAACGCCGAGGAAGCGCTCGCCGTCGCCGCCGAGGTGGACGCGATCCGCGCCGCCGGCGGAGCCGAAGCCGAAGCGCTGCACCCACTGGCCGGCGTGCCTATCGCCATCAAGGACCTGATCGTCACCAAGGGCCAGCCGACCACCGCGGCATCGAAGATGCTCGAAGGATGGATGAGCCCCTATGACGCCACCGTCATCGAGAAGATCCGCGCAGCGAAGCTTCCGATGCTGGGCAAGACCAACCTGGACGAGTTCGCCATGGGCTCCTCCACCGAGCACTCCGCCTACGGGGTGACGCGCAACCCGTGGAACCTGGATCGTATTCCCGGCGGTTCCGGCGGCGGCTCGGCCGCGGCCGTAGCCTCCTTCGAGGCGCCGCTGGCTCTGGGCACCGACACCGGTGGTTCGATCCGCCAGCCCGGCGCCGTCACCGGCACCGTGGGCGTGAAGCCGACCTACGGCGGGGTCTCGCGCTACGGCGCGATCGCCATGGCCTCCTCGCTGGACCAGATCGGCCCGGTCTCCCGTACCGTGCTCGACTCGGCACACCTGCAGGAACTGATCGGCGGGCACGATCCGAAGGATTCCACCTCGCTGCCAAAAACCCTCGAGGGCCTGGTGGCCGCCGCAGAATCCGGCGCCACCGGGGATCTCAAGGGTCTGCGCATCGGTGTGATCACCGAGCTGCAGGGCGAGGGCTACCAAGCCGGCGTGCAGGCACGCTTCGAGGAGTCCCTCGACCTGCTCAAGGGCGCGGGCGCGGAAATCGTCGAGGTTTCCTGCCCTAACCTGAAGTACGCACTGGGTGCCTACTACCTGATCATGCCCTCGGAAGTCTCTTCCAACCTGGCGAAGTTCGACGGAGTCCGCTTTGGGCACCGGGTGCTTCCCGAAGACGGCGCGCTGACCATCGAACGCGTGATGGGAGCCACCCGTGCCGCCGGTTTCGGCGACGAAGTCAAGCGCCGCATCATCCTGGGCACCTACGCGTTGAGCGCCGGCTACTACGACGCCTACTACGGTTCGGCGCAGAAGGTCCGCACGCTGATCCAGCGCGACTTCGACGCCGCGTTCGCGCAGGCCGACGTGCTGGTTTCGCCGACCGCTCCGACCGTCGCCTTCGAGCTGGGCGCCAACGACAACGACCCGCTGGCCATGTACCTCAACGACGTGGCCACCATCCCGGCAAACCTCGCCGGCATCCCGGGCATCACCGTGCCCGGCGGGCTGTCCGAGGACCTGCCGGTGGGCATCCAGTTCCTGGCTCCTGCCTTCGAGGACGCTCGCGTCTATCGTGCAGGTGCGGCACTGGAAGCACTGCTGGAAAAGAGCTGGGGGCACACCCTGATCTCGCAGGCACCTGCCATTGATTCCGCGTCGATCGCGCCAAAGGCCTAAGGGGAGCACATGTCTAACTACACCGATGAACTCGTCGACTTTGATGTGGCACTGGAGAAATATGATCCGGTGCTCGGCTTCGAGGTCCACGTAGAGCTGAACACCAAGACCAAGATGTTCTCGGACGCCCCGAATGCCTTCGGCGACGACCCGAACACCAACGTCACCCCGGTTGACCTGGGTCTGCCTGGCGTACTGCCGGTGGTCAACAAGACCGCCGTGGAGTACTCCATCCTGATCGGCCTGGCGCTGAACTGCCAGATCGCCGAGCGTTGCGGATTCGCGCGGAAGAACTACTTCTACCCGGACACCCCGAAGAACTTCCAGACCTCGCAGTACGATGATCCGATCGCCTTTGACGGCTGGCTGGATGTCGAACTGGAGGACGGGGAGATCTTCCGCGTGGAGATCGAACGCGCCCACATGGAGGAAGACGCCGGAAAGCTGACCCACATGGGCGGTGCCTCCGGACGCATCCAGGGCGCGGACTACTCGCTGGTGGACTACAACCGTGCCGGAGTGCCGCTGGTTGAAATCGTCACCAAGACCATCGAGGGCGCCGGCAAGCGGGCGCCGGAGCTGGCGAAGGCCTATGTGGCTGCGGTGCGCGAAATCGTGAAGAACCTCGGGGTTTCGGACGCGAAGATGGAGCGCGGCAACGTGCGCTGCGACGCGAACGTTTCGCTGATGCTCAAGGGTGCGGACAAGTTCGGTACGCGTACCGAAACCAAGAACGTGAACTCGTTGCGCGCCGTGGAGCACGCCGTGCACTTCGAAATCGAACGCCACGCGGCGGTGCTGGATTCCGGGGCGGAGATCGTGCAGGAGACCCGCCACTGGCACGAGGACACCCGCAGCACCACCTCGGGCCGTCCGAAGTCGGATGCCGATGACTACCGCTACTTCCCGGAGCCGGATCTGGTGCCGATCGTGACCACCGCCGAATGGGTTGAGGAACTGCGTTCGCGTCTTCCCGAGCCGCCGGCAGATCGCCGCAAGCGGCTGAAGGCCGACTGGGGTTATGCGGATAAGGAATTCCGTGACGTGGTCAACGCCGGGGTGCTCGATGAGATCGAAGCGACCATCGCCGCCGGTACTTCCGCCGCGGTAGCCCGCAAGTGGTGGATGGGCGAGATTGCCCGTCTGGCCAAGGCGGCGGACAAGGAGATCGCGGATCTGGGTGTTACCCCGGAGACCATCGTTGAGCTGAACTCGCTGATCGCCGAGAAGAAGATCAATGACAAGATCGCCCGCCAGGTGCTCGAGTACGTGGTTGACGGTGAAGGCAAGCCAACCGAGATCGTTGCCAAGCGCTCCCTCGCCGTGGTCAACGACGACGATGCGTTGGGCAAGGCCGTGGATGATGCCATGGCCGCCATGCCGGACGTGGTCGAGAAGATCAAGGGCGGCAAGATGCAGGCCATCGGCGCCCTGATGGGACCGGTTATGAAGGCAACCCGCGGACAGGCAGATGCCGGCCGCGTACGCGAAATCGTGATCGAGAAGCTGGGTCTGTAAGACTCATCCTTCGTTACCCGAACGTCGAACCCCGAATTCCTTCCGAAGGAATTCGGGGTTCGACGTTTTTCCCGCAATCCACTCAGTGCGGATGCTCGCCCACCAGAGGGTGCCGTTCTTTGGAATGGCGAATCCTATAGCGTGGGCAGGAGCGGCGGGATAGTGGAGGAGAGCTTCGAAATTCAACCCGCCGGCACCCGCGTTGCCGGAGCCGGCTCCGACAGCCATTTGGCCTCAGGATGCAGCCAACGCGCGGGACGCGCGATTGAGGTTATGGGATTTAGTTCTTGCGCGAGTGGGGGTCCGGGGAATGGCCTTCGCCGCGGGCTAGGGAGTGTTCGGAAATGAGCGAACCAATGAGAAGGGTGCCTGCGGCGCATATTCCGGGCACATAGGATGCAAAGCCTAAAGCGCCGCCAAGTAGCCAATGAGCCACGGCAAAAACCGCAAATGCCAAAGCGAGGCAGAGGAGCAGGGACCCCCATTTAGTTTTTTCGCTCACGCCATCGCCTGGTGGTTCCGATTCGTTTTTGGCTTTTCCGTCCAAGCCAAACCAAGCAAGCATGCGACTCACGAAGCCCTTCTGTGCATGTCAGGTAGTTCAATCCAAGTTCAAACTGACTGGTTCCTATTAGAACTACCATCTTCACAATACGTTGCTTTGGCGGCCATGGCTATCGTCAATTTGGATGATTAAAATCCCTCTGAACGTGCGGTGAAAGGCTATATTCCATGGAATTATGCAGTCGGTGGAGTTAAAGTCCAGTGTTCGAACGCGCGGGGCAAGGGCGTGAAGGAGACTTGCCGGAGGCTCAGCGTCAACCGGCGAGCAGCAGGTCCCGGGTGATCTCGAGGTGTCCTAGATGCTGGCAGAACTCTTCCAATACGTGCAGCAGAACCCCCTGGCAGGTTTGTGCGAAGTATTCGTCCTCGCGGCCAGCTGGCAACGAAGCCGGACTGGCTTGCATCTCGGTCTGCGCCAAGTCGGCGGCGAATTCTGCACGCACTGCGGCAGCATGGGCCAGTGCTTGCACGGTGGGGAGGGTCGCGGTGAATTCGGCCGCTCGATCGCGGGGAATTGCTACCCCTAGATTCACCGTTGAAGACCAGCGGCGCATCATCCCGCAGCAGTGCACCAAGAGCTGGATGGGTGAGTTGCCGCCGGGAATCCCCGGGCGGGTATTGGACAGTTCCTCCGGCAGCTGGGCGATAATTTCGATAATCTGATCGAACTTTTCCAGGAGCAGCTGGACGAGGATCTGTTCGCTTGGTGAGTGGCTGGGCATGCAGTGATTCTAGCCTGCCCGAGGTCAGCAACTTGATGCTCTAGCGCCGATATCTACTGCCCGCGATGCATCGAAGGTAGACTGCCTCGAATAACGACTTCAATGACCCTGGGTGTTTTCTAGAGAGTGGGCGAATCATGAGTGCTTGGCCGCGAATCGCTGCGTTGGCGATGCTCCTCCTGGCGATGGTGCTGTTGATCATCTGGCAGTGGTTGCCCGCATTGCTCCTGCTTCCCTCGGCCGGCGGACTCGTAGCCTGGGAGTCCCAGGATGCACGTACCCGCAGCAGCCGGAACAGCAACGGTGGATTAAAGTAAAACAACGTCTCGCCGAGCTTTCGGCCGGCCAAACATTTGGGTGCCCACTCGGACTCAGCAACCTCATAATTGCCGGTGGGTTCTAAGCATTGAGCCTCCGCCTTCGTTTCCAATAATGCTTCATTTCATGAGTGCTTTTGATGAATCAACGCGCTTGGTCGATGGCAAAGGCTTTGGCGCGTTGCCCTCTTACTAAAGTATGAGAGTGTTGGCGTTGACTGCGTTTGCTACTCCTTAGTAAGGTTGCTGATTGTAGTTAGAATTGAATTAATTCGATCAAGTGAACCACCTTTAGTTTTGTGCTATATATCTTCGCGAAGAAAGCGGTGATTATCGAATAGCCAAAACTGATCAACGAAACAACGAGATGTTCACAGGGGACAGGCAATGCGTTCGACCAACAAAGCGTCTTTATTCGGGATGCTTCTCGGCTTTGCGCTGGGCACCGCAGCAGAAGCGATCCGCTACAACATCGGCGACCAGCGATCCTTCGGAGAAATGGCATTTTTTGTTATCTCAATGATGCTCATCGGTGCCATCGCCCCGCTGTGCAAGATGAAGAGCAAGAAGCGGAAAAGCAACGAAGGTAATGAAGGAAACTAGGCGCATTGCGCCCAGGCGATCAATTCTGTGATGGAGCGGTTCGCAATGGCCGCAGCAAACAAGAAATGCGAGAGCAGACGTTTACCGTCCGACTCGAAATAAGCGTCGGATTTGGCACCGGCTGAGGTTTCCGGAGCAATGAACACCTCGGCCAGTTTCACCGCCGATTTCATATCGGTGACGAAGGACAGCGGGTTCCACCACCAGGAGGGTCCTTCGCCGAGGATGCCTTGCACGTCGTATACCCAGGCGGTGCCCACACGGGTGCGGGGGCTACCTCACTGCTCGGGGATGGCCGTCCCAAGCGGAATGGGAACGGTCGCTTTGGCGGGATTGATTTAGCATGGAGCAATGACCTTCCAAGAAATGCCGGTTTCGGCTATGCCGGCGGCCGAAGTGTCTATTGACCGGGACCTGGTGCGCGAATTGATCCTCGCGCAGGCACGCCAGTGGGCCGGGAAGCCCCTGACGTATCTGGCCACCGGCTGGGATAATGAGGTTTACCGTTTGGGTGAAGACCTGTTGGTGCGATTGCCTCGACGTGCGCTGGCCGAAAAGATCGGGCACAAGGAGCGCAGATGGTTGCCTCGCCTGTCGTCCGACAGCGGTTTGGAGGTGGGGGCTGCGGTATTCATCGGCGAGCCGTCCGCGAACTACCCGTTCACCTTTTCGATCTGCCGGTACGTGCCTGGCATCAGCGCCGCGACGCTGGGGCGAACGCAACGTGATGCCTACGCACCGGCTTTTATCGACTACCTGCTGGCGTTGCATGGCCCGGCTCCGGAGGATGCGCCACGCAGTGAATTCAGGGGCTGCGAATTGCAAGCCGTGGACCGGCGCACCAGGGAGCAAATCTCCCAGCTTCCAGCGACGTACCGGCGTGGTGCGCAACGCATCTGGGAGCAGTCGCTGGAGGCCGAAGCCTATGGAGGGCCGCCACGCTGGCTCCACGGTGATCCGCATCCACACAATTCGATTGTGACCACCGTTGCGGGCAGGGCCGAGCTGTCCGCCCTGGTGGATTTCGGAGATCTCTGCGCCGGAGATCCAGCTTCGGATTTGGGGATGCTGTGGATGCATTTTACCGAGGAGCCGCGGGAGCAAGCGTTGCAGAGGTACAGCGTCGATCGCGGCATGTCAATGAGGTTGCGTGCCCGTGGTTGGGCGCTGCGCTACGCCATGCTCACCGCGCCACTGGGCGCAGCCGATCCCTTGGGAAAAATCGGCCGGGATACCCTGAAGGTGCTGCTGGAGGCGTGAGCCTGCCAGGCCGGCAGATGCGCAAGTCTGCTGTACAGATGAAAGAATGATGAAAGCATTCCTAGACAAAAGGAATATTCTGGAAGAAAGGTGCCCCTGCCATGAGCCGTAGGACCGATCCGGCCCGCGCTCGGAATTTTGCGTCGGTGCTGCGCGAAACCTTCGCTTCTCCCGGGCGCTCACGCAAGGAAATTGCCGACGCAATCGGCATTAGCGCCGCCTCGGTCACGAGCATTGCCGCCAGCTTGCTGGATCACCAGCTGATTGCCGAGGCCGATGCGGTGGCCGCGGGCCAGGGCAGGCCCCGCGTTCCGCTGAGCGTGGACAGCGAATCGAACCTGGTCATGGGCATCCACCTCGGCCCGCGGGTTACCGGCGTGGTGTTGACCGGATTGGACGGAATCTCCAAGGCGTCGGTCCTCGTTCCGCACGCGGGACTGGATGCCGAAGCCTCGTTTGCGCTGATCATCGAACAGGCGAACCTGCTCATAGCCGAGCACGCCAAGGGGCGTCAGATCCTCGGGACGGGAGTCGCGACCGGTGGCATTGTCGACCGGATCAATGGCCGAATCGTCGAGAACCAGGGCGCAGGATGGAGTGAGGTTCCGGCGGTCAGCATGCTAGCTGACCTGCCCCAGCCGCTGATCTTGGATAACAATGCCAGAGCTGCGGCGCAATCCGAACTCTTTTACGGACATGGAGCCAGGGAATCAGATTTCCTGCTCATGGTGATTACCTCCGATCTCGGGGCGGTGCTGGTCAGCAATGGACAGATCCGTGCCGGATGGTCGCAGCATGCCGGGAACATTGCTCATCTGCAGGTCAGCGACGCAGGATATCCCTGTGCCTGCGGACGCCGCGGGTGCCTGCAGGTGATGGCCACGGATGAAGCGACGGTGCGTCGCGCCCACGAGGCGGGGAGGCTGGACGTCAAGGACTATGGGGATATCGACCGGCTTTATGATGCCGGAGATGAGCAGATCCGCTCGCTGGTCACCGAACGGAACGGTTTTGTGGCGCACGCCGCCGCTACCGTATTCGACCTGCTTGACCCCGGGCTGCTGGTGATTGCCGGTACGCCAGCCGAGCGTCCCGAAACCCTGGCCGGGGTGCAGTCTGTCGTGGCCAGCCGGTCGTTGCAAGGACCGCTGGCCGCCCAGCGGGTGGTCTACTCCAGCGATCATGAACTATCGCTGTCCATTTTTGCCGCCAGCATCATGGTTAACGAAGTGCTGAGCAACCCGCTGAGCTTCATCGAGCGGATGCACGCCGAGGCAATCCGCAAGTAATTTCATGCACAACTGTTGACATCATCCTCCTATCGTGTTTACTTTATTTCATAAAATAAATAAATGTGACGGCAGCCACTGCCTTGGCGCTCGTGCCCGGAATGCCGTAAATCAGGGAGGAAAAGGATGAAACAATCCAAGAAAATCGCGTTCGTTGCGGGGGTGGCCTCATTGGCGCTCCTCGCCACGGGATGCTCATCGTCGAGCACGGCCGCAACCGGCGCCGAAGGATCAGACGCGACCTTGACATTCATGTCGACGGAACCAAAAAGCATCACTCCGCAGAAGGAACCCGGAAGCCAGATCGGCATGGCGCTCTGCGCGAACCTGATGGAGGTCAACTCCCAGAGCCAGAAACTGGAGCCATTGGCCGCCAAGTCCGTCACCAGCCAGGACGCCAAGGTCTGGGACATCGAACTGCAGGACGGATGGACCTTCCACGATGGCACGCCGGTCACCGCACACTCCTTCGCCGAGGCCTGGAACGCGACAGCCACCGGCTCCAACGCCTGGCAAGGCAACGGTACCTTCGTCTCCTTCAAGGGCTACGAAGAACTGAACCCGACCGATGGCAGCAAGGCTTCGACCGAAAAGCTCTCCGGGGTGGAGGTTGTCGACGAAACCCGACTGAGGGTCACCCTGAATGCGCCGAACGCCGACTTCCCGAAGCTGTTGAGCACCAATCCGACCTGCCCCATGCCGAAATCCGCCTTCGAAGACCTGGACGCCTACGAGCAGTCCCCGGTCTCCAACGGCCCCTACAAGTTCATCTCCTGGGACCATAACCAACAGGTCGTCCTGGAGAAATGGGACGGCTTCAAGGGCGCCGAAGGATTCTCCGGCGGTGCGGACAAGCTGGTCGGCAAGATCTACACCGCGGTGGATGCCGCCTACACCGACATGACCGCCGGAAACCTCGACATGATCCGCAATGTGCCGGCGACCATGGTCGACAAAGCGAAGAACCAGCTGGGCGAACAGGCCCTCTACGAGGTGGAAACCGCCTCCAAGCAGCAGACGCTGCAGATCCCCGAATACGTCGAGGAACTGAAGTCCCCGGCATTGCGCCGGGCCATCTCGCTGTCCATCGACCGCGAAGCCATTGCCGCCTCGCTGCTCAAGGGCCATGCGCAAACCTCGGATTCGCTGGTGCCTCCGTCGCTGGGTTCCTATGTGTCCGGCTCCTGCGCCGACTGCGTCTTCGACCCGGAGCGGGCCAAGAAGATCCTGGCCGAGGACGGCGGGTTTGACGGCACGCTGATCATCGAGAGCAACTCCGCCTCGGACCAGCAGCTGGTCCAAGCGCTGACCAAGCAGATCCAGGACAACCTGGGCATCAAGGTGCAGCTGAAGCCCACCCTGGGCACCGAGCTTTCCGAACGCCGCAACAGCCAGAAGCTCGATGGAGCCGTGTTCGGCCTGTGGGGCTGGTCCTACATGTCGCCGGACCAGTACCTGAGCCAGTACGAGACCGGGGGAGACGGCAACACGGTGACCGGCTACTCGAACGACAAGGTCGACACGCTGCTGCGTGCGGCCCGCGCGGAAATGGACGAAGCCAAGGCCGCGAAGCTCTACACCGAAGCCGAGGCGATCATCGTCGAGGATCTGCCGGCGATCCCGCTGTTCATCCCCACCGACTACGGACTCCAATCGCAGTGCGCGCAGCTGAACGACGTCCAGGGAGACCTGCAGTACTACCGCGCCGGCTACGGCTGCTAGCAACGGTTCCGTTTGGCTGGTGCGGCCGCGCGAAGATCTTGCGGCCGCGCCAGCCACCTATTGTGATGAGGGAGTACCCATGCTGGGCTATACCGTTCGGCGTATCGGGCAGATGATCCCGGTGCTGCTCGGCGCCACATTCATCATCTACGCGTTGACCTTCCTGATGCCCGGTGACCCGATTTCGGCATTGACCGGGGAGCGTCCCTTGCCGGAAGCCACCGTGGCGCAGATCCGCCAGGCCTACCATCTGGATGATCCCTTTTTCGTCCAGTACGGAAACTACATCCTCGGCGTCTTCCGCGGCGATTTCGGCATCGACTTCTTCGGCCGCCCGGTGCTGGGACTGATCCTGGAACGCCTGCCAACCACGCTGGCCCTCGCCCTGACCGCATGGGTGCTCAAGCTTTTCATCGGCCTGCTCATCGGGGTCTACGGCGGGTTGCGTGCCGGGAAAACCGGGGACCACTTCGCACTGGTCTTCACGGTCCTGTTCATGGGGGTGCCGGGGTTCGTCATCGCGCTGGGCGCCCAAACCTACTTCGGCGTGCACCTGGGCTGGGTCGATCCGGCCGGCATCCGCGCCGGATGGCCGATGGCCTTCATCCTGCCCGCCCTGGTGATGGCGCTGGAGGCCGCCGCCGGCCTGGCCAGGCTGACCCGCACCTCGCTGGTGGACGTCCTGCGCGCCGAGTACCTGCGAACCGCGAAGGCCAAGGGCCTTACTCCGCGGCGCATCATCTGGGGCCACGCGCTGCGCAACGCCATGATCCCGGTGGTCACCTACCTGGGCCTGAGCCTGGCCGGGATGCTCGGCGGGGCAGTGATCATCGAGGCCATCTTCAATCTGCCGGGCATCGGCGGGCTGATGGTCTCCTCCATCAACAACAAGGAAGGCACCGTGGTGGTGGGCATCGCCACCCTGCTGGTGCTGGTCTACCTGGTCTTCAACCTCCTGGTTGACCTGACCTACGGCCTAATCGATCCACGGGTGAGAATATGAGCGCGACAAGCACAACAATCGGCCCCGGCGACGGCGCCCAGGCGGTGGACCGGGCCCCGGCTCCGAGCCGCGGCGCCCACCGGCGCTGGTGGCTGCGCCCCCGGCTGGCCATCTCCGGCACGATCGTGCTGCTGATGATCATCATGGCGGCCTTTCCGCAGCTGTTCACCGGATTCGGCGCCGGACCGACCGAGAACTGCGACATCATGCTCTCCAACCAGGCCCCGAGCGCCGCGCATCTCTTCGGCATCGACATCCAGGGCTGCGACTACTACACGAACGTGATCTACGGGGCCAGGGCCTCCATCCTGGTGGGCATCGTGGTCTCGGCCATCGCCTTCGCCATTGCCGCCCTGGTGGGCGCGATCGCCGGCTACTTCGGAGGCTGGGTGGACGCGGTCATTTCCCGCATCTGCGATATGGCCTTCGGCCTGCCGTTCATCCTGGCGGCGATCGTGGTGCTGCAGCTGTTCGGCCAGCGCAATATCTGGACCGTGATCTTCGCGCTGGCACTGTTCAGCTGGCCCGGCGGGGTGCGCTTCATGCGCTCCTCGGTGCTCGAGATCCGGCACCGCGAATATGTGCAGGCCGCCCGGCTGCTCGGCGCCGGCAACCGGCGCATTATCGCCAAGCACATCGTGCCCAACGCCGTCACCCCGCTGCTGGTGCTGCAGACCCTCGGGGTGGGCGGCATGATCTCCGCGGAAGCCGGGCTGACCTTCATCGGCATCGGGCTGACCCCGCCGGCGGTCTCCTGGGGATTGCAGCTGGCGGCCGCCCGCGACTACATCGACGCCGCACCGCACCTGCTGCTCTTCCCCGCGATCTTCCTGACCATAACGGTGCTCGGCTTCGTGCTCTTCGGCGAAGCGCTGCGCGACGAATTCGACCCGAAAGGAAAGTAATGAGGCAACCGCACCACGCCCCGCGGCCACTGCTGGAAATCCGCGACCTGCGCGTCCAGTTCGCCACGCCTCAGGGCACCGCGACCGCCATCAACGGCGTCGACCTGCAGCTTGCCGCCGGCCAGTGCCTGGGCATCCTGGGCGAGTCGGGATCCGGCAAGTCGGTGACCGCCCGGACCATCATGGGGTTGCTCGACACCCCTCCGGCCAGGGTCGCCGGCGGCGAAATCCTGCTCAACGGCGAAGACCTGCTGTCCATCGGCGCCAAACGCCGCCGGCAGCTGACCGGCCCGTGCATGTCCATGGTGTTCCAGGACGCGCTCAGCGCCCTGAACCCGGTGCATCCGGTGGGCCGGCAGATCGGCGAGCTGTTCCGGGTGCACCGCGGCTACAGCCGCAAGGCCGCGAAGGCCGCGGCCATCGAGATGATGGACCGGGTGCGCATCCCGGCCGCGGCCAGCCGGGTGAACGACTACCCGCACCAATTCTCCGGCGGCATGCGCCAGCGCATTGTCATTGCCATGGCGCTGGCCTTGGGACCCGAACTGCTGATCGCCGACGAACCGACCACCGCCCTGGATGTGACCGTGCAGGCCCAGATTCTGGAGCTGCTCAAGGAGCAGCAGGCGGAGAACAATATGGGCCTGATCCTGATCACCCACGATATTTCGGTGGTGCGCGAGGTCACCGACCAGGTAGCGGTCATGTATGCCGGACGGATCATCGAGCAGGGGCCGACCGCCCAGGTGCTTTCCGCGCCGCGCCACCCCTATACCCGGGGGCTCGCCGAATCCGTGGCCAGTGAAGCGCTCAAGGGTCACCGGCTTCCGGCGATTCCCGGCAGCCCGCCGGACCTGTTGAACATTCCCGTGGGCTGCTCGTTCGCCAACCGGTGTTTCCTGGCCGACGAAGCCTGCACCGCCGCCGTGCCCGCGCTGGAGGCCATCTCGGCCGGACGCCAATCGGCCTGTTTCCATTCCCAGGAGGTACCGAGTCATGCCGCATACAGCCACTGAGCCGCGGACCGGCAAGACAGCATCCGGACCGATTATGGAACTGCGCGATATCAGGATGCACTATCCGGTAGCCCGGCCGCTGCCCTTCGGAGCGAAGAAGGTGCTCAAGGCGCTGGACGGGGTGGACCTGCAGGTGCCCGCCGGGCAGACGCTGGGGATCATCGGTGAGAGCGGCTGCGGGAAGTCCACACTTGCCCGCATCCTCTCCGGGCTGGAAAAGCCCAGCGAAGGCCAGGTGCTCTTTGACGGGGTGGACATCAACGAGCTGCAGCGTGCCGAGCGTGCCCTGATGCGCCGGAACATCCAGCTCATCTTCCAGGATCCCTACGCTTCGCTCGATCCGCGGATGACCATCGAGCAGATCCTGCTCGAACCCTTCGAAATCCATCCCGATCTGGTGCCCCGTGCCCGGCGGCGGGCGAAGATCGCGGAGCTGATGGAATTGGTGGGGCTGAACCCGGATCATTTGAGCCGCTATCCGCATAACTTCTCCGGCGGCCAGCAGCAGCGCATCGGCATTGCCCGCGGCATTGCGCTGAATCCCCGGGTGCTGATCTGCGATGAGGCGGTCTCGGCCCTGGATGTGTCGGTGCGCGCCCAGGTGGTCAACCTGCTTCAGGATCTGCAGCAGGAACTCGGGTTGACCTTCGTGTTCATCGCCCACGACCTGCAGATTGTCCGGCATATCTCGGACAGCGTCGCGACGATGTATCTGGGCAAGGTGGTCGAATCCGGAAGCTACGACAGGGTCTATGAGCACAGCGCCCACCCCTACACCCAGGCGCTGCTCTCCGCGGCGCCCGAACTCCGGCAGGGTTCGAGCACACCGCGTGAATTGATCCTGCTGCAGGGGGATCCGCCCTCGCCCATCGACCCGCCGACGGGGTGCCGATTCCATACCCGCTGTCCCATCGCGCAACCCAGCTGCGCCGCCTCCGAGCCGCGGCTGGACCCGCTGCAGGGTGATCATGCGGCCCGCTGCTTCTTCCCCGGCCCGCTGAACCTCGGCTCAGGCTAGCCGCGCCGGCTTCATCCGGTCATCAAATATTTGCTGCGCGCCGCAAGGGCGCCAATCAAAAGGAGAACTACATGGACCTCAAGGTCGGAATCGTCGGCTTCGGACTTCGGGCTTCGCTGCACCGCTACCTGCAACGTCCGGAGGAAGGCAGCGTGGTCCGGATCGTCTGCGATACCAGCGAGCGCGGCCGCGAGGATGCCCGGGCGGCCTTGCCCGAGGCGGAAGTCACCGCGGACCTGCAGGTATTGCTGGACGCCGGCCTCGACGCGGTCCTGGTCCTCACCCCGGATTTCACGCACCGCGACGTCGTGCTCCGCACGCTGGAAGCGGGCATCCCCACCTTTGTCGAAAAGCCCCTGGACATCACCCTGGAGCGCGCCGACGAGATCCTGGCCGCCGCCCAGCGCACCGGCACCAGATTGTACGTCGGGCACAATATGCGCCATATGCCGGTGATCTGGCAGATGAAGCAGCTGATCGAACAGGGCGCCATCGGCGAGGTGAAGGCCGTGTGGTGCCGGCACTTCGTGGGCAACGGCGGAGATTACTATTTCAAGGACTGGCACGCCGAACGCCAATACAGCAATAGCTTGCTCTTGCAGAAAGGGGCCCACGATATCGATGTCATCCACTGGCTGGCCAACGGCTACAGCACCCAGGTCTCCGGCGTCGGATCGCTGGCGGTCTACGGCCAGGTGGAGGACCGGCGGAACAATGCGGACCTGCGCCTGCGCGACTGGTTCTCCCTGGAGAACTGGCCGCCGTCCGCGCAGCGCGGCCTGAACCCGAAGCTTGATGTGGAGGATCTGTCGATGGTTCAGATGAAGCTGGATAACGGGGTGCTGGCCTCCTATCAGCAGTGCCATTTCACCCCCGACTACTGGCGCAATTACACGGTCATCGGCAGCGCCGGAAGGTTGGAGAACTTCGGTGACGGCCCCGGGGACTTCATCCACGTGTGGAACACCCGCACCACGCATGGTTTCGCCGAACCGGATCTGAAGGTTGAGATCAAGGGTGATGATGCGGGCCACGGCGGCGCCGACCCGAATCTGATCGCCGAATTCCTGCGTTTCGCCCGTGATGGGGGAGCGACCGAAACCTCGCCGCTGGCTGCCCGGGCTGCCGTCGCCGTGGGTGATTTGGGTGCCCGTTCGCTGCGCTCGTCGGGGCAGACGCTGCAGATTCCCGGTCTGGAGGAAGGCCTGGTCAGCTACTTCGAAGCGGACCAGCAGGCGCAGAACGTCAACTAGGGAGCCGTCATTTGGCCAGGTGGCTTCCGAACGCTCGGCGGAACCGCGGCCGGGCGGGATTCGATGGGTGATCCGTCTGGTCCCGGCGCGCAAGAGTGTGCCACCTGGCGCAATGGTGCAACTGGAGCCGGAGGAGAACCCCGCATTGGCGGTGCAGCCGCGCCTTGCCGCCCAGGCGCCTGCCTTGGGCCGGTCCAATGGGCCGAAGGCATTCGCGCGCGCCTCGCTCTGGCCTCTGGTTCCGCCGCACCGCGTAGGATAACGTGTTTTCCACGTACCCCTTTTCGTTGGTGCATAGGCCCTGAAGGAGAAGCAGATGTCCAAGAAGACCTCGCCGGAACCGATCCGCGATCAAGCGCACGATCACTTGCTGACACCGCAGAACTGCGTCTTGGCGCTGATCGATTACCAGCCCGAGCAGTACGGCACCGTCACCTCGGCCACCCGTGAGCGGATCGACTTGAACGTCGTGGCGCTGTGCCGCCTGGCCATGAAATACGAGATTCCGGTGGTGCTCTCCACGGTCGGCGTGGACATGGGCGTGAACGAGGGCACCGCGCAGCACATCAAGGACGAGCTGCCCGGAGTGCCGGAGATTGACCGCAGCGGTGTCAACGCGTGGGAGGACGCCGAATTTCGTGGGGCCATCGAGGGCAGCGGCCGCCGCAAGGTGGTGATGGCCGGGCTGTGGACCGAAGTCTGCCTGACCTTCCCGACCTTGGACATGCTGGCCGAAGGATACGAGGTCTACCCGGTAGCCGATGCCGTGGGAGGAATTTCGCAGGTGGCCCACGATCGGGCCTTCGACCGGATGATCTCGGCCGGCGCACAGCCGGTGACCGCGATTTCTTTCGGCGGGGAGCTGATGCGTAATTGGGCACGCGGTGACTCGGATAAATTGCGCGAGATCATGCGCTGGTACTTCCCGCTGAAGCACGAGCTTGACGCTGCCGGGAAGTAGCAAAGAAGCGGTGGTCGATGGCGGTTGCTTGCGTATTTCAGTGTTCGGTCCAATATTCTATTGCTGTTCGCAAGTTGCCGTTCGAAAAGGCTGTATCGATGACCGTAAGCACGGGAGATAATTTCTACCAGCATGGCCTGCGGCGCATGCGCGGCCGGGATCCGCAGGAGAAAAACAGGTCCGCCAGCACCCTGGAGTTATTCTTCGACCTGACCTTCGTCACCGCCTTCGGCGTGGCCGGTAGCGAGCTGGCCCACGGCATCGAGGTAGGCCATTATCTGCCGGCCATCGTTTCCTTTGTCATCGCCTGCTTGGCGATCGTCTGGGCCTAGGCCAACTATGCCTGGTTGGCCTCGGCCTTCGATAATGACGATTGGCTGTTCAGGAGCCTGACGCTGGTGCAGATGGCGGGCGTCATCGTGCTGGCGGTCGGCATCCCGATGATGTTCCAATCCATAGATCATGGGGCGGTGCTGGATGCCAATGTGATGGTAGTCGGCTACATAGTCATGCGCATCGCGCTGATCGGGCAATGGCTGCGAGTCGCCCGGCAGGACCCGCAGCACCGAGTGGTGGCCCGCGGAAACGCTATCGGCGTGGGCATCGCGCAGATCGGCTGGACCTCGTTCCTTTTCCTTCCGCTGTCGCTGGTTCCGGCCTTGGTCTGCCTGGCGATTTTCTGGGTCATCGATTTCAGTGCGCCATTGATTGCCGAGAAGGAGGCCCGTCGGCGCGGCGAATCAGGCATTCCCTGGCATGCCCACCACATTGCCGAACGCTATGGCTTGATGGCCATCATCGCTCTCGGCGAATGCATCGTGGGAACGCTGGCGGCGGCCCGCGCGATCTCGGCGGGCTCTAATTGGAGCTTTGAGAGCGTGGTGGTGGTCTCGGTAGGCGTGCTGATCTCTTTCAGCCTGTGGTGGGCATACTTTCAGCTGCCCTCCGGGCCGGTCCTGCATCAGCGGCGCGACAAGGCTTCCGCGTGGATTTACGGTCATATTGCCCTGTTCACATGCATCGCCGCGATTGGTGCCGGGCTGCATACGGTCGGCTACGCCTATGACCCGCAGGCCGCCACGGATCCGGTCGTGGTGATCCTCGCCTTGGCGATTCCGGTATTCATCTTCATGCTGATCATCGCCTCGTTGCTGACCTGGTTGCTGGACGCTGCGATGTTTACCCTGGCGCATCTACCGACGTTTCTGATGCCGCTGGCTGCGGTCCTGCTGAGCCAATGGGGCCTTCCGGTCTGGGCTTGCCTGCTGGTGCTGCTGTGCTCGCCGCTCACCGTGATTGTCGTGTATGAACTAGGTTATTGGCGAAAGCTGGCGGTGACCCTCGACCGTGCGCTGCAGCATCCGGCGCGGTAGTTGAGCACTTTCGGAAACACGGTGACGCACGCCGCCGGCGGCGTCGGCTGCGTAATCCCGGCCAGAGACCCGGGACGCTAATCCTTGATGGTCAGCGCGTGCAGTTGGTCCATGCTGCTGAAAATCCGGCTTGCCCCGGCCGCCAGCAGGTCCTCGGCCGCGGTGCTGCTGGGACCGCCATTGGCGAAGCCGAACACCGTGGCGCCGGCTGCCACCCCGGCGGTGACTCCGGTGACGGTATCCTCGATGACCAGCGCCTGAAGCGGGTCAATTTGCAGAGCCGCGGCGGCTGCCAGATACACATCCGGTGCTGGCTTGCTGCGCGGATACTCCATGCCGCTGAATACGCGATCTCCAAACCAGGGGGCCAGGCCGGTAACCGAAAGCTGCATTTCCACTTTGCCTCGATCCGCGCCGGTGGCGCAGGCGATCTTTGACCCGTAGGTCTTGGCGATCGCGGCTACCGCGTGGGCCGCGCCGTCGATCGGGGCCAGCGCGCTGCGCAGCGCATCATCTCGGCGTGCGCGGAATCTGGTGAGCCACGCACCGTCGATGCGGAATCCGGTGTGCGCGAAAATCGGTTCCCATTGGTCCTTCAGTGCCTTGCCGATAAAAATCTCTAGGCAATCCTGCACGCCGATCTCCCAGCCCAGCTCGAGCAGCATAGTGCGGAGGACCGAATTGGTGATCAGTTCGGAGTCTACGAGGACGCCGTCGCAGTCGAAAAGCACGGCGGAGAAGCGGGGTATCACGATGGTTGTGGCCTTTCGCGGAAGTGGCAGAGGGCTAGGCGGAAGGGAACTGAGGCAGGATCCGGGCTAGCGGTGCGAGTTCGGGCTGCTGCTCGGCCTCCTTGAGCACGCGTTCCAGGGTTGCGTCGTGAATTGGCTTCGCCTTGCGGTAAAGCTGCTGGCCGGCGTGCGTCAGCTCGGTGTAGATGCCGCGTCGGTCATCGGCGCAGAGCACCCGGGAGAGCAGGGCGCGATCTTCCAAACGGGTCACCAGGCGTGTGGTGGCGCTGGGGCTCAGCGCGGTCGCCCGGGCCAGTTGCGCCATGCGCATATGCCAGCCGTCCTGCCGGTTCAGCGCGTCCAGAAGTGTGTACTCCACCACAGACAAGCCGACTTCTGCGCTGAGGTCTTTTTCCAGTGCGGACTCGATAATTCCGTGCAAGGCCGCCAATGTACGCCACCCGTGGGCACGGATTTCGACCGCGTCGTCTGCGATTCCCACTTCATCCTCCAAAATGATTGCTTGCGCGCATTAGTTGCGTGTGCAACTATTTAACCCATCGGCGCAATAACAAGCGTCTGCAACTATTGTTCAAGTTTATCAGGAGTAAGCAAATGCCACTGGGACTCATCGCGCTGGCCCTAGGTGCCTTCGGCATCGGGCTCACCGAATTTGTGATCATGGGCCTGCTGCCCGAGGTGGCGGCGGACTTCGGCGTCAGCGAAGCGGCCGCAGGATGGCTGATCTCCGGCTACGCGCTGAGCGTGGTGGTCGGCGCTCTCGGGCTGACCGCCGCCACCGTGCGCCTGCCGCGCAAACCGGTATTGGTGGGGCTGCTGGTGCTGTTCATCATCGGCAATACGCTCACCGCCATCGCCCCGGACTATATGGGGGCCATGATCGGGCGGGTGATCGCCGCACTATGCCACGGCGCCTTCTTCGGCATCGGCACCGTCGTCGCCGCGGATCTGGTGCCCGGGGCCAAGAAGGCGCGGGCCATCGCCATCATGTTCACCGGACTGACCGCCGCCAATGTCCTTGGCGTTCCCTTCGGAACCTTCCTGGGCCAGCAGGCGGGGTGGCGTTCCACCTTCTGGGCCATCTCCGGCATCGGGGTGCTCGCACTGATCGGCATCCTGCTTCTGGTGCCGGTGCTCCGGCATGCCGCCGAAGCGGTATCCCTGCGCAGGGAGCTGAGCGCCTTCGCCTCCCTGCAGGTGTGGCTCTCGCTGGGTGTCACGGTGCTTGCCTATGGCGGGATGTTCGGTGCCTTCACCTACATCGCCTACACGCTGACCGAAGTATCCGGCTTTGCCTCCGGAGCCGTCCCATGGCTGCTGGTGCTCTTCGGCGTGGGGCTATTCGTTGGCAATTGGTTCGGCGGACGCATGGCCGACCGGAACATCGACCGCACGCTGCTGATCTTCATCGCCTCCCTGGTTGTTGTCCTGGTGGGCTTCGGTGCTCTGGCGGCAAGCCCGATAGCCACCGTCGTGGCCCTGCTGCTCATGGGTGGATTCGGCTTCGGCACCGTTCCCGGCCTGCAAAGCCGCATCATGCGCTACGCCGGGACTGCCCCGACGCTGGCTTCCGGAGCAAATATCGGCGCCTTTAATGTCGGCAATGCCCTCGGCGCTTGGGCCGGCGGGGTGGGCATCGCCGTGGGGCTTGGCTACACCTCGCCGATCTGGATTGGCGCCGCCATCACCCTCGCCGCGCTGCTGTTGATGCTGCTGGCCGCCTCGTTGGCCAAGCGGGAGCCGTCGACTGCGCGAACCGCGGTTATGGCAGCAAACTAGGCCGCAGGCTTTCACCGACCGGGCTTTCACCGCTCAACTAACCACTGAATGACCAGAAAAAATTCTCAAAGGGAGTCCCATGACCAATTCAATCCCAAACCTCACGCTCAACAACGGCATCGAAATGCCGCAGCTGGGCTTCGGAGTCTTCCAAGTGCCAAATGAGCAGACCACGGCAGCCGTCGCCGCCGCGCTGGACGCTGGCTACCGCAGCATTGACACCGCCGCGATCTACGGCAACGAAGAAGGCGTGGGAAAGGCCCTGGCCGAGTCCGGCATAGCCCGTGATCAACTGTTCATCACCTCCAAGCTCTGGATCGCCGATATGGGCTACGAGCAGACCCTCGAAGCCTTTGGGGCGAGCCTTGAACGCCTGGGCCTGGACTACTTGGATCTATTCCTGATCCACTGGCCGGCGCCCGCGAAAGATCTCTACGTCGACTCGTGGAAAGCGCTCGAAAAGCTCTATTCCGAGGGGAAAGTCCGTGCCATTGGCGTATCGAACTTCCAGCCGGGGCATCTGGAAAAGCTGGTCGAGGCGGCGGACATCGTTCCGGCGGTCAATCAAGTCGAGCTGCACCCGGCACTGCAGAATCGCGAAGTGATCGCCGCGAACGCCGAGCACGGCATCGCCACGGAAGCCTGGAGCCCACTGGCGCAGGGAGCGCTGCTGAGCGAGGAATCGATTCTGGCGATTGCCGCAATGCACAATGTCACCGCCGCGCAGGTGATCCTGCGCTGGCACCTGCAGGAAGGAAGGATCATTATCCCGAAGTCGGTCACCCCCGCGCGGATCGCCGCCAACCTAGACCTGTTCGGCTTTGAGCTCTCCGCTGACCAGATGTCCGCGATTGAGGCGCTGGACCGGGATGGCCGCACCGGTCCAGATCCGGACGCCTTCAACGGCTGATAATGAACTGCTTATAAACGCCCGTCCCTTTCGAGGGGCGGGCGTTTTCCGTACCCGGAGCCATTCCGCGGCCACCATAAAAGGCGGCGGCGGTGCGTAGAAAGCCATCGGGCATGCTCGCGGGACAGTGACCGACATGCAAAAGAGGGTTTTGCCTTGCGGTTTCGTGCCTAGGGGGTGATTGCGTATTGCTGCCTCAGCTGATTACCAGCCGCTGCACCGTACTGCGGATGGCGTTGATGACATCGTTTACCGTGCCGCGGTGCAAATGCTCCGCCCGCAGTAGAAGGTCGATTTGTCGACCTGAGTTCAAGCCTTTGATTGGTCGTAAAATCACCGTTTCATCCAGGGTGTTGCGCGCCGTGTACCGCGGCAAGATTCCTAGGCATTTGCTGGCTTCAATCAATGCCCCGGCGGTGGCGTAGTCATTGACTCGGTGCTCCACCATCGGTGCCCGGCCGGCGAGGGCGGCGATGGTCTCCAGGACGTCGGCCGGCGAAAAGCCAGAACGCGAGACCACCCACCGCTCGTCGATCACTTGTTCCGGGGAAAGCTCGGAGTACGCTGCCAACGGGTGATCGCGGTGAATTGCGATATCCAAGGGTTCAAAGGCCAGCGGGATCACGGCAATGCGTTCTTCCGGCCAAGGCGCGGTATGCGGCATGCGGTGGGCCAGCACCAAATCGTAGCCGGAGGTCAGTGCCGGGAAGTCCTGTTGCGAGACATCCTCATCGGAGAAGCGCAGCGGGGGTAGCTCCCCTTCCGGGTAGGTCAGCAGCGGAGCGAAGATCGTCTGCCCGATGGAGTGGAACCCCGCGATATGTATTGGCACCTCTAGGTCTTGGTCCTGTGTGCGGATCTTCGCCTCGACCTCGGCCAAGGTCGAGGCAACCGAGGCGGCGGCCGAAGCCAGCAACTTTCCCTCGGCCGTTAGCACCAGCCGGCGTCCGTCCTTCTGAGTCAGCGCAGCTGGGAAGCCGCGCTGCAACTGCGCGAGGTGTTGGGACACAGCCGACGGTGAGACGTACAGGGCCTTCGCGACCGCGTTGACGCTGCCTAAATCCGCTAGCTCGCGAAGAATCCGCAACTGATGTAATTCCATGAAGTAAATACTAAATCGTTAGATCAGGAAATCGAAGTTCGTCTAAGGTTTCTTCCCATGCTGTTGGGTGCGACACTTGAAACAACCCCAAGTCTGTCGTGCACGCACCCCGATGCCCGATCCCAAAGGAACCAGCATGAAAGCACTGTACAAGTCCGGACCACATGCCGGACTGGAACTCGTCGACCGGCCAGAGCCGGAGGTCGGCGTCCACGATGTCAAAATCCGTGTGATGACCGCCGGAATCTGCGGCACCGATCTGCACATCGAAGCCTTTGACGATGCAGCGAAGGCCATGATCAACACCCCGCTGGTCCCCGGCCACGAATTCTACGGCGAGGTCGTCGAGGTCGGCTCGTTCGTGCAAGGCGTTAAGATCGGTGACCGGGTTTCCGGCGAAGGCCACGTGGTCTGCGGCCTGTGCCGCAACTGCCGGGCCGGACGCCCCCATATGTGCATCAATGTCAACTCCGTCGGCGTGCAGCGCGATGGCGCGTTCGCCGAATACGTAGCGATCCCCGAAAGCAACGTATATGTTCACCGCGACGAGCGCATCACCCCGCTGCTCGGCGCTATCTTCGACCCATTCGGCAACGCCGTGCACACCGCGCTGCAGTTCCCCATGGTCGGCGAAGACGTGCTCATCACCGGAGCCGGCCCCATAGGCCTGATGGCCGCCGCGGTGGCCCGCCATGCCGGCGCCCGCAATATCGCCATCACCGACGTGTCCGAGCAGCGCCTGGAGCTGGCCCGCACCATGGGCGTGGACCTGGCGATCAACGTGGCCCAACAGCGAATCGCCGAAGCCCAGAAGGAATTGGGAATGCGCGAGGGCTTCGACTTCGGCATGGAAATGTCTGGCCACAAGACCGCGTTGCCCGAAATGATCGAAAACATGAACCACGGCGGCAAGATCAGCATGCTCGGCCTGCCCAGTGAATCGATCGATATCAACTGGGGCAAGGTCGTCACCCACATGCTCACCCTGAAGGGCATCTACGGGCGCGAAATGTTCGAGACCTGGTACGCCATGAGCGCCATGCTCACCACCTCTGATATTTTGCGTGAACGCGTCGCCTCGGTGGTCACCGACTTCCTGCCGGCTACCGAATGGCAAGCAGGCTTCACCGCCGCTCGTGGGGGACACGGCGGCAAAGTTGTTTTGGACTGGACAGTTTTCTAGGAGATATGACATGTATACAGATATGAAAGACCAGCTGTCCGCGGAACTGGAGCAGCTTAAGGATTCGGGCCTCTTCAAGGCCGAACGCCACATCGACTCGGCGCAGTCCGCATCGATCATGGCCGGCTCGCTGGGCAGCGAATCCCGCCGGGTATTGAACTTCTGCGCGAATAATTACCTAGGTCTGGCCGACGACCAGCGCATCATCGACGCGGCCAAGAACGCCATGGATGATCGCGGCTTCGGCATGGCCTCGGTCCGCTTCATCTGCGGAACCCAGGACCTGCACCTGGAACTTGAAGCCAAGCTCTCGGCATTCCTCGGAACCGAAGACACCATCCTGTTCTCCAGCTGCTTCGATGCCAACGGCGGTGTCTTCGAATCCCTGTTCGGCGCCGAAGACGCGATCATCTCCGACGCGCTGAACCACGCATCGATCATCGACGGAATTCGCCTGTCGAAGGCGGCACGCTTCCGCTACAAGAACCAGGACATGGAAGACCTGGAAACCCAGCTGCAGGCGGCCGCCGCCATGAACGACGGCGCCGGTGCCCGGCGCACCATCGTCGTCACCGATGGCGTGTTCTCCATGGACGGATTCTTGGCCCCGCTGGAAGCGATCTGCGACCTGGCGGACAAGTACAGCGCACTGGTAATGGTCGATGATTCCCACGCGGTAGGCTTCATGGGCTCCAACGGTGCCGGAACCCCGGAGCACGCCGGCGTCTCGGACCGGGTTGATATCTACACCGGAACCTTCGGCAAGGCGTTGGGCGGTGCCTCGGGCGGCTACGTTGCCGGCCGCGGGGAGATCGTGGCGATGCTCCGCCAGAAGGCACGCCCATACCTGTTCTCCAACTCGCTGGCCCCGTCCATCGTGGCAGCCACGCTGACCGCCCTTGACCTGGTGGCAGGATCCGGAGATTTGCGCGAAAAGCTCTTCGAAAACGCGGCGCACTTCCGCCGCCGGATGACCGAGGAGGGCTTCGACCTCCTCGACGGCGAGCACGCGATCATCCCGGTCATGTTCGGGGACGCGGTCAAGGCCGCTGAAGTCGCCGGCAAAATGCTGGAGCATGGCGTCTTCGTCACCGCGTTCAGTTTCCCTGTCGTGCCGAAGGGGGCCGCGCGCATCCGTGTGCAGCTCTCCGCCGCGCATTCGGCCGAGGACATCGAGGCCTGTGTGCAGGCTTTCGTCGCCAGCCGCTAAGCAGCAACACCAAACCGCCCGTGCTTCCGTTCCCGGAAGCGCGGGCGGTTTTGCGTTCCGCGTCGTCTGGGCATTGTGGCACCAGTTAGGTGGTGCCACAATGATATGTGGGGCCAACTCGGGGAAGGCCAATAGTGCTATATCTGAATTTGTTTGGGGAACAGCGGCTCACCGCGTGGGGCGCTGATGTTCTCTCGGGCCGATCGCGGGCACTTGAATTGTTGGCCTATCTGGTGTTGCATCCCGGAGTCCAAATACCACGGCTGCTTTTAGCGGGAACCTTCTGGCCGGAATCCAGCGACTCCCAAGCACAAACGAATCTGCGCCGCGAACTTCATAACCTGCGCATCGGGCTCGGCGCGGTCGACTGCCTGGGCACTGCCGATGGGGCCATTTCCTGGTTGGGCAGTGCCGGGATTCGCGTAGACGCCCAAATTTTCGCCGAACAGCGGGCCCAAGCAGAGGATGCCACCGCGCGCGGAGATGATCAGCGATTCTTGGATCATGCCGAACTAGCGGTAGCCGAATACCTGGGTGAGCTGATGCCCGGTAGCTACGCCGACTGGGTGTTGCATTCGCGTGAACGGCTCGCGGGGCAGTGCGCGCAGTTGTGCGCCCAGGCCACCGATGGATGGCTGAACAGGGGCCAGGGCCATCGAGCCCTAGCCATGGCGCAGAGACGCTTGGATGTCCAACCCTTGGAGGAGGCCGGGTATCGGGACCTGATGCGCGTGCAGATGTCGCTGGGCGAAGATACGGCGGCCATGTACACCTTCCATAAGTGCGCTGAGGTTCTGGACAACGAACTGGGCGTCGCTCCGGGCCGCGATACCCAGTCGCTGATTCAAAAAATGCTGCCTCGGATGCAACCCGGTGCCCAACGCACGTCAAGTCCACGAAGCGAATCGGCCGATGGCGGACCGGAAAGCACTGGGCGTGAAACCGAGACGAACACCCTGAAACAGCTCTGGGCCGAGACGGTGCGCGGAAAACGATCAATGGTAGTGCTCCAAGGCGGGCCGGGAGTAGGCAAGACCCACCTGGCCCGACAGCTCGAAATCCATGCCCGCGCTACCGGCGCCTTGATTGCCCGAGCACGCTGCGTGGACTCCGGTGGGCTCATCCCGCTTGCGCCGGTGGCCGGTTGGTTGCGTGATCGAGCCTTCGCCCCGCTGCTGGCTGGATTGCCAGTGGAGCTCAAGCGCGAGGTGGGCAGGTTGCTGCCCGGGCTGCTGGGCGAGCCGCAACGCGCCGAAGCCCACGCGGGAAACCGGGCTATGGTCGATGCCTGGCAACGCTACAGGTTTTTCGAAGGGCTGGCCCGCGCGATGGGTACCGCGGGCCGTCCGATACTTTTGATCCTCGATGACCTGCACTGGTGTGATGCCGACACCGCGGCCTGGATATCTTTCCTGTTTTCCGGACCTCATGCCAGCCAACTCCTGCTCGTGGCCACCATGCGCACCCCAGACGCCGCTTGCAGCCCCGCCGTGGCGGGAATGCTAACCACGCTGCGAAACGCCGGCGCGCTGGGCGAACTGAGCCTCGAACCGCTGGGGGTCGAGCAGAGCGCCGAACTTGCTGCACGAGTTCGCGGCCAGGCGCTGACCGGCTCCCAAGGTAAGCTCTTGCACGCCGCGACGGGCGGATACCCGCTGTTCATTCTCGAAGCGGCCCGAGCTGCCTCATCATCCGGGGATCTGCAGGGCACTGGATTCCATGCGGTGCTTGATCATCGATTCGAACAGCTCTCACCCGCGGCCAAGCACTTGGCGGAGCTTGCCTCCGCGTACGGCCGCGAAATCACCCTTGACCTGCTCAGCGAGGCAGCAGATCTGGAGAATCATGACCTGGTCGGTGCGGTGGATGAACTGTGGCGATTGGGAATTCTGCTACCGGCAGGAAATGGTTATGACTTCGTGCATCATCTGGTGCGCCGGGCAGCCTACGAGAAGGTTACTCCGGCCAACCGTTGGCTGCTTCACCGCAGGCTGGCCCAATCCCTGGAATTACTGCACTCCGCAAATCTCGACCCGGTAGCCGCGGTGCTCGCCGAACAATACGCGCTGGGTTCAAACCCCGGTCGGGCCCTGGATTTTGCGCTCAGCGCCGGAGCGGCGGCTTCAAGGATCTATGCAAATTCAACCGCACTGGTCAACTTCCGTACCGCTTTGGAACTGATCTCCGCCCAGCCTGCCGGGCGCGAACGCGACGAACGGGAGCTTTCCACCCGGACGGCCATGTCCTCACCGCTGACCGCGTTGCGCGGCTACTCGGCACCCGAACTACTGGACAATCTCGAACGCACGGCGCAGTTGGCCCAAGAATTGGGCCACCCGAAGGCTCTCGCCGCAAGCCTGATCGGGCTGTTCGCCGGGCGCTACGTCGAAGGCAAGAACCCGTTGTGCCACAGCATTGGGGTGCGCGCCCTGGAACTGTCGCAAGGAGATGCCGACCTGACTGGCCAATCGCATTTCGCGGTGGCGGGTGGTGCGTTGGCTCTGGGCCGGCATCAGGAAGCCATCGAGCATTTTGCCGCCTGCTACGAGAGCGGACAGAACGGCTATTCGTTCATCCTGGGCACACGGCTTGAAATCCATGCGCGAGCGTGGGCCTCGCACGCGCATTGGCTTGCCGGCCACACGGACCAGGCCCTGCGCTTAGGCTCAGAAGCGCTGACCAGGGCGGCCGCCTCCGGGCATCCCTATACCAGGGCGGTGGCTCTGGGGTATGTGTGCCTGCTGCATCAGCTTGCCGGGGACCGGGCGGAACTGAGCCTGCGGATCGCTGAACTACTTAAAATATGCCGCCGCTACGAGATCGCCTACTACGGGCAGTGGGCCGAGATCTTCGCCGGGTGGTATGCCGGCGGCAGCGCAGGAATCACCCGGATCCACGAAGGCATCAGTGCCCTCGAGGCACAAGGTGCGCTGGCGAGGATGCCCTACTGGCGCATGCTGCTGTCGGATGCGCTCGCCGACCACGGCCAGTTGGATCTGGCCCGCACCGAATTGGATGCAGCACTGCGGCAGGCCGAAGAACTTGGGGAGAGCTGCTGGAGCCCGGCCCTGCTGCGGCTACGCGAACGGTTGGGGTAGCACGGCTGCGAACGCTGCGAACGCCAGACGAACGCGCGGGCTCCTAGGGTGGGTAAAACCCAGCAAGAGAACCGAACGAAGGAGTTGGTCATGGGTAGCAAGACAGAAATTCTTGCGGACCTCGCGGCAGCGCTGCGCGGGCCGCTGACCTTGCCCGAGGACCCCGACTATGACAAGGTCCGCGCCGTATACAACGCGATGATCGACAAATATCCGGCAGCCATTGCCCGCGTGGCGGACTCCGCGGACGTGATCACCTGCGTGAACTTCGCGCGCGAGCACGAGCTTCTCCTCGCGGTACGCGGCGCCGGGCACAACGCCGGAGGCCTGGGCATCGCCGACGACGCGCTGGTCATCGACTTGGGGGCGCTGCGTAGCACCACCGTGGACCCTGCGGCGCACACCGTGCGGGTCGACGGCGGCGCCACGTGGGCCGATGTGGACCATGCAACGGTGGCCTTCGGCCAGGCAACCCCGAGCGGCTTCATTGCCTCCACCGGCGTGGGAGGCTTGGCCTTGGGCGGCGGCATCGGCTACCTGACCCGGCGCTTCGGACTGACGGTGGATAACCTGCTCTCCGCCGATGTGGTGCTCGCCGACGGCACCCTGGTCACCGCCGATGAGAACCGCCACCCGGACTTGTACTGGGCCTTGCGCGGGGGAGGCGGAAACTTCGGGGTCGTCACCTCCTTCACCTTCCGCACCCACGACATCGGCGAGAACGGGATCATTATCGGCGGGCCGGTGCTCTACGACATCTCCGACACCACCGAGGTCATGCGCTGGTACCGGGAAATACAGCCTTCGCTGCCGGAGGAACTTTCGGGCTGGATCGGGTTGCTGACCATCCCGGGTGCCGCGCCGTTCCCGGAGGAGCTGTGGGGCCGGCAGGCCTGCGGGATCCTCTGGTGCTACACCGGAGCCCATGAGCTGGCCGAGCAGGTGATGGCCCCGGTGAAGGAATTCGGCAACCCGCTCTTGGTGGGGCCGCACGAGATGCCGTTCAACATCCTGCAGCAGGCCTTCGATGCGCTCTACCCGGCGGGGATGCAGTGGTACTGGAGGGCGGACTTCGTCACCGAGCTGACCGACACCGCGATCGAGGTCCACAACTACTTCGGTGCGCAGCTTCCCACGGGCCACTCCACCATGCACCTGTATCCCATCGACGGGGCGGCAGCACGTGTTCCGATCGAGGACACGGCCTTCGCCTACCGCCAGGGCGGCTGGGCCGGAGTCATCGTCGGGGTGGATCCAGATCCGGCCAAGGCCAAGCTGATCACCGATTGGACGCAAGCCTATTCCGAGGCCCTGCATCCGACCACCGCGGGAGGCGCATACGTCAACTTCCTGATGGACGAGGGCGAGGATCGGGTGAAGAGCGCTTACCGGGAAAACTATGAGCGGCTGAGCCACATTAAGGCCGTCTATGACCCGGGGAACTTGTTCCGGGTGAACCAGAACATCGTTCCGGCGCAGGGCCGCAGGGAGCGCCAATACCGCTAGACGGCTACGCCACACTGGATAGTGAGCCACCTCAGCGCATTGCTGGGGCGGCTCACTTTGTCCGAAATACCGGATTCAATTTGGCCGCGGAACTTCACTGGCCAGGTTCTATTGAATAGTCTCTGAGGAGGCCCTCAGGGCACACCTCAGAGGCAGGGGTGCCCTCACACGCAGTGAACCCAAGGAATCAAGGTAGATGAACACCCACTTACTGACCAACATCTCCCAGCTGTGCACCGTAGACCGCGAGGGCACCGTGCTCAGCAACGCGGCGGTGCTGATCCGCGATGGAATCATCGATTGGGTGGGTGCAGCGCAGCAGGCACCGTCGGCAGAGAAGGTCACGGATCTGGACGGACGCGCGGTCCTGCCCGGTTGGGTGGATTCGCACAGCCACCTGATCTTCGCCGGAGATCGCGCGGATGAATTCGTGGCCCGGATGGCCGGGGAAGACTATGCGGCGGGCGGAATAGCCGTGACTACCACGGCTACCCGGGCCACCGATGACCAAGCGCTGCGTGAGCTGGTATCCGCACGCCGGGCGGAAGCCTTGGCCATGGGCACCACCTGGATGGAAACCAAAACCGGCTACGGGCTGACCCTCGATGAAGAGGTCCGCCACGCACGGTTGGCCCGGGAGCTGGTCGATCAGGTGACCTTTCTCGGCGCACACCTCGTCCCTGCCGGACGGGACGCGGACGAGTACACCGCGGAGGTGGCCGGACCGATGCTTGACGCCGTGGCCGGAACCGTAGATTTCGTGGACGTGTTCTGCGAGCGCGGAGCCTTCAGCGAAGCGCAATCGCGCAAGGTGCTGCAAGCGGCAAAGGATCGGGGATTGGCCACCAAGATCCACGGAAACCAGTTAGGCCCGGGCGCCGGCACTCGACTGGCGGTCGAATTCGGCAGCCTCTCGGTGGACCACGTGAACTATCTGGAGCTCGGCGACATCGATGCGCTCGCCGGAACCTGGTCCGCGTGGAATGCCCGGCAGCGCACGGGCGACCGCGGAGTGGTCGCCACCTGCCTTCCGGCCTGCGACTTGTCCACCCGCCAGCCGCTGGCTCCGGGGCGTGAACTGCTGGACGCCGGAGTGGTGATCGCCTTGGCCAGCAACTGCAATCCCGGCACCAGCTACACCAGCAACATGAATTTCTGTGTGGCGACGGCGGTGCTGCAAATGAATCTCAGCCTCGCCGAAGCGATTGAGGCAGCCACCATGGGCGGCGCGATGGCGCTCGGAGTGGCAGATAAAGTCGGCTCGATCGAGGTCGGGAAGCGCGCGGACCTGCACGTACTTCAAGCTCCCACGGCGGCTCACCTTGCCTATCGTCCGGGAATGCCTCTGACCCACAGCGTGTATCGGGCCGGGGAACTGGTCAGCGGCCGAGGATGAACTTTCCGTCCGGAGTTTGCGGGAACTCGCGTGTTTCGGTGCGGGCGAAGACGCTTACGGACCAGGGGGAATCATCCGAAAAAGGGTTCAGATGCCAATCCGCGTAACGGTGAGTGAGCAGCAGCTCGGTCGTCTTCGAAGCTTCATCTTGATCTTTTGGGCCGCCGCGCAACGCGCTGGTAGTTCCGAGAATGAGTGCACCTTGGGGTCTAAGCAGTTCGCCAAGCAGTGCAAAGCAGGTGCTGAACTCGGCCGGGCTCAGGAACGCAGGAACATTTCCCGACAGCAGTATTGCATCGTAGGCAACGGGAAGCTCGGCACGGACTAAATTATCAACGGAAATCTCGGTGGCACTGATGGGGCGGAACCATGCCGGGTCGTGGAGTTCCGCGGCGACCTGCAGCACTGCTTCGGTGGGATCGATCCCGTAGGCGTTGTGGCCGCGGAACCTTAACCCGTGGACGGCGTTTCCAATGCCGCAACCGATGTCCAAGATCGTTGCGGCACGCGAACAAAGCATATCCACGAAGCGAACGTCGACCTCAAGATCAGTACCTTCTTCGGTTAACGCACGCATTTTTGCTGCATATGCGTTGAGGTCGGTGGCCGTATCCATGCACTGAGTCTGTCATGGGAAGGTACGCTTGTGCTGCGAAAAATCGGGGCGAAGGGTGAAATATGGCTTTGCTTCGTTGCGCTCTGGCCGAAATATGGCTGGGATCTGGCCATTCGTGATAGACAATGAAGTATGGCTATTACTGCATTCAAAGATACCCCTGTCCAGACTATTGGCGAGCTGCCTGCCGTTGGCGCGCAGGCACCTTCCTTCACCTTGACCGATACCAACCTCGCAGAGGTCACCAGTGAATCACTGGCCGGCCGTCGCGTGGTGCTGAACATCTTCCCATCGGTTGATACCGGCGTATGCGCTGCCAGCGTCCGTAAGTTCAACGAGCTGGCTGCCGGCCTGGAAAACACCACCGTGGTGTGCGCCTCCGCCGACCTGCCATTCGCCTTGGGCCGCTTCTGTGGCGCCGAAGGCATCGCGAACGTTGTGGCAGCTTCCGTCTTCCGCTCGAACTTCGGTGCTGACTTCGGCCTAACCCAGATCGACGGCCCGCTGGCAGGCCTGCTGGCCCGCGCTGTGGTCGTTTTGGATGAAACCGGCAAGGTTGTTTACAGCCAGATCGTTCCAGAGATCACCACCGAGCCAGATTACGATGCCGCTATCGCTGCTCTGAATAGCTAATCTCCGTTCTGCGCCTTCGGACCTGAAAAGGTGACGGTGCAAAAGTCGTGGCGATGCGCCGCTCCCTTAAATAGGGGGCGGCGCATTTATTTTTCCCCGAGGCATTCTCAAGAGCGGGTTCTAACCCTATACTCGTTTAAAGATCGTTTGTGATTGTTAGTATCTTGAAAAGATCACAAAACATCAAAATGTAGATTCTGTTCGACTAGATATTGAGAATTTGATCCCGGAAGGGGAGAGCTGCCGTGAGCGAACAAGTCGTGCTGGGTGCACATATGGAGCAGGAGCTGGTTTCACAGCCAGAGATGTGGCGGCGAGCAGTGGCGCAGCAAAAAACTGAGAACCTGCTGCCTGCACCGGGTCTTAAAGTCGCGGTCATTGGCTGCGGCACTTCATGGTTCATGGCCGAGGCATATGCCGCGGCGCGCGAAGCGGCAGGCCAGGGGATCACCGACGCCTTCGCCGCCTCGGAAGCCCGAATCACCACCCGCGACTATGACGTACTGGTTGCCATAACCCGTTCAGGCACGACCTCCGAGGTGCTTCAGGTCCTTGATGACCTCCGAGGTTCCCTGCGCACGGTCGGAATTATTGGCGATGTCAACTCGCCGATCATGGAAAAGCTCGACGCGGTAGTCGAACTTTCCTATGCAGACGAGCGTTCGGTGGTTCAAACTCGCTTCGCGACCACCGCCTTGGCTTATCTGCTCTCCAGCGTGGGCATCGATTTGGACGAGGCAATTGTGCAGGCCGGGGAACTGGTCAACGCGCAGACGCCCCAGCAACTCATCGAAGCCGAACAATTCACCTTCCTTGGCCGCGGTTTCAGCGTGGGGCTGGCCCATGAAGCTGCCCTCAAAATGCGCGAAGCGGTCCAAGGGTGGACCGAGGCGTACCCGGCGATGGACTACCGCCACGGGCCAATTGCCATTGCCGCACCAAACCGGGTGACCTGGATGTTCGGTGAAGAACCGGAAGGTCTGGGCGCGCAGGTTCAGCGCACGGGGGCCATCTACGTCAATAATGATCGGCACCCGCTGGCGGAACTGGCCTACGTTCACCGCGTCACTTTAGACCGTGCGCGAGCTCGCGGTATGGACCCGGATAGTCCACGTAACCTCACTCGTTCGGTGATCTTGGAAGACTGAGCTAGCCACATGAGTGAGCATTTCCTACTTTTTGATGTCGGTGGAACAGACATCAAGGCAGCCCTTGCCGATGAGCATGGCCATTTCCTGCACGTTCTGCGCGAGCCGACCATCGTGGCTGTTGCCGAGCTGGCAGCCGCCACGCTGATGAGGCAGTTGGTTGAACTTGCGGCGAGGCTTCGCAAGCTTTCCGGGCAGACGCCGCTAGCCGCAGGGCTGGTGGTATGCGGACTAGTTGATGCCGAGCACGGCATCGGGATCTTTTCCGCCAACCTTGGCTGGCGTCGGGCGCCACTGCGCCAAATGGCAGAGCAAGCCTTGGGCCTGCCCGTCGGCTTCGGGCATGACGTCACGCTGGCGGCCCGGGCCGAACTGGAGTTTGGAAGTGGCGCTGCCGATCCGGACCTGAAACGCAGCACGGTCGTGATGATCATCGGAACCGGAATCAGTTCCGCGCTGCTTGTTGACGGGCGGATAGTCAGTTCCGGTGGATATGCGGGCGAACTGGGCCATGCGCAAGTTCCCGGAGGGCTCGATTGCAAATGTGGCAACACCGGATGTTTGGAAACTCTGGGTTCTGCGGGCGCCATCGCCAGCAGATACGAGCAGCGCACCGGCCGCCGCGGCGGGGCCAAGGAGGTCTTCGAGGCCCGCAAGGCGGGAGACAGCGCAGCGGCACAAGTCATTGCCGACGCCATTGAGGCGCTGAGCTTCACGCTCGCCCAACAATGCGCATCAATTGCGCCCGAAGGCATTGTGATCGGTGGCGGACTAGCGCAAGCCGGAGACCGGTTCTTCGAGGAGTTACAAGTTGCGTTGTATGCCAGGCTTTCATTTCATCGTAAACCTCGCTTGGTTCCAGCACAGCTCGGGGCCAACGCCGGACTGCGCGGTTCATTGATCTTGGCTCAAGAAGCATCCGAGAAAAATCAGGGGAAAACTCCATGATTCTCAGCTTCACCCCGAACCCTGCCATCGATGAGAGCTACACGGTGGAAAATCTCACGCTTGATTCGAGCCATCGAGTTCCGTTACCGACCTCCCAAGCCGGTGGCAAGGGAATCAACGTGGCCCGGGTCCTGCACTCTCAGCATCACCCGGTGCTTGCGCTCAGCCCCACCGGCGGTAACAGCGGGATTGAATTTACCGAGAATCTGCTGGGCAGCGGCCTGCCCTTCAGAAGCATCCCGGTGACCGCGTCCACCCGGCGTTCTATGGCCTTTCACGATCCGCAGGCGAATACCACGACGTTATTCAATCAGGCCGGACAGGCGCTGGACTACCGGCAATGGAAAAACATTCTTGCCGCCTATGCGGAAGCACTCGGTGCTGCCAACGCGGTCAACATTTCCGGTTCGTGGCCTCCGGGAACCGAACCGGGACTAATCGGAGAGTTCATCAACCTCGCAACCGCGCGTGGATGCCCGGTGCTCGTCGATGCCACCGGCCCATGGCTCCTGCAAGCTGCCCGGCATCATGCGGTGCTCAAGCCCAACGAATACGAATTACGCGAGGCAACAGGCTGCCAGGACCTGGCCTTGGGCGCACGCAAGCTGATCGACCTCGGAGCTACGGAGGTATTCCTGAGCGCCGGTGCGCGCGGCATCTTCCGTTTCTCCTCGGCTACCCCGGCCATAGGCCATGCGGTGTTGCCAAGGTCCCTCAGCGGAAACCCGACTGGCGCCGGAGACTCGGCCGTGGCAGCAATCATGACCGGCTACTTGCGTGAGCAAGAACCTGAATTTACCTTGCGGCTCGCCGTTGCCTGGTCTGCGTCCACGGTGCTCATGCCCACCGCAGGTGCCCTTGCGCCTGCTCATCAAGAGCTCTTCGACGAAGTCGAGTATCAAATTCTGCCGGCAAACGCCGAAATCTAAGGAGAAACGCCCATGCCATTGGTGCCCACCCGAGAAATAATGGACCTCGCACAGGCAGGGGCCTTTGGACAAGGCGCCTTTAATGTCATTCATCTAGAAACGGCGCAAGCCCTCATTCAAGGGGCCGAACTGGCGAATACCGCGTTGATCTTGCAGATTAGCGAGAACTGCGTGAAATACCACGGGGGACTAGCGCCCATTGCCGCGGCCAGCAAGGCGCTGGCCGAACTGGCCAGCGTGCCAGTGGCCCTGCACCTGGACCATGCAGAAGACGAACAGTTGGTCTATCAAGCGCTAGAGCTTGGCTTCGGATCCGTGATGTTCGACGGGGCGAAGCTGGGCTTTGAAGATAATGTCGCAGCCACCCGCCGTGTAGTTGCGGCCGCGAAACTCACCGGAACCTATGTTGAAGCCGAGCTCGGGGAGATCGGCGGAAAAGACGGGGCTCATGCTCCCGGAGTCCGGACCGACCCAGGCGAGGCAGCCCATTTCTCCTCGCTGACCGGCATAGATGCATTGGCCGTTGCTGTCGGTTCGTCGCACGCGATGTTGCACCGCGGTGCGACACTGGATCTGGAGCTCATTGGGCGGCTTAAGGAAAGTCTGGGCATTCCGCTGGTGCTCCATGGGTCCTCGGGAGTGCCCGACGAAACACTGGTTGACGGAATCCGGGCCGGGATGCGCAAGATCAATGTCTCTACGCATCTGAACGGGTACTTTACTCGGGCGGTACGGCAATGGCTCGCGGAGCATCCCGAAGCGGTGGATTCGCGCAAATACATGGCTGCCGGGCGAACCCAGATGGCAATCGAGGCAGCGCGACTGCTCAAGCTCTTTGCCTCTGCCTAAAAGCCATGAGCCGTTGTCGCGGATCGGTGGCAATCCGCCGAAGGGACAGTTCTCCGCTCCTGCCCAACCGCGTCGGACTTCAAGGCCAATTTTTGGCTCTTGCGGTTGGGCCTGCGCGTGTATTCTTCGTTGATTGCTTCTAGGGCACGCAAAATCCCACCCTGCCCAGAATCCGTAATTCTCTTCGCGGATCTCTACCCGACAGGGCTGGAACGGAACCGAGCCGGCATGAATCGTTGCACTGCCGCGCGAATGAGTACGTCCAAGGCATGCGGTGATGCCTATCCGTCACCTTACGTCCCGAACGTAGAAAAATTCATCCAGAAGTGATTGTTTATGATCTTTTAGCGCCTAGTTAGCTCTAAAAATATCATCATGAAGCCTTGACCAGTGAGCTCTATCACTACATAATCGGTGTAGGCTGATTTTTTCTGACTATAAGTCGCCAAAAAAATCAGAATCGTTCACACCGAGTAGGGTGCCGCAATGGCGCGACAATGAGGAGCAGAGATGAAACGAACTACACGTACCGCGGTGGTGGCCCTGTCTGCAACGGCAGCGCTGCTGTTGAGCAGCTGCGGTTTTTCTGGCGGTGAAAGCGATGCCTCCACAGATGCGGCGGGCGGCGAAAACACCACTTTGGAAATGCTCGTTCCTACCTACTCCACAGGCACCAAGGCCCTGTGGGAAGGTGTGATCGAAGACTTCGAAGCCGAACACAGCAACATCAGCATCAACCTCGAGGTGCAATCGTGGGAAAATCTTGAAGGCGTACTGAAGACCAAACTTCAGGGTAACCAGGCACCCGATATTTACAACGGTGGCGCCTTTGCCGAGTTCGCCGCAGAAGGACTGCTTGCTCCGGTCTCAGATGTCGCTTCACCCGAAACCATTGAGGACTTCCAGCCCGCCTTCGCAGATGCCGAAAAATTTGAAGGCACCCAGTACGGACTGCCACTGATTGCCTCGGCCCGCGCGCTGTTCTACAACGAGACGCTGATGGACGAAGCCGGAGTCCAGGACGTCCCAAAGACCTGGGATGAACTCTACGAAGCATCAAAGCTGATCAGCGAAAAGACCAAGGCGGACGGCTACGGCATGCCTCTGGGCAGCGAAGAAGCCCAAGGCGAGTCACTGATCTGGTTTGCGGGAAACGGAGGCAACTTCGGTGATGCAGATTCGATCTCCGTGGACACCCCGGAAAACCTCGAAGCCGCCGAATTCATGAAGAAAATGATCGATGACGGCGTCACGCAAAACGATCCGGGCGCTACCCAGCGCACCCCTATGCTGAACACCTTCATCCAGGGCCAGCTAGGTTTCGCCTATGCACTGCCACAGACCGTGGGGCAGATTGAAAAGGAAAACCCCGATCTGAAATACGGGGTTACCACGGTCGCCACCAAGACCGGGGAACCTGCAACCTTAGGCGTCGCGGATCGGCTGATGTCTTTCAAGAATGACGGAAGCAAATCGGCAGCCGTCAAGGAATTCATGGACTACTTCTACTCGGCCGATGTCTACACCGACTGGGTCAGCACCGAAGGATTCCTTCCAACTACCCAGTCCGGTTCCGAGAAGCTCGCCGGGGACGAAGTCCTCAAGCCATTCTTGGACATGTTGCCGAACGCGGTTTTCTACCCCACGACCAACCCCGCATGGAATGCGACCGACGGTGCTTTCAAATCGCTGATGGGCGAACTGGGTACCGGTAAGTCCGCCGAGGACGTGCTCAAGGGCATCCAAGCCAAGGCTGACGCGGCCAGCTAGCAGCCTGGGCGAATCCAAGTAACCACGCAATAAGAGGCCCGACGAACGTTTCGCCGGGCCTCTGTTGCCGAACCAAACGATACGGCCGGCCCTCGTAGTTTTCCCGTGGCGCCGAAAGAATAAAGGAGAGCAGAGCGTGAGTACCTCGTTACAGGTCACCCCGGCACCTGCCAAGAGACGCAAACGCGGTAATGACTCGCAGTCATTGCTGTCCTCAGTGCCCTGGATAGGGCCGGCTTTGCTCTTGATTTTGGCCATGGTGGTGTATCCGGCCGGTTACATGATCTACAACTCGACCCGTAAGATTTCATCGGTTGGCACCGACCTTCATTCTGTCGGATTGGACAACTTCGTCACGGTCTTCCAAGATCCGGCACTGCCTCGGATCATGATCAACACCGTGGTTTGGGTCCTCTCCGTTGTCGTGATCACGGTGCTTCTTTCATTGGCTCTCGCCCAATTCTTGAACAAGCCGTTCCCCGGGCGCACTTTTGTGCGAATGGCCGTCATCGTTCCCTGGGCCGCCTCGGTAGTCATGACCACGACAGTGTTCTACTACGGCTTGGATCCCAACTACGGAATCTTCAACAAGTTCTTCATCGACATAGGGCTCATGGACGAAGGGTTCGGTTGGACTAAAAATGCGGTCCCAGCGATGCTGGTTTCGATCGTCGTTGCCATTTTCGTTTCGATACCCTTTACCACCTATACGCTGCTCGCCGGGATGCAGGCCATCCCGGAAGAAACCCTAGAGGCAGCTCGGGTGGACGGGGCAGGTAAATGGAAAACCTACATCTTCGTGATCCTCCCGCAGCTGCGCTCGGCGCTCGCCGTCGCGGCTCTGATCAACATCATCAACGTTTTTAATAATCTCCCTATTCTGAAGGTGATGACCGGTTCGATTCCGGGAAACAGCGCCGACACGCTCATGACCTACATATTCAAGGTTCTGCAATTTGATCGCCGCTTGGATATCTCCTCAGCACTTTCCGTGGTGAACTTCGCCATTGTTGTTGTCATCGTGGCCATCTACGTCAAGTCCGTCAAACCAATGCAGGAGGTATAGAGATGGCGTTTCTCGTCACCGCCGATCGTGCCTCGCGCAAGACGGTGATCATGCGCATGCTGATCGGTGTACTAGTTGTTCTCATCTTCCTTCTGCCATATCTGGCCATGCTCATTGGCTCCATAAAAACACAGGCGGAAATCCTCTCTATTCCGCCGGATTATCTCCCTCGTGAAGGTGCACAATGGTCGAACTACGCTTCGATGTGGGCGACTCCAGAGACACCGGTCCCATATAACCTCATTTCCACGATTGTCATCTCGGTTTTCGCCACGCTGTTGGTGCTTTTGGTAGCTACCCCGGCGGCGTATTACACGGCCCGTTTTAAGTTCCCGGGCAAAATGGTGTTCATGTTCTTGGTCATTGTGACCCAGATGCTGCAGCCTGCGGTGCTTACCGCCGGCCTGTTTAAGCAGATGCTTGCGTGGGATCTACATGACACGTGGCTGGCCATGATTCTGATCAATGCGGCCTTTAACCTTGCCTTCGCCGTATGGATCATGCACTCCTTCTTCGCAGGCGTTCCGCGCAGCATCGACGAAGCCGCGCAAATCGACGGTGCAGGAAAACTGCGCGTGCTCTTCACCATCAATCTGCCCTTGGTTTGGCCGGGCATCGTCACCGCGGTGATCTTCACCTTTGTCTCCTGCTGGAACGAATTCGCAGCGTCATTGGTGATCTTGTCGACGGCCGAGAATCAGCCGCTCTCCGTGGCGTTGACGAAGTTCGTGGGACAGTACTCCACCGCCTGGCAGTACGTCTTTGGGGTTTCGATTGTCGCGATTGTTCCGGTGATCATTCTGTTCGCCCTGATTGAAAAACGACTGATCGGTGGCCTTGCCGCTGGGGCGGTGAAATAGCTATGCCAGGTAACGCGCCTGCGCTGGAAATCGTTGCAACTTCACCAAGCTGTGCCGCGCGCGCGGTGGGCGCAGGAGCCGACAGAATCGAAGCATGCCAAGCGTTGGAACTCGGCGGGCTTACCCCAAGCCCCGAACTGCTGGTCAAAGCCCTGGAGCAGTCGCCCCCGCTTGGCGTACATGCACTTTTGCGTGAGCGTCCCGGTGATTTCACCTACACTGCCGAGGAACTAGATTTGCTGGTCAGCCAGGCGCAGCGGCTTGCCTTCGAAGGAGTGCAAGGACTGGTCATCGGGGCTACGACCGCTGAAGGATCCCTAAATATCCCGGGGATTCGCGTGCTGATCGAGGCTGGGCGGCAGATCAATTCGCAAATGGAAATCACGGTGCACCGCGCCATCGACGCAACGCCCGATCCTGCGCACAGCGTCCTTGAGCTTTTGCAACTTCCGGTCACACGAGTGTTGACTAGCGGAGGACGAAGTACGGTTGGTGAAGGGCTACCCATGATCAAACGCATGGTGCAGCGTGCCGAAGGAAGAATTGAAATCATGTCCGGTGGTGGCATGAAGCCACGGGACGTGCGTGCGGCTTATGCCACAGGCATAGCGGCAGTTCATTTCTCCGCCAAAACACCTTATGCGCAGAGCCTGGCCGTTGATGAACAACAGGTTAGAGAACTACGCAATTTACTTGATGATTTGCACTATTAGAGAGCTGGATCCATGAAACGCGAGGAACGCCTGAACCATATCCTCGACCTCCTGGCTAGCAATGGCCAGATTGATGTCGAGCAGATTGTTCAGCAGCTGGAAATCTCGCCTGCGACTGCACGACGGGACCTGGACTCGCTGTCCAATGCCTCGCTTCTCACTCGAACCCACGGTGGAGCAGTCTCAAACACGGTCGCCTATGACCTTCCCTCGCGGTATCAGCGTGAAGACCATGACGAACGCAAACTTCAGATCGCAAGGCTCGCCGCTGGCATGGTTGAAGCCGATACCGTGGTCGGACTTTCTGGGGGCACTACCACTAAAGCAATAGCCATTGAACTGGGCATGCGCCAGGATCTAGTGGGGGAGCCCGGTCGTATCACCCTCACCGTAGTTACCAACGCAGTCAATATCGCCTCTTTGCTCGCCGTGCGCCCGCACATTCGCGTTATGGTCACCGGTGGGGTGCTCAACGAGCGCTCCTACGAGCTTGTCGGCCCGCTAGCGCAAAATTCGCTTGGCAAAATCACACTCGATATGGCTTTTGTAGGCATCAATGCGCTGGAACCGAGCATCGGAGCGATGGTCAGCGATGAGATGGAAGCAGCAGTCAACGAATTGATGATCAACCAGTCTCGTAGGAGCTACCTGGTGGCAGATGCTTCGAAGATCGGAGGGCATTCCTTCGTGATCTTAGATCGCGAAAACCTCACCGGTCTGATCACCGACGATCAGATCACGGACGAGCAACGGGAGGCCCTTGCCATGGCAGGGATCCCGGTCATCACCAAAACGGGAATGTCTGCGGCACAGTAAGTGCATCGGGCCAACGCTGCAGCATGGTCAGGCGCTGCAGTATGATCCGCTCGGACTCCTTGCTCAGCCGCAGCACAGCAGTCGAAGTCTATGATCGATATGTGACTGGTGAAAAGACATTGACGACGAGCGGCACTCGCATCCTGAAGATTGAGATTTTCCTCGTTCTAGGGCTCTCACTCGGACAGAGCGCCGTGTATTCGCTTATCAGCTTTGCCGACAAGGCGACTCGTGCGCCACTGCGCGAGCAGACCACATCCATGAACAATCCGTTGAACACGCGAGAATACTTTGACCTGGCGTACCAGCTCCTGGATATCCTTTTCGCCCTGCTCCCGGTGGCCCTCGCGCTCTATTTCATGCATCGAACGCTCGGACGAAGCATCAGGGACATAGGCTTCGATTTCCGTCGTCCTGGCAAGGATGCGCTGCTCGGGGTGTGCTTGTTTCTCGTCATGGGAATCGGCACGCTAGGCGTATATGCAGCGGGTCGAGCATTCGGCATCACCACAGCGCTGGCCACGGCAAATCTCGCAGACTACTGGTGGAGTGTGCCGGTGCTGGTCCTTTCAGCGGTACGCCATGCAGTACTGGAGGAAGTCGTGATGTTGGCTTTCCTCTTCGGCTACGGCAAGAGACTCAATCTTGGACCCTGGGTGCTGATTCTCGGTTCGGCCCTGCTGCGCGGAAGCTATCATCTGTACCAAGGGGCCGGACCGATGATCGGCAACTTCGCCATGGGTGTGGTCTTTGGCTGGCTCTATCATAAATACGGTCGCGTCATGCCCCTGGTCATCGCACATTTCCTGCTGGATGCCGTTGGTTTTGTAGGCTTCTTGCTCATCGGCCCGGCCATCGGCATTGGTGCCTGAGCACTTTCCAGATTCACGATGGCCCAATTTCGGAGTGCTTTTAGCAGGGGAGTGAAAATGCAGATTAGCGAGCTTCAGATGAATGGCCTTGCCGAGGTGGTCGCACTCTGGCAACGGGTGGAACTCACCCGGCCTTGGAATGATCCGCTGGCCGATGCGGAACAAGCGCTACGCAACGAGTCATCCACAATTCTTGTGGGGCACCGCGACGGAGCGCTGCTTGCCTCCGCGATGGTTGGTTTTGATGGTCACCGCGGGTGGCTGTACTACGTTGCGGTCCGTCCCGAGAGCCAGGGCCAAGGACTGGGCCAACAGATCGTTGGCGCGGCCACCGATTGGTTGCGCCGACGTTCGGTGCCCAAGGTGCAGCTGATGGTTCGCTCCGAGAACTCGCAGGTCATTCGATTCTACGAGCAGCAAGGCTACGAAACCCAAGACATTGTGGTTTTGGGCAAGCGGCTATAGGCAGAGCAGAGCCTTGCCAGTTTGAGCGCACAACTGGCATTAAAGAAGAGTAGGTGGGGGCGCCATTGCCCCCACCTACCTTCGTGCGTACCTTGTCTTACAGCACCACGGTACCGTTATCGGTTTCGAAAGTTACAGACAAGATGCCCGGGGTCCCGTTGGGTGCTTCATACTCCATGCTCACCGCACCGAGATTCACGTTTTCTGGCTGCCCCAGCCAATCAAGGACTCGGTCGCGTGAACCGGCAATGGCAATGCTCTGGATCTGGCCAGCGGGATCCAGCGCACGGGAAGGGTGCAAGTCTTCGGTGCCGGCGTCCCAGCGCAACAAGTATGGAACCTGCGGGTCCGCGATCAGACCCTTGATGCCAATCTGCTGCCAGGTGAGTTCGCGGCCGTCAGGGAACTTGCGGTTACCCGGAACCGATTTGCGTCCCAGGCGCTCTTCTGCGCTTGAGAGATCCTCAACTGAAACACACCATCCCATCCATCCGCCGCCCAGCTCGGAACGGGCACGGACCGCCTGCCCAAACGGTGCCTTGTCGCTAGCGGGGTGGTTCAGAACTTCAACTACTTCTAGGTATTGGTCATGCTTGAGCGGGAAAATTACATTGCGAGTTCCGAATCGCGGATGCACGCCTCCCTTGACGAATTCCAAGCCCAAAGCCTCGGAGATTCTTTCGGCGGTTGGCATGAGCCCGTCCGGGCCACATGCGTACGTAACGTGATCTAGCCTCATCATGTGCCCATCATGTCACTATGTGATTCAAGTCTCGACTTAGGCTACCCTAACTGGCAAACTGGCGATCGAACGCTCTGCATAAATTGCGTTATAAAAGTGCAATATGACCGATTGCGTCACTTTGAGCCACTTCATATTGCCAAGATCTTCGGTTGTCCGGCAGACTTGTGTCAGGTCATGAGTCCCAGTAACAAGCCCCGGCTTACTGGGCGGCAACCCTCCTCCGCGGTGGGGTGCCCCGGGTGAAGACCTGGCCCTCGGCACAAACTGTGTCTAGGACAAGCGCGGGTTACCCCCTGGAAAGTACCTCGACGAGGAGCTTCCTGTCGGTGTGTTTTTTAGTGGTGTACCCCCATAGTCAACAAGCTATATGGAGGAAACCATGAGTAACAACTGGTCATTTGAGACGCGTCAGATCCACTCCGGACAACAGCCCGACCCGGTTACCGGAGCGCGTGCCTTGCCGATCTATCAGACGTCTTCGTTCGTCTTCCCCAGCGCAGAGAGCGCGGCCGCGCGCTTCGCCTTGCAGGAGCTGGAGCCGATCTACACTCGCATTGGAAATCCAACCCAGGAAGCCGTCGAAAACCGCATTGCCGACCTCGAAGGCGGTGTCGGCGCACTGTTGCTCGCCTCCGGGCAGGCGGCCACCACCTTCGCCATCCTGAACCTGGCCCAGGCCGGCGACCACCTCGTTGCCAGCCCAAGCCTGTATGGCGGAACGCAGAACCTGTTCAAGCACACGTTGCGCAAGCTCGGCATCCAGGTCACCTTCGTGGCCGATCCGGATAACCTGGCGCAGTGGCGCGAGGCTGTGCAGCCAAATACCAAGGCGTTCTTCGGCGAGGTGGTCTCCAACCCGCGTCAGGACATCCTGGACATCGAGGGAATCTCGGAGATTGCCCACGAAGCCGGTGTTCCGTTGCTGGTGGACAACACCTTGGCCACCCCATACCTGATCCGTCCGATCGAGTGGGGCGCGGACATCGTCATCCATTCGGCCACCAAGTATCTCGGCGGGCACGGCACCGCCATTGCCGGCGTCATCGTGGATTCGGGGAAGTTCGACTTCGCCAAGGATCCGGAACGCTTCCCTGATTTCAACACCCCGGACGAGTCCTACAACGGTTTGGTGTTCGCCCGAGATCTGGGCGTCAACGGCATTCTCGGCGCAAACCTCGCCTACATCCTCAAGGCACGCGTGCAGTTGCTGCGCGACCTGGGCTCATCGGTGGCACCCTTCAACGCCTTCTTGATTGCCCAAGGGCTGGAAACCCTGTCGCTCCGCGTGGAACGCCACGTGCAGAATGCCAAGGAAGTCGCCGCCTGGCTTGAAGGCCATGAGCAAGTCGAGCTGGTCGCCTATGCCGGGTTGCCTTCCTCGCCATGGTTTGAGCGTGGCCAGAAATATGCGCCAAACGGTGTTGGGGCGGTCATCGCCTTTGACGTTGCCGGCGGCGCCGAAGCGGGCAAGGCATTCGTAGATGCCCTAGAACTCCATTCAAATGTGGCGAATATCGGCGACGTTCGCTCGCTGGTGATTCACCCCGCTTCGACCACCCATGCACAGCTGACCGAGGCGGAACGCCTGTCGGCCGGCGTGCGTCCGGGGCTCGTTCGGCTGAGCGTGGGGTTGGAGAACATCAAGGACATACTCGCTGACTTGCAACTTGGTTTTGCTGCGATCGCAGAGCCTGCTAACCAGGAATTGCAGGAAACCCTCTAGGCATGGCATCCATAGTGACTACCGAAGAGACTCTCGACTCGAAGAACCTCGCCGACGGACAGGACGGCATTTTGCGCCGCGCGTCCGTGGGGGAGTACACCTTCGAAACCGGTGGATACCTGCCGCGTATCGAGCTGGCCTATGAATCATGGGGGCAGCTGAACGCGGACGGGTCAAATGCGGTGCTGGTTATGCACGCGCTGACCGGTGATGCTCACGTATCGCAGGGAGATTCGCAGACCCCGGGCTGGTGGGAAGACTTTGTCGGCCCCGGGCTGACCGTTGATACAGACAATTACTTTGTCCTGGCCATCAACATCATTGGTGGTTGCAATGGATCCACCGGGCCCGGTTCGCTCGACGAACACGGCGAAGCCTGGGGCTCACGTTTCCCCTTCGTCACGATCAAAGACTCGGTGCGCCTTGAGGCACGCCTGGCCGACCTGCTCGGGGTGCACACCTGGCATACGGTCATCGGTGGTTCCATGGGTGGAGCGCGGGCCCTCGAATGGGCAGTCGAATTTCCGGAACGGGTCAAGAACGTGGTTGTCATGGCCTCCAGCGCGCAAGCTACGGCGGAGCAGATCGCATTTGCGCAGGTGCAGACCGAGGCGATTCGCCTCGATCCAAATTTTGCGCAAGGCGACTACTACGCCAACGGTGTGCGCCCGGATGCCGGCTTGGGCCTAGCCCGCCGACTGGCGCATATCACCTACCGCTCCGAAGTCGAGCTGGAGACGCGTTTCGCGCGCAAGCCGCAGCCCGGGGAACAGCCACTGGATACCTCGGAAGGTGCACGCGGACGCTACCAGGTGGAAAGCTACCTGGATCACCAAGCGACCAAGCTGGTGCATCGGTTCGATGCGAATAGCTATCTGGTGATCACCGAGGCCTTGATGAGCCACGACGTTGCTCGCGGATACGATTCGCTACGTGATGCCTTGGCCCGTCTGGCTAAGGTGAACGTGGTGGTTGCCGCGGTCAGCAGCGATCGGCTGTACTTCCCGGCACAGTCTGAACTGCTCGCTGCGTCGTTGCCGAAGCCGAAACCGGTGCATTACATCGATTCACCGATTGGCCACGATGGCTTCCTGACGGATGCCAAGCAGCTTGATCCGGTCTTGCGGGCCCTGGTTTTTGACGACTAGGAACTCGCCTAGCTAAGTATCCAAACATAAAAGGAACGCAGTTTGATCCACCAGTAAGCGGTGCATCAAACTGCGTTCCATTGTGCGTTGTGGGGCTCAGTCCTGCATGGGGGCGCTATCCCCAGCGCCCAATGACTCATTCGGCGGTGGCAGGGTGAACGGGGTGGGTACCGGGCGTTTGGCCGTCACCCCGTCACCGGAAGACTGGTGTCGAATGCGGCGCAAAACCCATGGCGCAAAGTACTCGCGTGCCCACTGCAGATCTTCGATTCGCGCTTCGCGCCAGCTTCGTGGCGCGTTGTCCAGCTGAGCATTCAAGGACAGCTCGTGGGGTACGTTCAACGCATCCAAGGCCATCGCGGCGATGAGCTGATGTCCCAGTGGAGAGAAATGCAGCCGGTCGGGGTCCCACATGCGTGTTCGGCGCAGCTCATTCAAGGCCCAGAGGTCGCCCACCACGGCATCGTAACGTTGCGCAATTGCCCGCACGTTTTCGTTGTATATGGCGACTTTCCCGCGTATGCCGCCAAGGACAGGCGTATCGCGAATATCGGGTCCGGTGAGCAATAGTATTGTTGCGCCGGTCTTGCTCAGATCGCTAATCGCCCGCTCTAGCTGTTCGGCGATTCTGTCCGGATCGCCGCCGGGGCGAATGACATCGTTTCCTCCAGCGCAAATGCTGATCAAGTCTGGTTTGAGATTTATTGCCGGGGTCACTTGTTCGGAAATGATCTGGCCGATCAGCCGCCCACGGATGGCCAAGTTTGCGTAGGAAAAGTCCGGAACGGTGGTGCTCAACTGTTGGGCGAGACGATCTGCCCAGCCGCGGTGCCGCCCCGGGTTCTGCGGGTCGGGGTCCCCGATACCCTCGGTAAAGGAGTCTCCCAGCGCCACGTACCGGCGCCAGGGGTGACTTGTTTCGTGAGCGGGGAGGGATGATTCGGACGCAGAATTTTCAGACACAACAATATTGTTACTTTTCGGTAACTAGCTGTCAATGGCGTCAGCGGGAGGTCACCCCAGCAGCGCCTTGCTGCGAGTCGCGGCGTATTCTTCGCGGGTGATGATTCGCCGAGCGAGCAGATCATCTAGCTCTGCGAGTTTCTGCTCCAAGTTCTTATTCCGCGCCAACAGGTGAGCGTTGGCCGGCAGTATTCCTGGATCGGACTGCGGCGAGTAGTATTTGGCCCCGGATTGCTTGGTTGACTTGAAATTACGCACAAGCAAGAAGGTGGTAGCGGCCGCCATGAGGACAAAAAGAGCGACGATGGCTCCGAAAGCAAAAGGCATCGCGTTAAAGAGCGTGTCAAGAGCGCCAAAGCTTCCGGCGGAGTCATCATCCACATAACCGAAAGGAGTCGAATCATTGAGCTCGCTGAGCTCATCAAATTCTTCCTGAGTGAGTTCTGTAATTTCTGCTGCAACCTCAGTGATATTCATGTCATCCAATATGTTCGCTCCGCGCACGTCGGGTAGCTCTCAATGCGTTGTTCGGAATGCCGCAACGCATGTTGATATCGTTAGTCAACCATGGATCTTTCAGCCTTCCCTTATTTATTCCAAACGTTACATTATTGTAATGGCGACCCAGACGGTGAATCGATTTGCCGAATCCCTGCTGGCATCTGGTTGACTTGATGCGTGAGTGAAAATATCTGGAATCCCACCGTCATTTGGTCCCGGCCCGAAGCCGAAAGAGCCGGCACGCCGCTATTGGTCTTGCTTCATGGTTATCTTTCCAACGAGGAAGATCTCATGGGGTTGGCTCCCATGCTTCCCGAAGAGTTCACCATCGTCTCGGTGCGTGCGCCTCAGGCGCTGGGGCCCGGCTTCACGTGGTTTCCGCTGATGCAAGACCTGGATTACTCCTTCGATGAGGTGAAGGCCGCAATCTCGGACCTGTGGAGCTGGCTCGAACCGATCACCAGGCAGCACTCTTCGGTGAGCCTGCTGGGCTTCTCGATGGGCATGGCCGTGGCAACTTCGCTGTTGCGGCATCGGCCGGAGGCGATCACGGCAGTTGTCGGCCTTTCGGGGTTTGCGGTGCCGGAAGAGGGCAGCGGCTTCTTCCAAGACGAAAAGCTGCGCCAGATGCGCAAGCCACTGTTTTGGGGCCGTGATCAGGATGATCCGGTGATTACCGCCGAAAAAATTGAATACACGCACGGGTGGGCCACCAGCGACGTTCATGTCACCAAGGTGCTCTACTCGAATATGCTGCACTCGGTGAACGCGCAGGAGATGGCGCACGTGCATGAGTTCCTCAGCGCCGTAGTACTCCAAGGAGCTGCAACCTAAACGCCTTGTATCAACCTATTGACACAAGGCGTTGCCTCCTGCTTGTATTGTTCCAATGATACAAGCGGGAGGCCGGTGTGCCTCTCATCACGTGAGGAATTCACATGAGCAACGTCTTGCCGTTCTTGGTGCTAATAGGATTCGGGCTTGCCCTGACCTTGCTGATTCGTCGTGGCGTGTTATCGCAGCGGCGGGCTGACCTGGTGAATCTGGCGCATCGCGGCGCCGCCGCCGAAGCGGGAATTGCGGGGAAGGTACTGCGAGCCGTGCGTGCACGGAACATGGCGGCGCTGATAGTTGCGCTACTTGCTGGCACTTGGGCAATTTACCTCAATCAAGCTTTCCCGAAGGCCAATGGGCTGCAGCTTGTCGCGGCTCCAGTCGGCATCTGGATACTGGTAGCCATTGTTTTTATCATCTTCCCCATCCCGCACGATTTCGCTAGTGCCGAAGAAGGGAACGGCGCGCGTGTCAGCGCAGACCTCACTCCGCGATCGACGGGAATGTTTGGCCCGGCTTGGGGGATAATTGTCCCTGGAGTGATGCTCGGTGCCACCCTGATCGGACTGCTCGTTGCGGGCTTAGCATCCTCCCCGGACGAACGGGGGCGATACCGCATGCTGCCCTATGCTTCCGCCAACGGCGCCAGTCTCGACGAAAACATGATGGTCACCGAGGTGTCGCTCGGTGACGGCGCCACGGGGCCATTCCCCGGCTGGTACTACGGAATTCCGCTGCTGGTGTTCCTCGTGCTGGGGGCGCTACTGACCTTGTGGGCGTTGAACCGCAATGCTCGGCGTCCGAGCCTGCGCAGCCCTGCGCTCCAAGGTTTCGACAACGCGGTGCGCACACATAATGCTTACGTGCTGAGCACCGGGTTCAGCGCAATGCTTTGTTTTCAGTTGTTGCCGTTGCTCGCCATGGCTGCGTCAGCCATCTACAACGCTGGTTACACGCTGAATTTTGTAGTTGGCGAAACCTACACACGCGGAGCCCTACCCGAAGGTTCCACGGACCTGTGGAACGCGGCACTGGCATTGAGCCTTGCGGGCCTGGGGCTGTTGGTGCTTGTCGTCGGTGCAATACTTCTCGGTCAGCTGGCTGGCTGGATTGCCACGATTTTCAAGGCGACGGATAAGGAAATAGGGGAGGGGGTAAGCGCGTGATCACCCTTGACCCTTCGGATCCCAGCGGGCCATCCGAACAAATCAGAGCCCAGCTTGCCGCGATGATCCAAGGTGGGGAGCTCGCCGCCGAGACGAGGCTACCTCCGGTGCGGCAGCTCGCAGGTGACCTGCGTGTTGCCGTAGGTACGGTGGCCAAGGCGTATAAGGAACTTGAAATCGCCGGCCTGGTACGCACCGGGCGAGCCAACGGAACCCGAGTGAATCCGGGACAGATTCTCACCACCGCGCTGCTCTCCGAAACTCGCGCACTCGCTGGCAACGCAAAGGCCGCCGGCCTGAGCCTCGCGGAATTGCAAAGACTCGTGGCGGCGGCCTGGAACTCCTAGCCGCCGCCACAAAGGGGTGTTCAACTACCTCGAACTAAGCTGTTTCGACAACGACGGATTCGCCTTGGACGGTGACCTTGTCGCCTTGGCGCATCTGAGCGCCGCGGCGCGTTTCGACCTTGCCGTTGACCCGTACAAGGCCCTCTTCGATTAGTTGCTTTGCGTGAATGCCGTCTTCTGCCAACGAAGCGAGCTTGAGCAGCTGTCCCAGACGAATCGATTCGTCGCGGATTTGGATGGAGAATACCTCGGAATTTGCCATGCTCCTATCATCGCGCACATCGGACGGCGCGCATAAATGAATTTCAGGAAAATCCCGTATCTGTGGTGGAGCCGACAGCGCATCGTCCGAGGCATGGCTAAATCTGGCATTCCGCACGACGGCGGCAGATTTCTGGGCGCCCGAGAGCGCGGAACCGGCGACCGCCCAAACGATGCCCGGCGCGAAGCGCGAGGGAATATCCCTTGGTGTGCGCCAGCCCGAGCAGACACGATAGGCTTAACCGGTATGTGTTTCCTACGGACCGCAACCAGCGGCCTCGTACTTTCCTTTGGAGTTGAAGATGGCGCCACAGTCCAAGCTTGATCAGGTTATTTCCCTCGCGAAGCGTCGCGGATTCGTTTTTCAGGCTGGTGAAATTTACGGTGGTTCCCGATCCGCATGGGATTACGGGCCATTAGGCACCGAGCTGAAGGAAAATATCAAGCGTGAATGGTGGCAGAGCTTCGTGCGCGGACGCGAAGACATGGTGGGGCTCGACTCCTCCATCGTCCTGCCTAAGGCTGTCTGGGAAGCCTCCGGACACGTCAAGACCTTCACCGACCCGCTGGTCGAGTGCACCCAGTGCCACAAGCGCCACCGCGAAGATCACCTGATCGAGGCATTCGTAGCCAAGAAGGGCCGTGATCCAAAGGACGGCATGAGCGAGATCGCCTGCCCCGACTGCGGAACCAAAGGCCAGTTCACCGAGCCGCAGCAGTTCTCCGGCCTGATGAAGACCTTCCTCGGCCCGGTGGATACCGAAGCCGGCATGACCTACATGCGCCCGGAAACCGCGCAGGGCATCTTCGTGAACTTCGCCAACGTGCTCAACGCCAGCCGCAAGAAGCCGCCCTTTGGCATCGGCCAGATCGGCAAGGCGTTCCGCAACGAAATCACCCCAGGCAACTTCATCTTCCGCACCCGCGAGTTCGAACAGATGGAAATCGAGTTCTTCACCGCTCCGGAAGACGCCGATCAGTGGTTCAAACACTGGGTTGACACCTGCTGGGCCTGGTTCCTGGATCTGGGCATCAACCCGGAGAACCTGCGCCAGTTCGACGTGCCGGAAGACGACCGCGCCCACTATTCGGCTGGCACCATCGACTTCGAGTACCGCTTCGGCTTCCAGGGCTCGGAATGGGGCGAGCTCATGGGCGTCGCCAACCGCACCGACTACGACCTGACCAGCCACAAGGATGCTTCGGGTTCCGACCTGTCGTACTTCAACCAGGCCTCCGGCGAACGCTACGTGCCATTCGTGATCGAGCCTTCCTTCGGCCTGACCCGTTCCATGATGGCTTTCCTGGTGGATGCCTACACCGAGGACGAAGCACCGAATACCAAGGGCGGCGTGGACAAGCGCACCGTGCTGAAGCTGGACCCGCGCCTGGCGCCGGTCAAGGCGGCCGTGCTGCCGTTGAGCCGCAACGAATCGCTGTCCCCGAAGGCCAAGGACTTGGCCGCCGAGCTGCGCAAGCGCTGGAATATCGATTTTGACGACGCCGGGGCCATTGGCCGCCGCTACCGCCGCCAGGATGAGATCGGCACCCCGTTCTGCATCACCGTGGACTTCGATACTCTCGATGACCACGCGGTCACCATCCGCGAACGCGACACCATGGCGCAGGAACGCGTGGCCCTTGACCAGGTCACGACCTACCTATCCGAGCGTCTGAACGGAGCCTAGAGCGCATGAGCGATCTAGCATTCCGCGCCTGGCGTTCGGGCGATGACCTCGAATTGCTGCAGATCTTCGGCGATCCGCTGTCTCCGCAGGCGTACCAGGACCGCACCATGCTGCGCGAGGACAGCGATGCGCCGTTCTCGCGCACCCTGGTGGCAACCAGCGAATCCGTAGCTATCGGCGCCGGCGTGATCTTTGCTTCCTCGCTGCACCCGCAGCGTTTGTGGCTCTACGTGGAGGTGGCCCCAACCCACCGCCGCCAAGGCGTGGGCACCGAGCTGGTGGCGCAGCTGCGGACTTTGATTCCGGCCGGGGAAAGCACCGAACTGAAGTCGCGGTACACCGTGACCGCCGGCGACCCGGCGCAGGCCGCCGGCGGTTTCTGTGCGGCCCTCGGACTGGGAGAGATCCAGGTATCGCGGGACGTCATCCTGGAACCCGGTGCGCTGGCCGAACCGGACTTTGACAACAACGACCGGGTCATCGAGGATATCGCTACCGGCAGCGTCGAATTGACCAAGCTTGTCATGGACTTCTACAACGCCACCCACCAGTGGGACCCGGCGAAGATGACCGTGGGCTCGGCGCAGAAGATGCTGCTCGACGAAAGCACCGGTGCCCAGGGCGCCATCGTGCTGCGCGACAAGCCACGCAGCGAAGGCGGAAAGATCCTGGCCTTCGCGATCAGCTATATCCCGGCCCGCGAGGAATCACCCACCGACGTGCTGGTGGGCTCCAACCCGGCATTCAGCGATGACCAGGTGGCCGAGTCGGTTCGCGACCTGGTTGCCATGCTGGTTTACCAATACCCGGTGAAGCTGGAGGTCGACTCGTCGATGTTCGTGCTTTCCTCCTTGGTGGATGCGCTGGCCACCGTTGAGCAGGCAACAATTATCTCAACGACGCACATTCTGGCGAGCGACTACGCCAACTAAGTAGTTCCCAGGCGGGACCCGGCAGGGTCCCGCCTTTGCTTTCCCCGCAATGCATTTGCCCAGTATCTGAGAAAGAACCACGAGTGAACAATTCGCTTAGCACCACCTTGAGCCCCGGCCTGAAGCTGGTGTATCTGCTGATCGCCGTGGCCACCGGACTGCTCATGCCGATTCAGAGCCGCGTCAACGGTGCCTTGGGTGTTGAGCTGGGCGACGCGGTTGCCGCCGCGCTGGTCAGTTTTCTGGTGGGGCTGGTGGCATTGACCATCATCCACCTTGTGGTCCCCGGCGCCCGCCGGGCCGCGCGCTCGGTGCCCCGCGTCATCCGCGAGCGTCAATTCCCGTGGTGGTATCTGGCCGCCGGCGCGGTAGGCGGATTTGTGGTGGTCAGCCAGTCGGCTGCGGTTCCGTTGGTTGGCGTGGCGCTATTTACCGTGAGCCTGGTGACCGGCCAGACCGTCGGCTCGATGATCGTGGACCGGATCGGCTTCGGTCCGGCAGGGCCACGAAAGATCAGTGCGCTGCGCTTGGCCGGGGCGGCGCTCACGGTGATCGGAGTAATCTGGGCCGTCAGCCCACGCATTAATACGGACATTGAGCTGACCACGCTGCTGCTGCCCATGATCTTCTCACTCGTGGTGGGCATACTCATGGGATTCCAATCGGCTTCCAACGGGGTGCAGGCCCAAGCCTATGGCACCCCGATAACCGCTACACTGATGAACTTTGTCGTGGGCAGCTTGATGCTCGCGGTGATCTTGCTGGTGCGCCTGCCCGCTGTTTCCCCGCTCGGGGCCCCGCCAAGCCAATGGTGGTTTTACGTCGGCGGGCTGCTTGGATGCGTTTTTATCGGCGTCTCCGCATTCATGGTCAAGCATCTGGGGGTGCTGTTCACCGGCTTGTGCATGATCTGCGGCCAGCTGCTCGGCTCGCTCCTGATGGATTTGCTGGTACCCACCGACGGGTCGCAGATTAGCTTTGCCACGGTAGCCGGCACCGTGCTGACCCTGCTCGCGGTAGCGCTCGCATCGGTCAGCGGCACCGGAAAACTCACCCGCAAGCGCAACTAGGCGGCCTCGGCTTCACCTAGCCGACGGGCATGACCGGGTGCCTATTCGGCCACGAGACTTTTTCGCATCTTTACGCTTGTGGTTTCGTATCCGAGCGACTCGTAGAGCCCTCGCGCCGAGCGATTGAAGCCGAATACGCTCAGCCCCAGGGTGCACGCTCCTTGCGATCGCGCATAATCTTCGGCCAGCAGCATGCCTGCCTTGCCATGTCCCCTGCCGCGGGCATCGGAGTCGACGACAATGTCCCACACCCACCAAGAGGTCGGATCGTTCGACTGATCCGGTCCGACCCAGATATAGCCGACCGCAGATCCGTTCTCGTCGATCAGATTAAATACCGCATTCGCTGAATTGGGGCGCTCCGTGGGAAACGCCCCGCGGAGCGTAAGCTCCGCCTGCGACCTGGCGGCTTCGGTGGTGCTTCCCAACGAGACCAGATCGGCGGCATACTCGCTGGCGCTTCGTTCCATCCATGCTGGGAACTCTGCGGGCTCCAAGGCAACCAGTCGAATAGTCATGGCTCAAGCCTAAGCCGATTTCTGCCACGGGATGAACGTCGCAATCGGCTACCAGCCGGTGAGCCCGGTGGCAGGCACCGCCCGGACGGCAACGAATCCGGTTCCCGCGTTCGCCCTAAAACGGGCGGAAACCGGATCTCGTGCCGAGATGTGGGCAACACCTTCGAGCCGGCCAGCCGCTAGGAACCGAAGGTTTTGGCATCTTCGAGAATGTCGATGAGCTGATCGAACCACTGCACGTAGCTGGCGTAGGTGTAGGGGCGTTTGTCATCCCACTCCACGACTTGGCCGGACTGCACCGCAGGCAGTGAGGAGAACACCGGATGGTCTTTGACCTGTGCGGCCGTCCCCGAGTAGCTGAGCACCACGTCTGCCGGGTAATCACTAACCTTTTCCCAACTCAGTGAGGCCCACCCGCTATCAGCGGTCGGGCCGGCTATTTCGAATCCCAGGTCCTCGAGCAAGGCGAGCTGGCCGATGGTTTTCTGACCGACGTAGAGCTCATCGTAACCGTTGAGCGCGATGATCCTCAGCCCGGGCTTTTCGGCGGCGATGCCCTTCAGCGTCTCGAGCCGCTCGGCGAAAGCCGTTTTGTCTTGCACCGCCGACTCGGTGTTCGTATCACCGCCGAGCGCTTCGGCTAGGGCGGCATAGTCCTCGATGACGCTTTGAACCGGGCGGCCGCCTGATTTAATCGGCAGGTATGGTGCGGTGGCGGTAGCTTCGCCCTGGACCTTCTCATCCCACCAGGTCCAGCCGGTGCCTTCGGAGTTGCCGTAGCCGATAATCACCTCGGGGTCCAAGGAGAGCAGCTTCTCCAGGTTGAACTCCGCGTCCTTGCCGACGATCGTCATCTGGCTGACATCCGCGTTGCCTACCGAAAGTCCGCCTTCTTCGGTGAGTCCATAGCCAAAGACACCGGTGGGGCGGACGCCGTAGTCCCACAGCGCGGCCGCGGAGTAGGAATCCACGACGATCGATTCGGGCAGCTGGTCCAGGGTAGTTTTCTTCTCATAGAACGAGTCGGTAAACGACCACGAGCCGTGCAGGGTCTCTGGCGAAGCGCCGGTGCTCGCATTTTCAGCGCTCTGCGCTCCACAGCTGGTGAGCGCGATGATTGAGGCGGCGCTGAGCATGGTCAGCAGCGTGCGTCGGGTAGGTGCAGTCATATTCGGTTCATCTTTCGGTTAGGTGCGGCGCGTCCGGAGCCGGCCGGCCAAGGCAATATTCTGGTGGTGTTGACGAGCCGCTAGGCCCAGCTCTCTACGTCACCCAGGGGAACGACCAGCGGCGTCCGGGATACGGGGTCCTCGATGATCCGGCAGCGCAGCCCGAAGACCTCGTGAATCAGCTCTTCGGTGACGATCTCGGACGGCGCACCGGTGGCCACGATGGCGCCGTCCTTCATGGCAATCAGATGATTGGCATAACGGCATGCGTGATTCAGATCGTGGAGCACCGCGACCACCGTGTGCCCCTTGCCGCGGTTGAGCTGGCGGCAGAGCTCCATGATTTCTATCTGGTGCGAAATATCGAGGTAGGTGGTGGGTTCGTCCAGTAGCAGCAGCGGGGTTTGCTGCGCAAGCACCATCGCGACCCAGACGCGTTGGCGTTGTCCTCCGGAGAGCTCATCGACCAGCCTGCGTGAAAGGCTGGCCGTATTGGTCGCTAGCAGGGCTTCGAGCACCGCGCTCTCATCCGCTGCAGACCATTGCGAGAGTAGCTTCTGATGCGGGTAGCGACCGCGAGCCACCAGATCTGCGACGGTGATTCCGTCCGGGGCAATCGAGGACTGGGGGAGCAGCCCCAACCGCTTGGCAACGTCCTTGGCAGGAAGCCTATGGATCGGTTTTCCGTCCAAGATAACCTGCCCGGCCAGGGGCTTGAGCAGACGCGACAGCGCGCGCAGCAAGGTTGATTTGCCGCAGGCGTTCGGACCGATAATGACGGAAAATGATCCGTCGGGGATCGCGACGTTCAGCTCCTGGGAGATGGTGCGCTGTTCGTAGCCCAGAGTAAGATCGTGGCCGCTTAGCCGAGAGGTGGTTGACTCCCCAAGGCGGCCAGGGGCATTGGTGAGCTGGGGATCTCGAACCGATGGCTGGCTTGTTCTCATCTGCAACTTATTGCCTTTCAACTTCTTTTCGCCTCGCGGAGCAAGAGCCAGATCAAATAAATGCCGCCTACGCTGACCGTGACCACGCCGACCGGTAGCGCGGTCTCCGGAACCAGGCGCTGGGCCATCAGATCGCTGAAAAGCAAGAGCACCGCACCGAGAATGGCCGATGAGCCCATGCGGACTCCCGCGCTGCGCGTTAAACGCCGGGCTACTTGGGGTGCGGCCAGGGCGATAAACGAAATAGGCCCGGCGGCGGCCGTGGCCAGTGCGGTGAAGCCGACGCCGACCACCATCAGCAGGAGCCTGGCGGGCTCAACTCGAATGCCCAACGCGCTGGCGGCGTCGTCTCCCATCTCCAGCATGTGCATTCGCGGGGCCAGCATGGCGGCGGCGATGAAAAAGACGGTGACCGCGAGCAGCGCCGGTTGTGCGTGCTCCCACCCCATCGCATTGAGCGACCCGGCGCCCCAGACGGCCGCGGACATCGCTTCTTCGAGCCCCGCACGCAGGATCAGCCAAGTATTCAGCGACGCGAGAATGGCGCTGATTGCAATCCCGACAATGATCAACCGGAAACCTTGGGACCCGCGGCGATAAGCCAAGAGATATACCAATGCAGCCGTCAGCAGGCCTCCGAGAAGTGCCCCAGCGGCAATCTGAAAATATCCTCCGCCAGCGAGAAAAATAATCGCCAAGGCGCCGGTGTATGCGCCGGTGTTGAACCCGATGATGTCCGGGCTGCCCAAAGGGTTCCGAGTCAGCGACTGGAAAATCGCTCCGCTGATACCCAAAGCCGCGCCGAGCGCCAGGGCCATGACTACCCGCGGCAAGCGCCAGGAGAGCACCACCAGCTCGCTCGAGCTGCTGCCGGTGCCGAGCAGCGCACGCAGAAGCTCTATGGCCGAGAAAGTTATTTCGCCTGTGGCTAGGGCCCAGAGCGCTAGCACGAGACCGAGCGCAGCAAAGATCGCGCAGACGATGATCGAACGGCGCTGCACGCGGAGCGAGAAGCGGCCGCCAGGCGATGAAAGCACCGTGTGCCCTGGCCCGAAATCCACGCGTTGAGCGGAAGCGAGAGTGTTGCCCGTGGTGGTCATAGCCCGCTGACCTGCTTTCGGCGGACCAGCCAGATCAGCACCGGCGCGCCCACGAAGGCCGTCACGATGCCGACCTGCAACTCACCGGGCGGAGCAACTACGCGGCCGATGACGTCCGAGACCAAAAGCAGCACCGGTCCCAACGCCAGGCTATAGAGGACAATCCACCGTTGATCCGCGCCGACGATCCATCGGGCGATGTGCGGAACCATCAGCCCCACGAACCCGATGGGGCCGGCAGCCGCGGTGGCGGCGCCGCACAACAATGTCACCGCAACGATGACCGCAACGCGGGTTCGCGTGACGTTGCTTCCCAACGCGCGGGCCATGTCCTCACCCAGCGAAACCGCATTGAGCGAGCGTGTGCAGAAAAAGGCCAGGCATAATCCTGCCACGACAAAAGGCAGGATCACCCAGACCATATCCAAGGTCCGGTTGTTCAAGGTACCGGCGCCCCAATACCGCATCCGGTCGAATGCCTCCGGGTCCAGCAACGTGATGCCACTTGAGATCCCGCCGAGCATGGCGCCCAAGGCAACTCCCGAGAGGGTCAGCTTGATCGGTGTAGCGCCGGACCGTCCACGGGAGCCTATGAGATACACCAGCACGGTGGTGATGATTGCTCCACCGAATGCGAACCAGATGTAATCGGCAATGGAGACGATGCCGAATACGGCAACTGCAAGGACAACCGCGAAGGCGGCACCCGCGTTGACACCAAGAATTCCCGGGTCAGCGAGCGGATTGCGGGTCAAGGCCTGGATCAACGCGCCGCCCACGGCTAGCGCCAGCCCAGCCATGAGGCCGACCAACGTACGCGGTACGCGCAGTTCGTTGAGTATCACTAAATTTTCCTGGGTGCCCAGGCCTGCTAAACCCCGGATTACCTCGACGGCCGGAATCCACTTAGCGCCAACAGCGAGCGACAAGAGCACCGATACGCCGAGCGCTGCGAGTGCTAGCGCGAATCCAACCGCGCGGGTCGCATTGCTCGCAGCTAAACCGGTACGGGTTTCAGTTGAATTTGCTTCGGGGGCAGCAAGGCCAGGCAGGGACGCGACGGCCTCATCGGTCGCCGGAGCGGGTTCGACCCCTGGGACTAATTCCTCGGGCTCTGCGGAGATCTGCGTCGGAGTTCGCATCAGACCTTCTTGAGTTAGGTAATGCTCACCTATCTGATGGCACAAAAGAAAACAGTATCATCTTCTTATTCGGAAGTATCGCAAGATTACGACGGGGACCCCGTGGCCCCTCGGTCGAATAACCGGTCGCCGGCTTGGAATGATGGACGAGCTATGAAGAAATTCGGGTTGGAGGACCCAGTGTTGGGTGCCCTAACTAACTTCGCTGAAACGCCTTGCTCGAGCGGCAGGCGTACCGCGCTTCACGCGGTGTGCATGAAATGCTCTATTTGATCCATCGGCTGGCGCTGAGCAATTGCATTGAGATAAAAAACCGCCATCGTGCCCTGAAATAGGGCACGATGGCGGGGAGAAGCAGGTCGCAACCGGGGCTGGAATTTCCCTATTCGGGTCGCATCTGGGCTCAGGCCAGTGAGACGAATTGCGCTTTGCCGGAAGAATCAACGGTTACCAGCAGCCCGGACGCTTCAGAATCGATTCGGGTGGAGACTTCAGTGAGCAGCTGGTCCAGGGCGTCCTGCGCAGGAGCAGTGCCTGTGCAGGGCACCCAGTGAAGTTGGATGTGCTTCAGTTGACGCAGTCCTTCGAGCAGGTAATCGGAGCCTTGCGGCGCAACGATCATCAGGCTGCGTGCAATTTCGGCTGCCGGGAGATTCTCCGAGGACACGGAGCTCAGCAGCTGGCGATCCGAACGCCACAAGAAGAAGTGGTACGTGGCAACCAGCGCGGTGGCAACTAGCCAGCCGAAAGGTGCTCGGATCATCTCCAAGAGGCTTCCCGAGCCGGTGCTAACCAGCAGGAATTCGAAGATTCGGTAGCCAACAACAAGCAGCGAAATCAGGGCCACCAGTGCACTGCAACCGAAGAACATCACCAGGTAGACGCGTCGGGAGGCCGGTTTGGCAGGTGCCATGGGGCGGAAGAAAAACACCCAAGCTAGCGCGCCGACAACCAGAAACGCGATTCCGGCGCGGAGCACTGATGCCGAGGTGCCTGTGGAGAACGGAACCGCGAGCGAGGCCAGAAGGGCATTGATGACCATGCCCAAACCGCTGGCGCCGATGGCCAGTGCGGCGCCGCTAACGATCTGCCGGGAAACCTCCGCTGACCACGTGCCGCGTGTGTTCAATTTTGCCTGATGATAGATCCACACGATTAAACTGACCAGCAGCCCGGCGATTAATGGCGGGCCGTCGATGGTGAGGTCCTCGACCCAGGTGTCCGACCCCACGGGTAGCGGGAGCAGTAGGGACAGCAGCCCCGCCGCGCAGAGCAGCGAGAACACCGCGGGCAAAGAAATTCCGATGATGACGTAGCCGAAATCCGTAAAATCATCAACCATGCTGTGCACGCGCTGCACTGTCCAATGCCACCACCATAGGAGGAGTGCGCCAAACGTCCAGACTGCAGCCGCCAATAACTGGGGGAGAGCGGTGGGCGCTCCTAGCAGGATTTCCTGCGGTGAAAGGAGCTCGCTGACGGCACGCTGCACCAAGTACACGGACGAAATGCCGGCCAGTACCAGGGCGTAGGCAGAACCCAGCGCAGGAGCGAGCGAGGGGAGCTCTGTGGGTGCGTACTTCGGGCTATTGATCAAGCGGTACTGCCACACAAAAACCAGGCCCCAGCCCAATCCGGCGCCCAGCAACGACTGCCAGCCGGTGCCGTTCCTGGGGTCGACCAGCTCGGCGAATAATCGGAGGAAGGATATTGAAGACATTGCCAGGGCAAGCACGTACACGGCCGCGGCCTGCAAGGACCAAATAGCGGCGTCAACCGGATTGACCTGTTGGAGGTTTTTTCGGACCGTGCGCCACAGCAGCCAGGTGAGGGGGCCGGCGATCAAGGTGAAAGACAATCCCACCGCGAGTTCGGTGGATCCGCTGTAGGCCGGAACGAAGCCACGCAAGAGCATCGAGATCAGGGTCGAAAGCCCCGAGCCGAGGACCATGAGCAAAATGAACAACAAGCCGTGCAGAATTAATTGGCGAAGGCTGGTCACCGTTTGCCCGGCCACCGCGTGATTGGGCCGTTGCGTGGTGGGGTTGCTCATGGCTAGTACCCCAGCATTTCTTCGTCGGTGCACATATTGACCTGCCATGGGGCAACCAGGATTTTCCAGTCCGAGCCAACCTGGGTCAGCTGGAAGGAATCCTGGTACGCGTACATGCCGAAGAAGGAATCGTAAACAGCGCTGGTGTCATCGTTGAAGGTCACATGGACCTCGGCGCTGTTGCCGGTAATCACGGTTTTTATCAGGCTCACCTCGGGGTCGCGCAGCTCTGCAGACAAGGGGTCGCAGAGCTGCTTGTCTGCAGCGTTATGAACGAAATTCTTCGCGGTATCCATGTCGGCGTCGGCGATGGCCATGATGTAGCGCTGGACGGCGCCCTCCGGGGTGTTCTCGGCAAGCAACGGGGCCGCGGGGCGCAGGGCAACGGAGATCAGGGCGGCTATAACCAATGCCACACAGAGCGCACCAAGGGCTATCAATGACAGCCGTACGCGCGAATAATTACTTGTCATCCCATAATTCTGCCTGTTAGATATAAGATAATCCAGCTACGCATGGTTGCGATTTGATATAGATCTCACCCGAGATTTGCTCGGGTTTGAGATAATGGTTGTGTGACGATCCTTTCTGCTACCCAAACCACCGAGTCGACCGACGTTCCGGCCCTTGAGCTGCCCCCGCTACAGCTGGGCAAGCACACCATCGAAACCCCGGTGATCCTGGCCCCCATGGCTGGCATCACCAACCGAGCGTTCCGTCGACTGTGCCGTGAATACGGTGGCGGCGTGTATGTGACCGAAATGGTCACCGCACGCGCCCTGGTGGAGCGAAACGCCGAGTCGATGCGCATCATCTCCCACGACGAGGATGAGGAGCTGCGCTCCATCCAGATTTACGGTGTGGACCCGAATACCGTGCGCGCCGCGGTGCGCATGGTCATCGACGAAGACCGCGCCGACCATATCGACCTGAATTTCGGTTGCCCGGTCCCGAAGGTTACCCGCAAGGGCGGTGGCGCCGCGCTGCCGTGGAAGACGGACCTTTTCACCTCCATTATCGAAGCGGCCACCTCCGAGGCCGCCAAGGGCGAGGTGCCGTTGACCATCAAGATGCGCAAGGGCATCGACGAGGACCACCTGACCTACATCGAGTCGGCCAAAATTGCTCGAGACCACGGCGCCGCCGCAGTCACCCTGCACGGCCGCACCTCCCGCCAGTACTACGCAGGAAAGGCCGACTGGGAAGCCATCGCCACCTTGCGCGAAGCCCTGCCGGATATTCCGGTGCTGGGCAATGGAGACATCTTCAGTGCCGAAGACGCCATCGAGATGGTCGAGCAGACCGGAGTCGACGGCATCGTGGTGGGCCGCGGCTGCCAGGGGCGCCCGTGGCTTTTCGGCGATCTGCAGGCCGCTTTCGAAGGGCGGCCGCAGCGTTTCCGCCCCGGCGTGCGCGAAGTGGCGGACACCGTGTACCGCCACGGAGAGCTGCTGGCCGAGTACTTCGAGGATGAAGGCAAGGGGATGCGCGACATCCGCAAGCATATTGCCTGGTATTTCAAGGGCTATCCGGTGGGCGGCGATATCCGCGCCCAGCTGGCCCAGGTGCCGTCCTTGGAGCGCCTGCGCGAACTGCTGAATGAACTTGATCTGGATTTGGGCTACCCGGGCTCTGCCGCCGAGGGGACCCGTGGACGTGCCGGAACGCCGAAGAAAACCCACCTGCCAGACGGCTGGCTGAGCTCGCGTGAGATGTCCGATGAGCATCGGGTCATGATCAAGGCAGCTGAGTTAGACATCTCCGGTGGATAAGTGAACGAGTGACCCAAAAAGTCACTAGACTCTTTATATGACCGAGATCAACGGATATACCGAAGCTGATCAGGAACGTTGGGTGCCCGAACCGGCTAAGAAGTCGTATCGCACCGCGTTCGCACGTGATCGCGCCCGGGTTTTGCACTCCTCGGCGCTGCGCCGGCTGGGTGCCAAAACCCAGGTGGTCTCACCCACGCTGAACGATTTCGTGCGGACCAGGCTGACCCACTCCCTGGAAGTGGCGCAGGTGGGACGCGAACTCGGGGCCGCCTTGGGCTGCGATCCCGACATCGTAGACACCGCGTGCCTGGCCCACGACCTAGGCCACCCGCCCTTCGGCCACAACGGTGAGAAAGCCTTGAACAAGCTGTCCAAGGACATCGGTGGTTTCGAAGGCAATGCGCAGACCCTGCGCCTGCTCACTCGGCTGGAGACCAAGACATTCCGTCATAACGGCCATTCGGCCGGGCTGAACCTTTCACGAGCTGCCCTGGACGCCTCGTGCAAGTACCCTTGGCGGCGTGAAGATGCACCGATGCGAAACGGGAAGAAGACGAAGAAATTCGGCGTCTATACCGATGACCGGCCGGTCTTCGACTGGCTGCGCAGCGGCCCGGATTCGGTGCTCGGCCAGGTGTGCATGGAAGGCCAAGTCATGGATCTGGCCGATGACATCTCCTACTCGGTGCATGACGTGGAAGACGCGATAGTCGGAGGGCGCCTGCAACTGCGCTGGCTGCTCGAATCCGCGCAAAGGGACCGCGCCCTGCAAGTGACCAAGGACTGGTACCTGCCCACCACGAACGAGTCAGATATCGAGGCGGCATTGGCTCGCCTGGAAGCCTCGGCCGAGTGGGTATCGCACGCCGACGGCTCACGCCGGGCACGAGCGGCGCTCAAGGATATGACCAGCCAATTCATCGGACGGTTCTGCCAGGCGGCCATGGACGCCACGCGCAGCGAGTACGGGCAGGGAAGCCTGACCCGGTACAACGCACAGCTGATCGTTCCCGAGGAAACCGAACACGAGATCGCGGTGATGAAGGGGATTGCCGCGAACTTCGTGATGACCAACGAAGAGCGCCAGCCAATCTATGCGCGGCAGCGGGAAATACTCACCGACCTGGTGGAGTTGTTATCCGATAAGGAAGACAAATACCTCGATTCCATCTTCGCCGCCGACTACAAGGACGCGGCGGACTCGCATGAACGTTTGCGGGTGATCATCGATCAGGTCGCCTCGTTGACCGACGCTTCGGCCCTGGAATGGCACACGGCGCTGGTCAAGGGCGAGAGTTTCGAACCGAAGCTTTTCTAGGCTGAGCATCATGCACAGCCCGTGACGCGCGCAGCCTAGGCGGCGCGCAACTTCTTAGAATGGGAAACATGGCAGGGCTGATTAAACGAGAAGACATCGACGAGGTGCGTAACCGCATCGACCTTCGTGAGGTCGTCGAATCCTATGTCACGCTCAAATCCGCGGGCGTGGGCTCCTACAAGGGCCTGTGCCCGTTCCACGATGAACGCAGTCCTTCCTTCCATATCCGCCCTCAGCTGGGAACCTTCCACTGCTTCGGCTGTGGCGAGTCCGGGGACGTGATTGCGTTCATCCAGAAGATGGACCACTCTTCATTCACCGAGACCGTTGAATCCCTGGCGGCTCGCATCAACTACGAGCTGCATTATGAGGATGGCGGAACCGGGCCCCGCCGCGAAGAATACGGTAAGCGCCAGCGACTGGTCGACGCCCATAAGGTGGCCGAGGAATTCTTCCGCACCCAGCTAGCCAGCGACGAGGCGCAAACCGCTCGAGAATTCCTGAACGGGCGCGGCTTCGAGCCTCAGGCGGCAGCCGATTTCTCCGTGGGGTACGCACCCAAGGGGTGGGACGCGCTGCTCAAGCACCTGCGTTCAAAGGGTTTTGCCGACGAGGAACTCAAACTCACCGGCATGTTCTCGGAAGGCAACCGCGGGATCTACGACCGGTTCCGTGGCCGGCTGGTATGGCCCATCCGCGACCTGTCAGGTGCCACGATTGGCTTCGGCGCGCGCAAACTCTACGAGGATGATCAGGGCCCTAAATACCTGAACACCCCCGAGACCCAGCTGTATAAGAAATCGCAGGTGCTCTACGGGCTGGATCTGGCTAAAAAACAGATTTCCAAGACCAGGCAAATCGTCGTTGTCGAAGGCTACACCGACGTGATGGCCTGCCACCTTGCGGGGATCACCACGGCGGTGGCGACCTGTGGCACCGCCTTCGGCACCGACCACATCAAGATCGCCAGGCGGCTTTTGCAGGATGACGGTACCGGTGGCGAAGTGATCTTCACCTTTGACGGCGATGCCGCCGGGCAGAAGGCGGCTTTGCGTGCCTTCGAAGAAGACCAGCGTTTTATCGCGCAAACCTATGTGTGCGTTGAGCCGACCGGTGCGGATCCCTGCGATCTGCGTTTGCATCGCGGGGATGAAGCGGTGCGTGAACTGATCGAGCTCAAGCGCCCGCTCTTCGAGTTCGCGATCCGCGCGGAGCTGAAGAAGTTCAATCTGGACACCGTTGAAGGCCGTGTGCAGGCCCTGCGGCAGACCGCACCGATCCTCGCGCAGATTCGTGACTCGTCGATCCGTCCGGCCTACGCGCGTGAACTGGCCGGCTGGCTGGGCATGAACAATGAAGACGTGAACCGTTCGGTTGCCGCCTCCATCAAACGCGCCCGGCTGCCTAAGAACACCCAGGCGGCCGCCGGTAGCGCCCAGGCTGCGGGGGAGGCGCAAGAGCAGCCCGGCAACGCCTTCGAACGTCCCGACAAGCGTGATCCGGTGATGCGTTTGGAGCGTCAGGCGCTGGAAGTTGTCATTCAGCAACCTCACCGGCTCAGTGAAGAGCAGTGGCAAGCCTTTTACGAGGCCCGCTTCATGGCTCCGGCGCACGCCGCCGTACACGATGGGGTGGTGGCTGCCAGTGCGGTAGGCGCTTCGGCATCGTCGTGGGTCGAGGTGATTCGTGATGAGGTGCCCGAACAGTTGCGTTCTTTCGTCTCCGAGCTTGCGGTGACCAGCATTCCGGCCTCCGATGAGCACAACTTGTCCCGCTATTGTTCAGACATCATCAATGGGCTGATTGAGCTTCAAATCACACATCGCAAAGCCGAGCTCATTGGCCGGTTGCAGCGGGCCGAAATGGAACCCGAAGGGGAGGAATACACCCAGATCAACCGCGAACTTATGGAACTTGAGATGCGTCGCCGAATCCTCCGTGGGACCTGAGCGGCCAGTTTTGGTTTTTGGTTGAGCGTCGGGTAAAGTTATATCTCGTTGCATTCCTCCATAGCTCAATTGGCAGAGCATTCGACTGTTAATCGAAGGGTTACTGGTTCAAGTCCAGTTGGAGGAGCTGAAAAAACGCCCCTCACCTGCACATACGCAGGTGAGGGGCGTTTTGTATTTCGTGAAAAATGGCTGTTTTGGACGCTTTATAGACGTAAATTCCATGCACCACGGAGGCACCAAAGGGTGGATCTGTGCACCAGACACGACGAAAGCGCCCCGCCTCCACAATGGAGACGGGGCGTTTCAACGTGGCGCCAGGCACCGGGAGAGCCTAGGGTTCCCGGTGTCCGGCAGTGCATGAGTCCAGTCGCTCATGCGCGACTCCCAGTAGCTAACTGGAAGCTGGAGGGCGGCTAATCGCCCAGGGTACCCTCGCGCGGGTCCACATATTCGATGACGCCCATGGGCTCGTAGTTTGGCGTCTTAGCCGAACCGAGAGCGAGGCGGACAACCCAGAGCAGCCACGCTGGGACCTTGGGCTCCAGCCAGCGCCAGAGCGCGTACCAGAGGCCAATGATCAACGCGCCGATGACCGGCACCGCGAGGTCGCCGTAGGACAGCAGCTGGTCGCGCAGAGGCTCCAGCAAGGGGACAAGGCCGAGCAGCCAGGCAATGATGCTACCCCAGAGGGACGGCACCACCGTTCGTAGGATCGATGTGAGCATTTGGTTCTCCTTACGGGTGAGTTGGGATGCCGAGCATCTTGCAGAACACAGGACCTGGGATCGCGTCCACGACGCCCTTGTAGGCTCCGCCGTGGTTGCGCTCCATGATGTCCTCGACGCGTCCGCGGGTAACTGAGCGGTAATCGCCGTCCACGCCGATCTTGTAGCCTTTCCACTTGTTCATTGCGGACTGGAGCTTCTTGGTCCAGATGTAGTGGGCCTTGGTGACCGGGCCCCACATGCCGTCGGCAACGAGGCCGCCGAACAGCTGGTGGCGCTGGTAATACTCAATGGCTTCCTCGGTGACAGGGCCGGCGATGCCGTCAATGGCGCCGCGGTAGATCTTGTGGCCAGCCAGCGCACGCTGAACATTCTTGACCTGCCGCTTGGACAGGTGCTTGTTCTTGGTGCCAGCCACCGGCTTAGGATTCTTTACCGGCTTCTTCTCGATGTTGGCCACAGGCTTGTATGAGCCGCCGGCAGCGTTAGCGACGATGGACGGGATCTGTTCAATGCGGTCGTAGCCTGGGCAGATCTTCCCGCGGGACTTGGACCAGAGTTCGCCACCGCTGACACGCCATGGGTTCACGCCCTGCCGGTGGTAGCCGATGCCCTTGGACGATGGGCGAGAGTTCGGCATGAGAGTCGTTCGCACACCAAACTTGGTATGGGACCATGCGCAGATCCGGGCGAGGGACTTGCACTGCGCGCCAGTCCACGAGCCGGTGCCCATGCCCTGAGTCTCGACGGTGATCGCGCGGCTGTTGCCGGCGCCGTTCGCCCAGGAGATGTACTCCGCGCCAAGGTACTGCTCGATGGTGCCGTCACGGCGCACATAGAAGTGCGAGGATGCATAAGCACTCGGATTGTTGAACCAACCCTTGAGGCTGGATGCCTCGGTAACGGCGATGTGCAGGATCACGCAGTCAGTACGGGAGCGTTTCCGCTTTGTGTAGTTCCGGGAGATTGGCTTCCAAACCACTCCGGGCATTTTTATGGTCATGCCAGAATTCCTTTCCAGGCATAACGAAAGCCACACCCAAATGGATGTGGCTTTCGTTGATTTATAGTCGGTATCCCTCGGGAGGGTTCGGGGGAGGCGGGGGCACATGAGGTAACAGGATGTTCACGTACTCCCTAGCTAGCTGCTCGTTGCGGACAGCCTCAGCGAGGCGCCGGTCAAAGCTCTCACGCATCTGCATGATTTGCTGGCTATGTTCGTTGCGCATGGTTTCGATCTTCGCGTCCATGCGGTTTCGCTCCTCTTGGAGCTGGTCGATGATGGTGTTTTGAAGTTCCGCGACTCGGAGCTTCCCCTCAGTCTGGTTTTTCTCCGATTCCGTGGCGAGCTGCCGGCGTTGGAACCGCGCGGTGAGGAGGTACCCAATGAACGCTCCCACCGTCGCGAACGCGCCGGATACGGCCACAACCCATTCGATAGTCATGCACCCACCGCCACTACTTGGGACCCGTCACCGACGCGCATCCAAGAGTTCGCGCCTGGGCGTCCCACTATTGGGTTAGTGATCCCGGTCGGACGGACCCGGCCCATGAGCATCACGTCTTTGTGAGCGCCGGTGAAGCGTAGCCCATTGCTTTGGGTTGCGTACCGGGCGGCACCGCGGCGGTTGATGCTGAACCCTGACAGGCTCATTCCGCCGGAGGCGATGATGATCCCATCGTCCCGGCTGGTGTCGGCTACCAGTCCTGAATATGATGCGTCTGCGGCACCCAGGTAAAATCCGACGGCGTTGTCCTGTGCTTCGAGGCCAACCATGCTGTGCCGCCCCGAAGCGATGTAGAAGCCGTACCCGTCGCAGTAGAACGTCTTTACGCCGTAGACCTTAGTGTTGCCCGATTCGACTCGTAGCCCCGCGCCGGCGGCCCCGCCCAGCGCGCATTTGCTGATGGTGTTGTCCGATGAAGTGTTTATCCGCAAGTTGTCGGCTGAGGTGTCTCGGATGCGGACGCGTTCGATGTAGTTCCCGCGGTTGTTCGCGGTGGACGCTGCGTGCAGGTTCATTCCGTGCCGGTCCTTGGACATGAAGCCGCGGATGTAGAGATTATCGAACGTGTTGTAGCTGTCGGGGTGAGCCGACGGCCAGCCATGGGTGTCGCCGCTGTTCGACATGTCGAAGTCGATGCCGTTGCAGGAGCCTCCCCTGGCCCAGTTGCCATAGAGGAACATGTTGGACAGTTTGATCAGATGCGCGGACGGCTCCGCAAGCTTGATCAAGCCGGTGCCGTTGTTGTTGCGTGCGTTCAGCTCCGTAAGGTCGCCACAGCCCTCCACCTCCACAGCGGTGCGGCATTCCATGGAGCCAGGCATGTCGAAGCGTCCGGCAGTGAGGAGCACTTTGCCCCAGTTCTCAGAGTCCGACGGTGATTTGTCGTTCCGGGAGTGGAATGTGGTTGCCCTGCAGATCGCGGCGTTGATCTCCTCATGGTCATTGTTGCCGTCGCACACGTAGTCCGCGGTAGCTTTCACGCTGTCCGGGGCCTCATTGGAAGCGACGACAAGCCACGGCAGAGTGCCGCTGCCGGATTGCCCATACGTCGCGGCCAGTCGGTGCGCTTCGGCTACGCCCTGTTCGAGGCGGTTGAGCTTTTCCGCTGGGGCGAGGTTTAGACCGTCTTCCCATTCGTTCGGTTCATACGCCACGTTGCCTCCTAAAGGCCTAAGGTGGTGGGCTTGTTGGTGAAGATCCCGTCTGCACCGAGCCCGATAAGCGCGTCTCGTTCCGAAACGCTGTTGACCGTATAGACCCATACCTTGAGCCCCTGGGCGTGCGCGTCGGTGATCAGCTGAGCGGTCGCTGAACCTTTCTCGACTCCGATATGTCCGATGCCCGCGCTGATCAGGTTTGGATAATTCGGGGTGTTGGTGAGGTAGCAGGTTTCAATCCCAGCTAGTGCAGCTTCGGAGGCGAACGAGAAGTTGAATGACTGCAGGATCACATCGCGTTCTAGCCCGCGAGAAAGGATGTCTCCCACGAGCGCGTCTACTACGTCCGGGTCGCTGCCTTTCATCTCAGGCATGAGGATGTTGGTGCCTCCCCATGCCGTGGCCAGTTCATGCCACCACGAGCGCGGCGCCGGCGGATTCTCAAACCAGGCGGGCCATTCTTGCGTCAGCGTGGCCCATTGAGCGTCGGTGATCGAAGCTACTGGGGTTCCGTTCACGGTGGTGTCGTGCGCCATGACGAGCATTTGGTCTGCGTTGAGCTGCACGTCGCATTCCAGGACGGTGCCTGGATTGCCCGGTGCGATCAGATCGAATGCGGTCATCGTGTTCTGCGGTCCCTCGTCGGCGCCGCCTCGGTGCGCCGCGATCACCGGGTAGATGAGCGTGTCCACTAGCCCCGCTGGCGGAGCTTGGTTGTAGACCCCTGCGATGGTTAGCGGTGCCATAGTTTCAGTGGAGGCTTCCCAGACGTGCGGGCTTAGCGGCTCGATGGTCTGAGTGGTCGCGTTCCAGATTCCGATTTTGTTGCCAGATGCTGGAGGTTCCGCGAGGACTTCAACGGCCACGTTTACGACGATGGTGCCGGCGTTGGTTTGCGTGGTTGTCCATGAGCCAGCAGCTAGGTCGACGGCAGTGGTGGTTAAGTCGCCCGCGACAGCGGATGACACCTGCCCGCCGCCGGTGCCCATGGCCTCGTCCAGCAAGGTGAGTGTCGCTGGGGGCTGTATGGTTCCTGGCAAGTTCTCCGTGCCACCGCGTTGATGCCAGAAAGAGAGGTGGACGCGGTCACCAGTGGCTGCGACCGCTGGGGAGGTGTTGCCTCCCATCGCGGACTGAAAAGCGAGGACCGTTCCTGCGCCTCCGAGAACGACTAGGGTGACACCGGATTTCTGAGTTGAGCCCTCTGTCTCTACGGCTAGCTCCGTGCTAGCTTCGCCCACGTCCATTGTTTTCGACCACACCCACATGGTCATAGAAGCCGAGTATTCAACGGAGGTGACCAGCGTCCACCCAACCGGGGGCACCGCGGGGAAGCTCGTCTGCCCACAGAACGACAGCACGCCCAGGTCGCCGGACTGCGTCGTCGCGGGGATGGGGACCTGTGCTGGGGGGAATGTGTCATAAACTGAGTCGGCGCCTCGAAGCGTGATAGCCATGGTTCCCCCTTATGCGTCGCGGGTGAAGATGAGCGCCCCGTCGGGCGTGCCTGGCGGAACGTCCAGCTCAGTTTCACCGGGCGCGAGGATGACGATGGGAGTTCCTGCGTCGCCCGTCGCACCCTTGAGCGAGTTGATGAAGTCGGTTTCCGTACCGACGTTGCCGAGGGAGATCCACACGTCATAGGCAGAGAGCCCATCTCCGCCTGGATCTCCGTTCAGTGATGCCAGCCATTCGGACTCGGTGCCCACAAAGCCGTTGTTCACGGCCACCTCGTATGCAGACAGCCCGTCTCCGCCTCCGTCGCCGGAAAGTACCACAGCGCCGGTCATGCCGTTCACCGAAGTCACGTCGGGGGTTGGAGCACTGGTTGGTGCGGTTATCTGGCCGTCTTGCACCATGTCCAGATCGATTTCGGTCTGGCCGGTTACCGGCTGGAATGCTTGGACCCATGTCTGGTTGCCGACTGTGACCGTGGCGCTGTATGACCAGTTGCGGGCCGTGTTTCCGGCGCCGTCGATGAAGCCCGGTTGGTCAGGGTTCGGGATCGTGAAGCTGGCGATGCTCCCTGGATCGCCGGTGAACTCCATCTGGCCTAGAACGATGGTCTGCCCTGTTGCCGACCAGATGAGTCGCGCGGCTTGCCCGCCTAATACGGGGGTTACGTTGACTTTGATCGGTAGAGGGTCACCAAAGAAGTTGAGAGATGAACCTACATTGATTGCGACGAGCTGTACTCCTGCTGGCCATGCCATAGCTTAGCCCTCCTTGCCTTTCTCTTGTTCGGCTTCAAGCTCCGCAATGCGTGCTTGCGCTTTCATAAGCTGGCCCTGGTACTGCTCAGCGACGGCGTTCGCTGCGATCTTCTCGTAAGTGAGCTCACCGATTTGGGCTGTTAGCTTGCTGATGATCTGCTGGATAGGGACCTGTACTTGCTCCATGGATCTGCTCCTCAATTAGTGCAACCGGATAAGGGTTGGCTTGTCGGAAAATAGTGCGTCTACACCCATCGAGAGCATCGAATCCCGCTCAGCGATGGTGTTGATCGTGTACACCCAGACCCTCAGCCCGGACAGGTGAGCTTGCTCCACAATGGACGGGGTGATGTTCGACTTGGACACGCCTATCTGACGTATTCCCGCTGCCATGAGCGCCGGGAAATTGGGGGTGTTCGTCAAATGGCATGCTTCAATTCCGACAGATGCAGCTTGCGCGCAGTAGGCGAAGTTGAATGACTGCAGGATCACATCTCGTCGCAATGAGCGAGCGAGGACATCTGCGATCAGGGAATCGGCAATGAGGTCATTGGTGCCTTTCATTTCCGGCATGAGGACACGCTTTTTACCCCACGTCGATGCCAGCTCTTGCCACCATGAGCGGGGCACAGGCGGATTGCTTGACCAGATCGGCCATGCCTGTGTCATCTGCGCCCATCGTGAGTCCAGCATCCCGGAGATGAGTTCGCCGTTGATGTCGGTATCGTGCGTGATGACCAGTGAGTTGGACCCGTTGAGGTTGAGGTCGCACTCGATAACAGCCTTTGGCAGCCCTGGCATGACGAGGTTGAAAGCCGTCATTGTGTTTTCCGGCCCCTCGTCGCCACCGCCTCGGTGAGCGGCGATGATTGGGTATTCCAGAGCGTCCACCATGCCGGGGTTGGGGTCGCGGTATGGGCGCCCTTGGACGCTCAAAGGGATCTCCACATCGCCCCGCCATAGGTATGGGGTGAGCGGTATTTCCGTCTCGCCACGCCATACGGACAGTCTTGGCACGTCATCTCCCGGAGGACCGACATACTGCGCTGGGAGGGTGATGGTGAAAACGATGGTGCCGGCGTTGGTTTGCTCAGTACCCCATTCCACATCGCCTACGTACCCCGTTTTAGGGACGAGGTCTGTTGCCCAGGCCGCGGACACTTGACCGCCACCGCTGCCGAGCGCGACGCCTTGCAGAGTCAGCCCCGACGGCGGTTCGAGGACCACGTTGGGCGTGCCGCCGCGCTGAGTCCATATCGAAAGGGTGATGGACGGTTCAGTCGTGGTGACTCCCGGTGTGCGGTCGGTGCCGGTGTTTACAGTGAGCGTCGGCGGAGCGTCCATCGTGCCGCGGATGACGATCATGTTCATGGCGGCTTTCTGCGCCGGCCCGTCTGGGACCACCGATAGCAGCCGTCCTGGGTCGTTCACGTCAAGTGTCCGGGACCACAGCCAAGTGGTCATCGTTTCCGAGAACACCTCTGTCCAGATGAGATCCCAGCCCTCCATTTCCACAGGGTTCGTTGTGACACCAGTGAAAGTGAAGTATGCGAGGTCCCCGCTTTTCGCGGTATACGGGATGCGCGCGTTCGTGGGAGTGATCGACGTGGCCTTGGACTCACCAAACACCGAGAGCCGGTAGTAGCTTGGATCTTCCGCGACAGGCGGCGGTGGTGGTTCAGGCTCCCCGGAGTCAGCGAGCGCTTCCACCGTCACGTTGATGACGATGGTGGCTGCATTCACCTGGTCGGTTGTCCACGTCCCAGCAGAGAAAGACCCCGTGTGAGGGGTGAGGTTTCCACCGACGCCGGACGACACTTGCCCGCCGCCGCTGCCGAACCCATAGGACCATGAGTCCAGGCCAGCCGGCGGGAGCAGAGACGAGTTCGGGGTGCCGCCACGCTGCGCCCAGAATGACATGATCACGTTATCGCCAGTAGCTGGAACCGCGGGAGAATCGTTTGAGCCGGACGAGCCGACGATGTTGGTCACGTCCGCGAAGTCACCCGAGAGCACCACGATTGATGCGGCACATTTCTGACCGGACCCAGGGGTTTCGATCATGACGTTCGTGCCGCCCTCCTCGAAAATCATTGTGCGTTTCCACAGCCATGTGGACATGTTCGCGTTGTACGTTTCCGTGTGAATCAGCGTCCACCCGATGGGCGTAGTTGGTGGGAACCCGGTTTGCCCGGTGAAGCTGAGCAGTCCTAGATCCCCGCTGTCTGCGTCGTGCGGGGTGGTGATGTTCAGCGGTGGGATCGCGGCGATGCCGGTGGTTGATCCGGCGAGCATGTACGGCACAAAGACCCCCTAGGATGGTTCGCGGAGAATGACTGTGTTCTCTGGGGTGCCGGTGGGCACCGGGGCGGCGAGGGAGAGGACTAGGAAGTTCGCGCCACCGCCGCTGCCGTCGCTGTCGCCCCACTCGACCTCGAATGAGGTGTTCATGGTTTTGCGTAGGACTTGCCCGGTTGAACCGCCCGCCGGGATGAGCCGTGGCTCCACTAGATCCAGTTCGTCGTTGATGTCGGTTACTGCGGTTTCCAGATTCGTCGCTCTTGTGGCCAGCAGTGCGTTCCCGGCCAGAGCGTTTGTCGCGTTGGTGTTCGCGGCGAAAGCGTGGGACCGTACCGAGGCGATCCACATGTCCAGTTGGACACCGGTCGCGTCGATGGGGAGCGTCATCATGCTGATCACGGGGAGCAGCGAGAAATCGATTGGGGTAGTACCGTCGGGCACAGTTACTAGGTAGTTGTGTACCCGGCGGTCGTCTGCCTCAATCCGAACCTGGTAGGCCCATGACTCATCTAGCGGGGTTGGCTCCACGTCGGGGATGGAGGCTAGCCCTCCAACGAGGGTTACCCCCACAGTGGAGGGCAACACGACGGTGGTGCCCTCCGTGCGGGTCTGCGTTGGTGCGAGGGTTACTCGACCCTCCGTGAACGTGGTGCCGCCGCCTTGTGCGAAATCGAATTCAATTGTTCTAGCCACGAGCTCAGGCCCCTCCCAGTAGTGATTCCAAGGCTTTGACCTTGCGTGTGAGTACAGCTATCTGGGCGATAGCGAGCCGGTCATAAGCAACGCCCTGTGTCAGCCCGTCGCCGTCACGAATGACGAACGATTCACCGCTAGCGACGGCAGCGACATCCTCAGCGACAACGCCGGGGACACGCTTTTGATCGCGGGAGAACATGACTTGCTGATCTTGAGTACGCACGCCCAATTTGCCGAGCGATTCGATCTCCTCGTTCTCGGTGACGTCCAGCCAGTCTTTGACTGGCACGTCCAGCAGCTCGTCGTCCAAGACCATGACGCGCTGATCCAGCTTGTAGCGGCTGGCCGATGACACGATGCCCAGGATGCCGTTGGCCGTAATGACGACGTTGGCTGTGAGCGTGTACGGACGGTTGAAGATCACAGGCGACTCGATGTAGGTATCCAGCGGGTCCGCCCCCGTTGGGCCGAAGCCAACGAAGAACTCGGTGTCCATACTGCTAATGCGCCAGGTGTTCTCAGTCATTGCGTACTGGAACTCGTAGTCGCTGCCAGAAGCTGAATCGGAGTGATACCTGTAGGCCGTCTGCACCATGTTGGTGGTTTCAGGCTTCACCGAGTAGATCGCCCCGCGCGCATTGGTGTTATCCGCATACACGTTCAGTGCGGCGGTGAGGTTCGTGTCCGACAGGCGGGCGCGGCGCCCGCTGTTCGAAGTGGCGAACTCACCCTGGATAGTCAAGTTCCCGGTAGTAGCGTCGAAAACCATCTTGCCGTTGCCGAGATCGATGTTTCCGCTGGCACCGTAGAGCTTGATCATCTGATTCTTGCCGAGCTGCAGGTCACCATTATTGGCGTTCAGGTCGAACACCATCTCACTTGAGCCGTTCCAACCCCGCATGGTGTTGGTCAGCCCGTCGAGCTTGATGCCCCGCGATGGGTCAGAGAGCGTCTGCAGTAGCGCGCCCGTGATGACCTTGCCGTCGGCAAAGCCGAACTTCAAATGGTCGCCCTCAATGATGTTGCCCTTGAGGTGCTTACCCTCGATCAGATCTGCCATGAGGTGCGGAGTACGAATAGCTTCTGGGCCGATGTATGTCGCCCCAGCTTGCCGGTACACACGCACGTTCTTCACGCCTACGTGGCGGATGCCCGAGCCGGACAGCCCAAACGCCCACGACTGCCCGCCCTGAATGCCCGCCAGGTTGGGGACTTTCAGCGCGAAGCCGAAGCTCTTAGGTGTCGTCGTGAATTCCAATGACGGATAGGTCGCAGTGACTGCACCGTCGGTGCCGTCACGATCCGGGTAAACCCAGACCATGAAGCTCGTGGCCGTCAGCTGGGTCGAAACGCCTATGAACTCGACGTAGATCCATTCATCCGATTTCAGAGGAACAGGCCCCACTTGATCAGCGAAAGCTAGAACGTTCAGCCCGCCAGCAGCTTTGCGGGTGTACCCATCTTGCGATACAGTCCGCGAGGATGCCGGCAGCGTGACGTTCACGTTAGCTACGGGATCAACCGTGGCGTAGTTCGTGAAGTCGGAAATGAGGATGTGCTTGGCTTCAAGCGTGCCAACCTGGATGCGCTGGCCGTGGAGGAACCCCACGGTGATCTTGCCCGCGTCAATCGCGGCGATGATCTGGTGCCCCAGCTCGACTTGCTTCCACACTGCATCGTTGAAAATCCACTGACCGATCAGGTTAGTGTCATCCCACTGCCAGTAGATGTCGCCGTCACGCTCGTTGCCAGTAATCATTGGTGGGGTGTCGCCAGCGCGCACACGGTTCTTCCCGTTTGCAGAATCCCACACGCCGCTGATGTCCATGTCCACCTCAGCGAACAGGTCTTTAACGTCAGGGAGCTCGACGAGCGGTTTTAGTTCGTACTCGGTCAGCGCGGACCATTCGGACTTGTTGCCGACTTGGTCCACCGCCCTGGCACGGAGCCAGTACGTTCCAGCAGTTTGCGCGAACGGGATGTTCTGCGATGCGGCACGCTCGAATGAGCCGAAGTACGTCCAGGGTCCGATGGGGGTAGATCCCACCTCGCCCTCGACATGCGAGAAATCAGGTGGCATGAGCTCGCCGCCCGCGCCCTCCCCATTCCATGCCACGGTCGCTACGCCGTAGGACACGTCCTCCGCGGTGAGCGCTGCCGGGACCGGCGGCGGCACAGCGTCGGTTTCCATGAGGAGCCCGAGCAGGTAAACCCAGGCCGAAGCGCGAGAGTTCCCCGCGACAGCCCGGACAGCGAAGTCATAAACTGCGGCTTGCCCGTCCTCACGACGAATGTCCACCGGGGAGAACCCCGCGGTACGCTCGTCTCCTGCCACCGAGCGGAAAGACTCCCACTGAGTGGTGCCGGTGTCCCGGATGCGGAACTCGAAACGGTCCAGCACAATCGCTGTACCGTCGGTGGCTTTGCCAGTGTGGTTCCAGCCCACGCTCACGCGCCCAACTTCTTGCCCTGTTGGGTCTACATAGGCGGACGTGCTACCGATGAAGCCGGTGGGAGCTGCAGGGGTGCGCACGTCGCCGTCGGGGCTTGGCTGTTGCCCGTTGCCGCCCTGCACGCGCCCAATGACCAGAGCGTTCTGTTTGCGTGCAGCTGCAATGAGTGCGTCCTCGAAACGGTCACCCAGCACTGCGTATCCGCTGAGCCTGGCATCAATCGTGACGGACATCGAGAACACTCGCATGGACTCCAGCGAGGTGCCCGTCTGATAGGAGACGTGGTCGCCCGAGCGGTAGTCGCGGTGCGGTAGGTACTTAGATTCGCCGTCGAATTCACGGGTCCGTGAAATCCGCGTCCCGCTTGCCGTCAGTAGTGCCTCGTCTGAAAGCAAGTAGGCTGTGCCCTCGTCCTCGACACCGCCGGCAGACATGATCGACTCAAGACGGCCCCACGGGCTCGCACCGTTGGCACGGTCCCAGGCGTTCCCGTTTTCACCGACGACGCGAAGCACGGTCGCACGGTCACGGAACGAGGTCTGTTCAGGTGCCGCGGTTTCGCCTTGCCCTGCCAGCAGTCGGATGTTGGTGCGGTCGCGGCCAAGGAAAGTATCCGGGTTGAAAACGCGCAGAGTGCGCCCTTGCCCTGCCCAGTCCACCACGCCTTGGTTGCCGAGCGCGGACAGCAGTTCATACAGCGTCTGCGACGGCGGCAAAGCAAGGTTGATAGCACTGGCCCACGGCTGTCCATTGGAATCATGGGTGTCGGTGAAGTCCATAGCGAGGGCGGCGCCCCAGCCACGGGCCTGTGCGTTCAAAAAGAGGGTGCGCAGAATCCGGCCAGGCGATGCCGCCGAGAACAGGATGTTCCCCTCGGTGTCGGTTTCCAGTCCCGCGCTCTCCCAGACGTAGGCAGATTCCAGCATGGAGGGGACGAGCGCAATGAAATCGAGTCTCGTGGTGGGGACAGCTTCCAGCCGGTCCCGGTCCTTACCTGCAAGGCGGAACCGGGAATCCATCGGCTCCACCCAAGCGGAGCCGTTCCAGTATTCGTAGACAGCCTCGCACTCGGTGTTCAGCAGCGCCGACTTCACGCCGGCCTCAGGGTAATGCACGTTGAGACTGGACTTGTCACGGAACGGCCAGACGACCTGTGCACTCAAGAAATGGGGGACTGGCTGAAAGCTGGTACCGAAAGGCGTTGCTATGCGTACCCGAGTTTCCAAAGGGGATCACTCCATTTCATTAGTGGTAGGACTTCCGCGCACGGACCTCCACGACTGGTGTTGATGCGGGGTTAGTCGCACGGACGCTTACCCGGTACCGGCCACCGGTCAGGACGTTGTCGGGCTCCAGCGTGAACATCGAGCCGCGCCCACGGTTGGAGGAGACGAACGCGCTAATGTCGGTGCCGCCAGTCCACGTATCGGAGGTCACGCGGTGCGCGGTCCACTCAGTGCAGTCGACTACCACGTACTCGGTGGACGTAGCTGGGGTGTTCACGTCCACCTGGTCGCCGGTCACGATGTCCCGGATTCTCGCCGTGGCGAACGCGCCCTTGAAGCGGATCAGCGCGTCACTGATAGGGCCTGTGCCGTCCATGCCGATAAGTGTCTGCGTGGTGAGCGTGCCAGTGAGCGGTGTGCTCGATACGGTGAGCAGCGAGGAGGAGCGCCAGAACGGGTTGGGGAACGTTAGCGTCACGTTGTAGTACGCGAACGCGTCAGTTACCGGCTCAGGCGGGTTGGCTTCCAGCACCGTGGCGTAGTTGATACGGGTACTCCCCGGCGCGTAGGTGTGCGTGACGGGCAACAGCTTCCGCCGTTGCCCGAACACACCGTTGAACTTCTCAATAAGGCCCATGAACTCCGCATGGGTGGAAACCCAGATGCGATAGCGCAGAGTCAGCGTCGACGGCATGGCGCCGTTCCCGAATTGGGGAACGGCGCCGTCCACGCCTGGGAGCTCCAGCATCCCGTTCATCCGTCCAGACAGACCGCGAATGCCGGTCCCGGTCAGGAACAGCAACCATCCGTCTCCCTCAGGTGCAAGACCATCGACTGTGTACACACGAACCTCCTACAAGTTAGCTAGTTGGTTTGCGCGTTCCACACCCTTAGATGTGGGCTCAGCGACTGGGTAATAGAAGTGGTTTGTCTGCTGGATGAGCGCTTGCTTTTCTTCCTCGGTGAGGATCTTCATGCCGTTCTTAGCGACATTCGGAGCCACCATGGACTTGCGAGTGTTCTCAGCGATAGCACCGCCAAGGCCAGTTGCTGCCACGCCTACCGACGGGGTGAGCTTCATGAGGTTGTCTTTCAACGTCGTCGCGAAGTTCCCCGAGATAGCCATGGCCACACGAGACGGCGAGCGGATGCCGAGAGCACGCTTGAGCGCGTTCTCCATGAGCTTGCCCAGGTTCTCCATGGCCTTTTCGATGTTCTTCTGCTCAGCCTCCAGCCCCTTGACGAGGCCGCGCGCCGCTTGGATGCCGCCCTCGTACATGGACTTGGTGACGTTGTCGCCAGCGTGCCCCGCATACCGTTCGATGTTCTGGAACGATTGGTTGATCTGCTTCACTTCGCCTTTACTGCCGGCGAGCAGAGCATCTGCGACATACGAACCCTCGTTCGTGCCGAGAGCAGCGACCTCCTGGATGATCAGCGACGAGTAACCCATCTTGCGGAGATCATCCAATTTCTTGGCGAACGCCCTAATCTGGGATGCCTTTTGCTTAGCACCACTGAGGATCATGCCCGCGTTCAACGGACCATCCTGGAGGGTGTCCATCGAGAGCATCGTGCCCAGACCGAACTCTCCTGAGAGCTGATCCTTGACACCGTTCTTCACGCCGAGCAGTTCCGCATATTTATCGTTGGCCAGATCCAGACGGCCCGCGACACGTTCAGCGGCTTTCTCCAGCTTGAGGAGTTGGCGTTCCGAGTTGCGTCCCGTAGTCCCTGCAGAACGACGTTTGCCCTTGGACAGGTCCTTGTTACGGGACAGCCCTAGGAGCCGGTCGATCTGCGACATGCCGTTGCCGGAGCTGAATGCGTCCCGCACTTCATTACGGCGCAGATCTTCGCGCAGGTCGTATTCCAGTTCGTACAGGCGCGCGGTCTTGGCTTTCTGATCCTGCAACCGCTGTTGCACCTTGTCGAGCTGGGACTCCGACGCCTTGAGCGTCTTGTTGGCCTTGTCCATGGCTTTCTTGGCGGAGGTCTTGTTCTTCCCCTTGGCCTTGTTGTACCTGGACTCAGCGGCTTTCGCCGCGGCCTTACGGGACTTCACAGTGGCTTGAATGTCCTCGATCTGATCCGCGTAAACGTCAGCTTGACGCTGCGCATACTGCGAGTTCGTCCAACTGGAGGTGTCCACCTTGGCGACACTCCGCTTAGCCGTTTTCGGTTGCGCCGGCGCCTTGGCGCCGCTAGATCCACCTCCTGAGCTATTCGCGGACGGAACGCTGATTGCGTCCCCCACATAGATGCGATTGGCATTCTTGATGTTGTTCGTCTTGGCCAGCTGCTGCCAGGTGGTGCCGAACCGCTGCGCGATTTCGGCTAGTGTGTCGCCGTTCTTCACACGGTAGACAGCGCCACCCTTGGCGAATGCTTTGACCCCGAGCAGACCCTGTCGGACCATGCTGCGGAGCTTGTACATGTTTTTCTGACCGCCAAGCGCGCGGACCTCAGATGAAGTCCAGACGTGCTCACCATTGGAGAGCATGGCCGGGATGTCGTCTGATGTGCCGGTACCGGGCCCCTGGACGGGGCCACCTGCAGCACGAGTGATACCACCAGAGCCACCGACACCTGTCGACTCATAGGTGACTTTCGAGGTGACAACGCGGGTGCGGATCGTAGAGAAACGGTCGCGGGCAGCGGTGTTCAGCTGGCCCTCAGCCGTCGCGGTAGACGCAGTCGCCAAGATCATGGACTTGCGGTCACGCTCAGTGGTTTTCAGCGCCGACTCGGCAGCCTTGGTAGCGGCCTCAGTATTGATCGTGGCCTTGCGAGGCTTTTTCGCGGTCCCGTCAATCTTGTCGCCGGTTTCCTTAGTGCCAGTCTCCGTGACCTTGATCCTGCCGTCCGGCAGTTCAGTGACCGTGAACCCGAGCGCTTCGAGCCCCGCCCGAACCTCAGGCGAGTTGTCATCGATGCTGATCTCACCGTCAGGCGATTCCATGACCAGCCGGTACAGATCCTGCAGTTTCAGCGATAGCGCCTCGGCAGACCCCTCGTCAGTGATTGCCACAGACGTTTCACCGGGAACCCCGTAAAGGCTCTCAGACAGCGCGTCAGCTTGCTCCTGGGAGATCTTCCCATCCTTGGCAAGCTGCTGGATCTGCGCACGGAACGGCTCAAGCGCCGCGTCAGCGGCAGCCGCCGCGCCAGCCTCGTCACCCAATGACTTAGCGTGGTCGGATGCGGCGATAGCCGCGGCCAATGCCTCCTCCTGTATGGGCTTGAGAATGCCGCTCAGCTTGTCGCCAGCGTCAGAGAACTCGATAGCCCCGGTCTTAGCGTCGATGAGGCCGGTGTGGAGCTTCTTACCGTTCTCGCCCGTCTCTGAGAAGAACTCACCCAGGGTGCGGGAGGTCGTCGCCAGCCGTCGCTGTTGCTCCTCGGTGCTAGGTACAACGCCGTTGAGCAGGTCGATGATCGTCTTGTACGCTTCGACACGGGTTGTCGTGTCCGCGGCGGCATCACCAACTGCGCTGATCGCTTCGGCTACACGGGACTGAACTTCCGGCGCCGTGCTCATGGAATCGTTCGCACGTTCCCACTCGCCAGCGGCTTCGGACACTGCCCCTCGCTGCTTTTCGAGGGCACCGATTAGGTGAGTGATGCTCACGCTGGAAAGGTTGTCCATCTGTTCAGCTGTGTAACCCATGGCCAGGCGCCAGTTCTCCAGCGCTTGTCCGCCGTCACCTTGGCTGATGACGTTGCCCATATTGTCGTGCTGGATGCTTGCTGCTGCTGCGGCGTCCTCGTATTGATGCAAGGACTTGACCATGTTGTCGTAGTCCGGGCCACCAGCTGCCACGAGTGCAGCTGTGTCCTCAACCGACTTGCCCAGATTCTTGAGCGTTTCGGACGCTGAATCTGCGCCAGATCCAAACCAACCCTTAGAACCCTTGTCCATGACTAGCGCTTCGGCGGCGAGCTTGTTGCTGCTCTCCGTGATTGCGCCGGTAGCCTCATCCAGGGTGCCCTTGAATTCTGCCGTACGTGCTTTCGCTTCGGCTTGGGCGGCGGAGTACGCGCCCAGCGCGGCCACGCCGGCACCGATTGCAAGGCCCCACGGGCCGCCGAACACGTTCATGACGCCGGTCAGAGCGCCCTTGAGCCCTCGTGCGACACCACGCCCTGCCACGCGGGACGCATCGACGATACGCCCGAAGCCGGAACGGGTGTTGTCCGCGGTGAGGGAGACTTGGCGGTCGAGTATTTGAAGCGGACGGATGAGGGCCTGTTCGATGTTCGGCGCCTTGATGCTGTTCAGACCGTCCATTTCGGTACGGAATTTCCTGAACCCGCCCACAAGCTTGGTACTCACGAGGGTGGACAGATCGCCCATCCACGAGAACCTGCCCTTGAGCGCCACGAGAGCGGCGAGAGCCAGCACACCGTTCTGCACTGGGCCGGGGAGGTCAGCGAAGCCGCCCACCAGGTCGCCAACCACGCCGATCAGCGGCGTGCCCGCCTCGATGAGGTTCGCAAAGGTTTCCACACCGGTTTCGAGCAGGGGCACGCTGGACTCGATAGCGCTTGTGAGCGCGCCAGACATGACCTTGGCGAGGTCTGCGAGGACAGGCACGAGCGGTTCGCCGGCCTTGAGCGCGTCAGTGAGTACCCCGCGGAGCTCTGGGGATGCCAGCACGAGCGCAGTGATACCCGCGGCCAGCGGGTTGATCGCGAAGCCCAGGTTCTTGAGGATAGGTAGCTGAGTACCCATGGCTAGGAACCCGGTGGACACGGCGGCAATGCCGGGTGCGTGCCCTGCCAGCTTCGAGACACCCCATTCGAGGTCTTTCACGTCAAAGCCGTCCACGGCGTTCTTAGCGTCGACCAGGTACCCGGAGATGTTATTGAACGCTGGGCCGAGTCGCCCGTTGATCAGAGTTACCAGCGGTCCGGCTTTCGCCTCGACTGCGCGGAGCAGGTCTGCGAACTCGTTGGTCCACTCGACCATGCGCCCGCCGCCGTTTTTGCGGATGAACGGTTCAGCCAGGGCAGAGCCGATGTCGCGGGATGCACCGCGGACGCGGTCGAGTGCGCCGGTCATCTGCATCTTGACGGCAGCGGTCGCCCCGTCGAATTTGGTCTTCATGCCGGTGGTGAGAGCGTCGAGTGCATCTTCTGCACCGATAGCGCCCTTGGAGATGTCGTCGCGGATCTGTTCGCCGGTCTTGCCCATGGCATCACCGATGAGCGTCGCGGCGTCGATACCGCGCCCGCCGAGCATGTTCAGATCTTCCGCGGTCACCTTGCCGGTGGACTGGATCTTAGCCAGGATGTCGACAATGCCCGCAACGTCCTGTGAGGAGCCACCAGTGGCAGCCACAGCCTGTTGCACGGCATCCATGATTGGGATGACCTTTTTAGCTTCTACACCGAAGCCTAGGAGCTGCTGCTGTGCCCCAATGAAAACGTCCTTGGCGAACGGGCTGTTGCGGGCGAACTTGTCCAGCTTGTCCATCTGGGCGTTGGCTTCTTTAGTGCCGCCCATAATGGTTTTCAGTGCTGCACGGGAGTTCTGCTGCAGGATGTTGTAGGCGCCGCCGGTCTGCACAAGATTCTTGAGCAGAGCAACGGTCGTACCGGCGACGATGCCAGTGGCGACGGACGCGGCGGTCAGCCCTGTTTTGAGGGACTGAGCGCCGCGCTTGCCAGCACTCGCAAGCGCGTCAGCGAACTGAGAGGTCTGCTGCTTTGAGCGAGCCATGTCTGAGTCAAAGGTGCCCTTATCCAAACGGAGCTTGGCTGTCAGATCCGCTACAGTGAACTCGCTCATTATTTACCGCCTATTCGCTGCGTCGGAAAGCCCTTGATAATCGGCTGTCAGTAGTAAGAAGCCCCTCAATCCGGCGACGCAACCATGCATAGGTGCGAGCTTTCATGAGGGGCTTGTTGAAGATGTCGATGCCGAATACCTCGTGGAGATCCAGTTCGATTAGGTTCCACTTGGCGAGGATGTTGGACCACTCGAATTCTTCTGCTTCTTTGCTGTCGCCTTGCGAGCCTTTTCCGCCGCGACGCTTGATTTGCTCTCGGAAGTCTGGGGGGTAGACGTATCGTTCGTATCGTCCTGTGACTGGATCTCGTCTTCCGCGGCCAAATGGCGCAATATCGTCGAGAGTGAGAGGCCCATCCGCGCGAGATGAACCTCCAGTGCTTTTTCCACGCCACCATCCAGGAACGCCTGAGCAGCCTCCAAACCTGATACCTGCCAGAACAGCGCAAGGTTGCACGCATCCTGGGCATCCGGCAGCCGGAGTGAGTCAAAGATCCACTCCCAGTTGTCCAGACCCAGCGCGGTCTTGTACATGTTCTCTTGTTCCTCCACGGTCAAACCGTCGCCGGCGAAGCTAACGCCCATGACCATGGAGGCCAGAGGGGCGCCAGCTCGTGCCGGCAGCGGCTCTATCGTGAAATCGCCGCGCGGAGTCTCTACTGTGAGCTGTCCGAACGTGGTTTCGGTGATTTTGAGGTTGCTCATGGCGTTCCTTTAGATGGTGGGGTTGGGGCTAAACGCCGGTGTTCGGGTTGGTGATCGACTTACGGTCACCCATCGAAGTGATGGTGAACGTGAAGAACGACGGGTCCGCGTTACCGGTGTTGGTGCGGCTGTCGTTCACGGTGCCGGAGAACTCGTAGGCGTATGCGGCGCCCAGTTCGTCGTAGTACCGGAACTTGCCGATGGAAGCCGAGCCGACGTTCTCAGGGGCACACAGTGCGATGAGCGCGTTGAGGTACGACTGGAACGCGCCGGTTTCGTCGCGGATCGCGGCAACCGAGAAGTCCATGGTGAAGTCCTCGCCCACCTTGGACTGCGCGGACTTGCCGTGGTGCGCGTAGGTGGCCACGTCGACCATTCGCGCGGACGGCTGCGGGTTGATGCCGGTAACGTCTGGGATGTTCTCCCACACGGGCAGTTCGTCGGTGCCGGTGTTGATGTCAACGCAAAGCTCATAGCTGTTCGCATTGCTACCCGGCGTAGGGGTAGGGATTGTATCGGCCATTTTCATCCTCCAGATGAGGGCACCCTACGGGTGCGGGTTGCTAGCGATTTTGTGTGGGGTGAGAGGCGAACACCTTGTAGTTGTCCGCCACTTCCCACCGGTTGTTACCGTCGACGCCCATGGGGACGGTCGACTTGCGGTGTATGCGACTTACCGGGGCGATGCCTGGGACAAGTGCGACATAGCGGGCGTTGTGCAGGAGATCGAAGATTGCGTCCAAGGTTTCTTCCGGGCCGGTTGGCGCGTTCCTCGCGCCCCGCACCCGGATCTGGACGTTCACGTCTCCCATGGGCAGATACTCGTGATCGGGGCCGCCATAGGCGGAGAGCACGATTGCCACGTCAGGGTCTGCGGGGACACGCTTGAGCGTGATCGCCGGCAGTGCCCCCGTGTACACGAATTGCGGGTCATCGCTCCACTCACCGATGCTGTTATCAGCGAGCATCCGGGCGATACCTTTGAGCAGTTCTACGGTGAAGCTCATCGCATGGCCCGCCGGATCTGAGCAGCCAAGATTCGGTAAAGTTCCTGTGAGCTCTCCTCAGCAGGTCCCTCCAGATACTTGGCTGTGCGTCCGTTAGAGTGCCGCCAAGTCAACTCCTCATGCTGGCGAGCAGCATAAACAGTGTCATTGTGTACCTTGGCCACGAGGTCGCCCGGTGTTGCCGGGATGACCGATGTGGCTGCGGACAGTGGACCTTGATCAATCGGTGTGCGTGCGACTGAGAGCGCCTTGAGACGTTCAGCAGCCATGTTCAAACCGATTGCGGCGGCGCCGTTTGCCTGGGCGACTATCTGGTCAAAGTTCAGGTCTACTTTCACTTCGATCATGGGTCACTCCAAATACAAGACGACGTGCGATGGTGCGCTGGGGTGCTGGAAATAGTTCGACTGCATGAGCCGGGATTCCCGTTCGCGCGGTGTGCCTGTCCAGACGGTGATCAGCGATTCAGGCGGGATAACTACGTCTGGATCGACGACTATGAAACTGGACGAGGCCACGTCGGCGCCGTCAGCGATTTTGATGACTTGCACCTTGTCCTCGACGTAAGCCCGTTCGATTTCCACAGGAGCGCCGTATACCTGCCCGTTGGGTCCCTGCCCCAGGAGCGGCTTGTACGTGATCTTGTGAGGCATGAGCTTGGCTGGAATGGCTACCACACTTCACCAACCCATCCAGTGGCCAGGTTCTCTGCGCGCAAGATGCCTACTGCCTCAGCAGACAGCAGCGCGGTTTGAACCTCATCCACGTTTTTGGGTCGGACGGTGGAGCCGCCAAGGCTCAGCGAGCCGATGGACATGTTCGAGGCGCCGACGCCGGCACCGCTTACGTCGCCCGTTTCGTGAGCGTATGCAGCCTGTGCACACGTCGCGTCGCGGAACGCCTCAGCGATAACGGGGTCCGTGGGGAGCCCGTTGACGTCGGTTTCGTAGCGCGCGTTCCGAGTAAGGCCCTCGACGGTGCGGGAGACTGTACGCAGGAGGCGTTCTAGTGGCTTGCCCGTTGGCGCCCCAGCGGCGGGGCACCAGACGGATGCGGAGAACTCGCCGGAGGTTGCATAGACGCGAGCCATTTACTCACCTCCACGGTCCACGAGTGCCTGGACGGTGCGCGCCACGAGGGTGTGCACGTCTTTAGGGGTGGTTAGCGTCGCCCCTTTGTGGTTGGCGAAGAACGAGGCCACCAGAGGCGAATTCGTGCGCCCGATTCCATTGATGAATCGAACGCCGAGAATGTACCCGGTGGCTGGCTCTGGCAGATTGATGACTTGCATTGTTTCTCCGTCCAGATGTTGAAAGGCGGGCGCGTCGCAGGACTGGCCATGACAGGGACGGTAGGAACCGGCAAAAATAGATCCCCGGCCAAAACTTCACGCACTATCCATGAGCGCCGGTGACGTGTAAACGCCGCGCCCGCCTAGCTAAAGAGCCCCTGCTATGGGGCTGGGACCACGCGTGGCTGCAGCAGGATGTTTGCAGTGGCGAGGCCGACTGGTCGGAATGCCTTTGCGCCGTAGATCTGCAGTCCACGAACGATGTTCGCGAAGCGCTTCTCCTCACGGATCGCTTCCACCTCGGTGAGCTGTACGGCGAACGAGGTCGCGGAGGCCACACCGGCGGTGATGACCTTGTAGTCCTTGTTCGCGCCGGCGCCGCCCACGGTGGCGAGGTTGTTCGACACGAGCACATCGAAGTTTGCGCCACGTCCAACCTGGCCGTTGAGCAGAGCGGCGACGCTGCCGGAAGCCGACAGGTCGGTGTAGCGCTTGTCCATGAGTAGCGCCGAAACGAACTCTGGGTTGACCACGACGTAGCGGCCAACGGTAGGCACACCCTGAACGTCCAGCTTCTCGCGAAGCTTGACCAACACCTGGTAGGCGGTGGTCTGTGTAGCGGGGTCCGCATACGACGGGTCGTCATCGATTACCTTGGCATCGCCCAGCTTGTTAGCGGCGAGAGCTTCGGTCTTGATGAGGTTGGCGATGAACTTGTCCACCTTGTCGCGGAGCCCGGTGCCGGCCTGTGACACGCCGGAGCCCTCGAAGTTGCCCGCGGCCTGGACACGGTCAATGTCATTCACGCGGAAGCCAAAGTAGTCACCCTGATCGATGAGTAGCTTGGTGCCGGTGTCTGCCAGATCCTCAAAGGTGAGGTCTACGGCCTTGTCGTAGGTCTGGATGGTCGGTGCGCCCACGGAGGTCACGTTGACGGTGTCGCCCATCTGGCGGATCTGGCCCTCGTAGTCACGGTTGCAGATCTGCGGCTGCGCGAAAACGAGCGCCTGTTCAAATGGTTCCAGTACGGCGGCGGACCACAGTTCTGGGATGAAGTTTACGATAGCCATGGCGGCTGTCTCCTATCTAGTTCCCCGTAGGGGTTGAAAGGGACTTGAGTCGTCCCTCTTTGTTGGCTTTGAGGATTTCTGCAGGGCTCATCCCTGCCAGCTGTTCGCGGGTTAGCTGGGTAGCTCCCGCGTTGTTTCCTCCGCTGAAATCGCCGCCGCCACGATTCGCCGCCGCCTGGGCACGTAGTGACTTATCGGCTTCAACCGCGCTCTTTACGACTGCGTCCACCTGGGAGGCGAAATCGTCTGCTGCGGGGTCGAATTTCTTGACCTGTTCCATGAAGCTCATGGAGTCAAGAAGCTTGGAGGCAGTCGCGTTGTGCGTCTGCGCTGCGTTGCTGACACCGAGGCGACGTAGTGCGTCGGTTGCGGTGTCTTTCCACTGGTCGCGTTCCCCAGTGAGGTTGTCGCGTTCGCCGGTGACCTGCTCTAGGAGCTTGGCTGGGTCGGGGGTGTCCTCGACGAGGCCGAGCGCCTTGGCGATGTCCTGGGTGAACGAAGTTTTGGTGTCCTCGACGGCCTTGGTGACTGCCTCGGTGATCGCGGTGTCGCGTCCCTTTGTGAGCTTGTCTTTGTCGCTGCGGAGGCCTTGCACGAGGTTCCACGCTTTTTCAGCGTTGAAGTCCTCGCCCCATGGGTTGGTCTGCGCACCGGCTCCGGCATCACCTGCCGATCCTGCTGCGCCCTGTCCGTCACCTGCGGCTCCTGCAGCGGTGGTGCCGGCAGCTGTGCCAGCACTATCACCGGCGTCTCCGCCCGCCGCGCCACCATCTCCGCCGTCCCCGCCGTCGCCGGCGTCGCCGGCGTTGGCGTTCATCTGCGCGTCCCGGAACGTCTTGTAGTGGTGCGCCATTAGCGCTTCAATGCCGCCCGGTGCGGTGATGTCGATCCCGTGCGGGAAATTCTTGGACATGGACACTTTGCCCTCCTGGGGTTAGGTGAAGCCCCAGGCACCTCGCCAAGGGCTAATAGAGTCAGCGGCGCGTGTTGCCGAGGTTCAGTTGCTCTCGGTAGCGTTTGCGTAGCTGAGGGGTGTTTTTGACGATGTCGCGGATCTTGGCGCGGGCCTCGTTGAGATCCGAGCGATAAGCCGCTTCTTCTAAGGGGGTGGCCAGCGCGAGTTCGCGCTTGGCCTTTCGCACAGCCCGTTCAGCTGCGCGCAGATCTTCCCGGTTCTTCTCCAGCTCCGGGTCGTGCTTGACCGCGTCCGCGGGGACGGACAAGCCAGGCAAGTAAGCGACGAGCACGCACACGCAGTTGGGGTGCTTGAATCCGTCCTCGCGTGCGGCCTCGACGGTGGAGTCCACATGGACGTTGATGAACTCACCGTCGTTCGTGGCGTGCTCCATCTGCTGATCACCGGCCACGCCTTTGATCGCCATGATCTTTCCTGCCCAGCGGGCGCACCGGTCACACGCGTCTTGACGCACAATCGGGGTCACGAGATCCATCCCGTAGGTGCCCATCTGGCTGTTGTGCGCTTCATCCCACGCCCGCATGATCGCGGTGCGGGAAGCCATTTCGGTGTATGTGGCCAGGTTCCAGTTACGCCCGGACTTGTCCACGAACCCGTAGACACCCTCTGACAGGAATTCACGCCACGAGGCCTGTTGGGACTGCCGGTTGGTCGACGTGCCTAGGATCGCGCTCGTGACGTTGCGCCCCACGACTTTCTGGTAAACGTCGTCGGGGTAGCGGAGTATCCGGTTGTGCAGGTCGGAGAGCTTGTTGACGAGGTCGACTTTCACGAACGTGGCAGCGACTGAGCCGGTGACTGTGCCAGCGACGATGCCGATGTCCGCGGTGATGCCCAGCGCGGACAGTTGGTTCACGACGGCTTGCCTACCGCCCTCAATCGCCGTCGACATGATCCCGTCGACAACCTCAGGCATCCGGGTTTCCAGCCCCTCCACGATCTCGCGTGCGGCTTGGCGGAGCTTGCCCATGCGCAGGTACATCTCCTCAAGCCCTGGGGTGTTGTCACCGGTGAGGAGTTCCACCTGAATGGCGCGGAGCAGGTCTGCCTCGGCTTCGGCGTACATGGTGACGATGTCGCGGGCTAGCCGGTCGACGATGTCTGCCATGTCCATGTCGTCAGGTGGTACCCATGCCACGGCGGACCCCCTATCTGGGACAGGAGGCCCGTCGCGCTAATACTTGATCTGGGTAGGGTCGGTGACGGTGGTGCCGCGTTCCTTGCGGATCGCGTCGACCTCGTCATTGATCTCCTCGGATGACCAGTTCGGGTGAAGCATGCGCACCTTTTGCTCGATGCTGATCGCCTCTGCGGCGTTCAGCTGTGAGAGCGTCGCGGCCATGACCTGCGGGGCCACGTCCGTTTGCTTGGGAAAGCGCACGTTGACGGTGTCCATATGGACGCTGGTGCCGTGCACGAATGACTGGACCTCCAGTGCGGAGGCGCCGAGCTCAGTAAGCGCGGCTTTCCAATACTGGATTTTCTTGTTCCTCGTGCGGTTGGACAGTTCACGGCGGCTGTTGACCTCTGTTGCGGTCTGATTGGTGACCATGTCGTCGCCGCCGAATGATGCGCCGGAGTAGCCGGCGGTTCGGAGGATCTGCCCCATGATGTCTTTGGTCGTCTCGATGAGCTGCCGGGAACGGATATCAGGCTGGATGAACTCCATAGGGAGGCCACTCTGCAGTGATCCTGGCACGCCGTTGATAGGCGAGTAGATCTCACGGTCAGTGTCGAACGTGGACCCGTTGCCTGGCCCGTTGTCCTGCATGGCCGCCGAGCTGATCACTGCGCGGGCTTTGCCAAGGCTGATCTCACGCATGAGCGCCGAGTAAGTCTCGTCCGCCGCGTCAAACAACGATTCGAGCTGGTCAAAGTCAGAGCGCCCCATGAGCGACAGTCCGGGGGTGTTGCGGTACCCTCGGTTCGGTCGGATGTTGGGGATGTACACGGCGGTGAGGCCGGTGGCGCCTGTCTCCTGCAGGGAGTCAGCGTTCACGACTGAGGCGGCCCAGATGGTGTCGGGGTGCGCGTCCAGCGGGATGCGGACCCCTAGGAAATCCTCGTCCCCCATGAACAGGCCGTACTCGATGAAGCCGCGTTCGTGGCGTTCGAGGAACCGGTACACCTGCCCTTTCCCGCCGCCGGAGAGACGCTGCCAGAATGTGACAGCGTCCAGCCGTCCACGGCTCCATTCCGGGACCGCGGCGTCTGCGTCCTGAGCGTCCAGGGACACCCATTCGCTTGTTTCTGCGTCCCATGTGATGCGCATGTACACGCCGGACAAAGCGGCTTGCAGTTCGCCGGCCTCTAGAAGCTCTGAGGCGGTCTGCGGAGTCCCGAAGATGTTGCTGATCGCGTCTTGCGTGGTTTTGTCCTGTTTGGTGCCGTCTCCGACTACGAACGTCGGCGGTTCAGCGAACAGGAGATCCGCGGAGGTGCGTGCAAGGTCGGCGGGGATTGGGAGGTGCAGTTTCTTCCGGGCTTCACCTGTTGCTGGGGACCCGTGGAACATGCGTTTCGCTACACCGATGAGTCCGACTCGTGCGAGGGTCGAACGGTCGTCACGCCGCCCGTAGAGTCCGGCCAGGGTGTCCACGTCTCCCATGTACCAGGCGTTCCATTTCCTCACGTCTTTTTGGAGCTGGTCGTATGGTGCTGGTGGCCATTTGGTGTTCTCTGTTGGTAGCGGCACTGTGAGCCTCCCTCCCTCGGTTAGGCGGCTACGCGGTAGTTCACCCGGTAAGCCCATATCTGTTCGGTGGTAGCTACTGCGTAGCGGAGCGCGTCACAGCTGTGGTCCGCGGTCTTGAGCGGCTTGTCCAGCCCCTTGAGCTGCTGATCCGGGTCCCACGAATAGCCGGGAAGCTCGCTGATGAGCCCGTGGCATAGGTTGGACACGATGAGAAGCTTCTGGGACATGAGAGACGCGACTTTGCGGATGCCGTAGGTGACATCGTTTTCTGCAGGGACGACGTTGTGCACGTTGTCCACTTGCAGCTGTGTCCTCAGCGAGGCCGCGGACGGGTCGACGATCAAGAAACGGGGTTTCAAGAATGCGTCGTTCCGCGGATTCTCCTGCGTTGAAGCTGGGAGGTGCGGCTGGTCCATCCACGCGATGAGGCGTTCAGACAGTTGCTTATCGGTGAGCCGGATTTCACCGTCTTTCGACGCGTGCCGGTACTCATCGATTGCGTACAGTCGCCCATCGACGCCCATCCCCAGCAGGATTGCGGAGGTTGGGTTGGTCGTGCCGTAGTCCAAGCCGATGCAGAGCAGGTCTTCCATCTCTGGGAGGTTTTCCCACTGGACGAGATGTCCACCGTCTTTCGGTCGGTCACGGTTGAACTGGGCTGCGTCCCACATGTCGTAGATCGCGCCCTCGGCGGACACCCAAAGCCCCAGGATGAACCGGCGGAACCACAGGCCCGTGTACTCACGCCGTAGTGAGCTTTTGTACTCGTCCGACAACGAGGGGTTGTCGTCGATGGTGAAGTGAAAGCGGCGCCAGTTCGTGAGACGCACGCTTTCGTCGGGGTGGTCGATCTTGTCCAGGTACTCGGTTTTCAGCCAGTGCGAGGGGCTGTCGGGGTTGGTCGTCCCGAATAGCTTGGCGCCCTCGACTGACATGCGTCCTAGCAGCTGTTTGAAGAAGTCCACGGGGAGCACGGTGATCTCGTCAACGTAGGCGCCGGCCACGGTCATGCCTCGGATCTTCGACTCCGCTTTCTGGTCGTTAGCGCCGACGACGTGGACGCGGCGGCCAAAGATCGTTGCGGTGGGCGAGCCCTGCCGGTAGCGGACTTGCTGGGCAACGATGTTCAGCGCCGGTTCGGACTCGATAGGCTCGAAAACGTTGCGGTACAGCGAGTCCTTATTTTTGCCGATCATGATCAGCTGGCCATTGGGTGGGGCGGTAGCTATGAAAGCCAACCACTTGAGGATCGACGCGAACGTCTTTCCCGAACGGATCGCGCCCTCGTAGATGTTGACGCGTCCCTCTGCCCTAGCAATGGCCGTGATCTGACGGTCTGACATCACCTGGGCGGCCACGGGCTACTCCTCGGTGTCTGTCGGAGTCTCCGCTTCTTTGGCCTCGCGGGCTTCTATCTCGTCGGCTTTCGCTTTGGCGCCCTCGATGAAGCCGAGCAGCGCGGCCTTGACCTCGCTCGTGTTGTCCTCTGGGATGCGTTCGTTCAGGCCTAGGTACTGTGCGCGGCGGTTCTGGATGTTGATGAACCGGTCCACAGCCCACAGGTCGGCTTTGAGTACCTGCGGCCATATAGCGCGGAGCACTTCATCCAGGCGTGCTAGCTCTAAGGCGAGCACTTCGGAGGCTTCCTCGCGGGGGATCTCTGCGATAGCCTTTTTCACGGCTTTCTGCACAGAGCCTTTATGCGAGTAGCCGATGCCGGCGTTTGCGATTTGCTCGTAGGTCGCTCCACCTAAACGGAGCTTGAGCGCCATTTTCTGGCGTTCTCTCACGTTGGCGATGCGGGCGTCTCGTGCTGATGAATTTCCCATGGTCTAAGGGGTCCTTTCCCGCGCCTGGCGGCAAAGCGTGGCACCCTCTGCACCTGGCGAGGGTCTGGCATGTTTGGTTGTGGCGGCCCCGTGCGGGGCCACCACGTCGTGCTATGAGCCCGATGCAGATCCTGCAGCTGAGCCAGCACGGTTTGAAAGGTTGCGTCGCTGGGAGCCAGCGAGGTTAGCGAACCCCTCTAGGGACTGGATGCCGCCGTCGATATAGCGGCGCAAAGATTCACGCATGGTTGCTCTCCTAAGAGCCAGAAGCGGAGCCACTACCTGTACTGGTGCGGCCTGTAAGTCGGCTAGCGATTCCACGGGTCGCGCGGGCGATGCCAGCACGGACACGGGATAGTCGGTTACGCAGTGTGTTCACCTCCTCGGCGCATGAGAAAAGCCCCCACAGTGACTGTGAGGGCTTTATGCGGATGGAGGAGGGTTTATAGGTCGCTGATGTCGATGCCTAGGCGTTCGGCTATGAGGCGCATACGCTTCATTACTTGGCGGCCCTCGCGGTAATAGCCAAAGCCAGCCTTTTTGTAATCGAACCCCAGGATGCGCGCTTGGATCTTCATGGCCCGTTCGCATTCCTCAGCGGTCTGGTAGACCTCGGAGAAGTAGAAGCGGGAGTCGTACAGGCCAGCGAATTGGGCTTTCTGCTGCTTGTCCTGCTTCTGGTAGGACGCTTTGATCGCGTCCCATTCGGCGCGGGCGTCGGTTTCCAGATCCTCGGTGTAGTCGATGTCTGCGAGCGGATCTGGCAGCTCAGGGGCTGGAACGCCCGTGAGAGCGTCCAAGTCGAGCCCGTCATCCATATCCATGTCTAGACCCTCGGTGAGCGCTGAGACGTCCAGCTCTCCACCTATGAGGGCGGACAGGTCCAGGTCGTCATCGTTGCTCATTGCGGATCAGATCCAATTCAACTAGGGGGAACCATTCCATGATGGTCGCGAAATCTTCGGGAGCGTGTTCTCTCAGGGGCACGAGGAACTGGGCGGCGAGCCCGTCAAAGGTGCGCCCGGAGTTCTTCACGAGCTTGCCTGTGCGCGGGTGAGGGCGGAGGAACCACTCGTAATCGGGTGGGAGGTCGATGCCCTCGGCGGCTATGCGGTCGTAGCATTCGCCTCGGGTCCAGTCCCACACGATAGCGAGGCGTCGCTTGGATTCGGTGAGTGGACCCGTTTTCTTGATGAACGTTCGGCGGGCGATGGAATCGGCTGCACGAACGCCCGTGCAGATGAGCGTGTCATCTGGGAGGTTGTGGTCGATGCGGTACATCTGCTGGATGTCCTCGAACGACGGTTCGGGCATTTTGGATGCTTCGATCATCCAGGTGCGGTCGATGGGCTGGTATACGCCGGCGTTCCACATGCGGTACATCGCGGGGTGCGGGAACGTGTTGATCTTCGTTTTGAAGATGTCCTCGTAGTAGGCGACGGACTCTGCAGTGAATTTGAGGCCTGGCACGAGCTCGTAGTAGATGGGGTGGATGTTCTCGCGCTTGATGCCACTGTCTAGCATGGCGAGCCAGGCGGCGAGGGCGTCTTTGCCTCGGGAGAAGCTGAGCATGACGGGGACGTCACGGTCGGCTAGTTCCTTGCGGATGTCGGCGCTGGTCGGCCATTGGGCTCCAACGCCACTAAACACGATTGGCATGGTGGCGTCGCTCCATTTCGGCTTGTTCGGCTTTCCAGTTGCGTGAGCATCCTGCGACGAATAGGCAGATCGCGGCGGCAATTACTGCCCAGACGATGACTGCGGCGATGAGGATGAGTGTAAGAGTTTCCATGTTTAGAGTCTAAACACTTAGTAGTCTAGTGTCAACAGTCTAAACACAGTAGAATTGAGCTGGTAGGCGAGAAGTTAGGGAAGTTGTTTATACTATGCTCACGGAGTCTGCATAGGTTCTAAACACCGCCACGATCTAGCAAGGGACATGAAATGCTCGAAGAAGAAGCACTGGCTAAGCTAGTAGCGATGGACGATTCAATAGACCCAGCAACTTCGGCCCTGCAGCGCCTCAAGCAACTGCGCGCGGTACGGACCCTACTAGATGAAGAACCCAAAGCTATCGCCCGTGCGCGCCTGGCTGGTGTCTCGTGGGCTCAGATAGGCGAGGTTACAGGATACTCGCGGGCTACGGTCATAAAGAAAGCGAAAGAGGGCAACGCCGGCGAGCTGCCGGATATGCCCCGTGCGGATGCTCAGTCCTCGTCGGACTGATCGTCGTAGTGCGTCGAGTAGTCCGGCTGGGAGTTCATGTAAGCAACAAGCTCCTCGGTCGTGTGCTTGTGCGACTCGGTGAGCTGGTACATGAGCTCAATCTGTGGCATGGACGCGTCGTGGAGATCCCAGGTTCGCCCGCAAATGTCGCAATGGGTTTGGAAGTCCATTTTTTCACTCATCGGCGGTACCTGGTTTCTTTCTCGGTGCGGAGTACGTCCACTAGCTTGTAGAGCGGGCGGTTGTATTTATCCAGTCCGCTCGGGTCGAGCTTGCCGCGGGCTTTCCACTGCCTGACGGTCTGTGGATGCACGCCGGCGGCTGCGGCGGCGTCGACGGTGCTCACGAGTTGGTCTAGGTCTGACGGGGTGAGGTTTTCAATCTGGATGCTCATGGACCCTCCTGACGCTAGATACACGGGTGGCACTGGCCTGTGTTGAGTGTATGTCACACTGACCCGGTTTTGCAACAAACTGAATCAGATGCTAGTCAGTCAAAAAGGGCCACCATGCGTTCATGGTGGCCCTTTATTGTGGTCGGGTTATGCGCTGATGAAATCCAGGTGGTTGATACCCGCATATACCTCCAGCCACTGCTGGTATTCCTCGTGCACGTCGCCAAGGTGCGGGAGCGCTGGCGTGCCCCCTAGTTGGCGGAGCATGTAGGCCTCGTGATCCTGATGCAGATACGAGCGGAGGCACTGCGCGAAAGCGTCTGCGGGGCTGATGCTTTCGAGTTTCTGGCGGCGGACATCTGACGGGTCCAGTTGGCGGACCTGATCGAGTGCGTTGTGCACGCGGCACCACGCGCTGCGCAGTGCTGGGCGTTCCAGGATGAGCTCAGCGAAAAGGTCTGGTGTGCACTGCGGTGGGATGTACCCCGGTAGAGCTTCGGCGATGGTTGCGGTGATCATGACGGTTCACTCCTAACGGGTGAGGTGGGCGGTGTTGATAATTTCGGTGAGGAGGCTTAGGAGCCCCAGGGCCTCAGCTGGCGTGAGATCGAGGGTTGATCCCTCGTGGTCGATGCAGAGGCGGGTGGACTCGTCGAGCGGGTCCCATGTGAGTTGTGCGTGGATGCCTCGCGCTTCGATCTTCTCGGAGAAGTAGATCGGCGGCTCATTGTCACTATTTGGTTCGGTGACGGTGGCCCATGCTGGTGTGGTCTTGGTGCTCATTGTTTCCCCCAGGAACTTGTGTGCGGTGCTACTGGCGGCGTCTTTGCTCTGCCAGTCTTGCCAGCGGCTTGGGGCCAGCCGGCGAAGTGTGTGGGGCTTATAGCCCGGTTTCGCTGCGGACGATGAGTAGAGCGTCTGCGTAGCTCATGTACTTCTCAGGGTCCTGCGCTTCTAGCTTCTCTATGTACGCCCAGGTGAGTTCTGAGATGGTCGAGTAGCGCTCATCCAGGCTACGGATGTACAGGCTGGTCACGAGTGCGACTGCGGCGGTGTACTCCTGTTTGCTTAGCAGGGTGAGTTCGGTGGTGATCTGGTCGAGGTCGCGGCTGTCGATCTTTGCTTTGAGCTTGGTTCGTGCTTCGGTCGCGGTGCTCATGGTGTCCTCCTAGTTGGTTTGGCGGGGCGGGTGCCCCGCCAGGTCGGTTACAGGTCTTCGATGACGGTGGTCATACCTGCGTAGTAGGCGAGTCGGCATGCGGCCTTGGCGTCTCCAGCTTCGACGGCCAGTTCAGCTGCTGCCCAGAGGTCGGTCGACGTGTGAGCGCGGAGCTCGTCGCCTGCGATGCTGTGCGCGTCGGTGAAGATCTGCTGGGCGGTGGCGGTGGTGACCATGGTGTCCTCCTTGGAGGGACGGTGCGGGGCGGGTGCCCTGCGGTATTTGTTTCTATGTTTAGAGCCTAAACACTGGTGCGCTAAGTGTCAACACTCTAAACAAACTTTTTTATGTTACTACCCCGTAATCACTTGGGAATAATAGAAAACGTCCAAAACGTTATGTTTAGTGTCTTGACATAAAAAGCTAGCGGGTGCATGCTTGATTCATCGCATACAGCCACTAGCTCAGGAGGATGCCCCTCATGCTCTAATCTCTAATTGATTCCCCCAAATCCCCCATACTAGCCCTGCCATGGACCCCCAACTATGGCGGGGCTTCCCCTATTTATCGAGCAGGTATATTGAGGCCATGAGAACACATCACACCTACGCTTTAGCGCTACTGGCACTTGTCCTCGTCGGGTGCGCACCGCAAAGCGAGCCAACCGAGCCAGGCACACCTGACACGTACTGCCAGAGCCTCACGCACGAGCAATGCACCATTGAACTAACGGACAAAGTCCTGATCGCATTAGACACCTACGGGGACACGACAAAGCCGACACCTGGCCAGGTGTCGGCTTATGACCGTATGGATGCGTTTTCGTCTAAGTGGTCGGGAAAGTGCATGGACAACTCGGGGCTGGTGGCGGGTAACTCGGAGTGCGCCGGCGTAGCCCGTGAGCTGACATCGCTCATCCAGGTTATTGATCCGTCGCTTGTTCCTGTTTTTCGGCAGTAGCGTCGTAGGCGGCGAGCAGGTAGTCAATTTGGTTGTAGTTGTAGCGTTGTTGGGCTGCCAGTGACGCGTCTGTCGCGCGCCCGTAATCACTGACCGGCATGCGGTGGTAGCACATGCGGCATTCAATGGTGTCTGAGCCCACCGCTTGGGCGAGTGCTCGGAGCTGGCACTTAGGGCACGGCGCGATGAGTGTCCTCACCATGCTTGTGTGCCCCAATCCCATGCGCGCTTGATTGTGGAGCATGCCCAGGGCTTCGGCCATGTCTGGTGCTTGATCCCAGCGGAGCAGGTGTTCAAAGCCCGCTACCCAGAACTTGGAGAGCAATTGCGCTTGGGTCGATTCATCGCCGATGATCCGCGATTGCTTGTCCCCTCTGGTTTCTCTAAGCCATGTGAGCGCGTACAGGACCCCCGTCTTGATGATCTCCTGGGCGAGGCTCGACGCCCATTCTCGAGGATGCCCGTATCCTGCCTTGGCTGCGCCCCTGCCGGCGGTCGTGGTGGCCACCGGCCTGGGCAGTTTCGTTTTCAGGTAGACGTAGTCCTGGATGACGTCATCGAGTAGGCGTTGGAATCGGCGCTGGCATGCGTCACAGAATTGTTCGTGTGTGAGTTCCGGGTTTCCCTCGCTGTCGCGGCACCGCGGGTATTTGCAGGGGCTTACGTTCATGCTTGGTCCCAGTTCTGGCCCTCGGTGAGTAGTCGGACCCGTTCGGCTTCCGCGGCGGCGGCAGCTTTCACCTTTTCCCACTCTTCGTCGAGGTGCCGGGTCAGATCCTCGTCAGCTTGGTATGCGTCGCGCGCGCCGTAAGCTCTCCACCCGCAAGTGCACTCACCGCTGTATATGGAACCGCCCCGGTAGCCCCTATTGTGGCCGCTCAAGATGCGTCCCCCTTGATGAATTCCTCGTACTTCACTGCTGTCTCCAGCACAGGGGGCGTGTGCACTAGTGTGCTTTTGCCGTGGAATGTGACTGCCAGGCGGAGCGCTTCGACGCGGATCTTCTCGGCGCCGTTTAGTTCCTGCGGCACGGTGACGACCTGTCCTCCTGCGGCTAGATACTTTTCTTCTGTTCGAACGCCGCAATAGGAGCATCCGACGACGCCGGGGGTGTACGTGTGTTCGGAGTATTCGCCGTGGTGGCTGATGCATTTGCTCATGATTTCCTCTTTGGTGGTTTCCAGCCGGCAGCGATGAGTACCGGCATTACGTCGGCTAGGAGTGCTGATGCTCGTGCTCGGAGCATGGTCTGGGCGATGGGTGCGACGGCTTCCCATGGGCAGGGCGTGTTGTCGCCGGCGTAGGGACGTTGGGCGACGGTTTGGGCGAGTTCGGTGCGGTCGCCCCAGGCCGGGTCCCATTCGGGAGTCATCGTGTGCGCTCCATTTTCCATCGCGGGTAGTCGGTGCATTCCTGGCAGGTGCAAGCGGCATAGCATGCAGGGCAGAGACGCGGGTTGTCGGCTGAGCGCGGGTGACCGAATTTGAATTTCATGAGGATCAGCGCCGGCGGTTTCTCGGTGGCGTAGCAGCGTTCGCACTGCAGGGTGTACAGCTTGCAGCGTCTCGGGTCGGGGTGTGGTTCTTCGGCTACGATGCCGCGGACGCACCCTGGCAGGTCTGGGAGCCTTACGGCGGTCATCACTTGCCCCATTTCTTGGCTACGAACGCTAAGGTGATCCCAATGATCGCGAAGATGATGATTGTGGCTATGAATCCACCTAGACCCCACAGGCTGTCCACCACGTCTTGTGACGGCATCATTCGGCTGGCACCTCCTGTTCGGTGATCTTTTGTTCGGTGATCTTTGGTTCGGGCTTCGGCTTGGATGACGCTGAGATGTGCAGGTTCAGGTCCAGTGCGTCGGCTAGCTTGACCACGTCGGAGATTGAGGCGGTGGACTTCGCGATGACGGCCATTAGCGCGTGACCTTTGGCGTGGTCCTCGTGTCGGAGTTCGCCGGTGTGCCCGGTGAACATCTGACTGAAAAGCGTGTTGAACGTGTTGGAGCTCATTTCCTGTCTTTCTTGTAAGCAAAGGCCACGAACAGGCCGACGATAATGGACGCGTACACGAGCACGAGAGCTACGTCCTGTGTCATCATCGTGGGCCGCCCTCGGCGCGTTCGACGAGATCCACGAACCGGGCACGGTGCACAATCTCCTCGCGTGGCATGGCGCGCATACCAACCTGGATGAACACCCAGTAGCGGATGCGTTTTGGGAGGTGCTGGGCGATGAAGCGGACAGTCCAGTCGCCGGTGTTGTGGAACCGTTCGCGGAGGCTGTAGCCGCGCATTGTCCAGATGCTGGTGAGTTTCATTTTTTCTGTCCTGTCCATGGGAGGTGTAGCCCGTCGCCTTGCTGGCGGGGCACGTAGTGGATGTGCAGGTGGTGCACGGTCTGTGTTGCTGCGGGGCCGGCGTTCACGATCAGGTTGAAATCCAGCTCTGGCGTTCGCGCCCCATAAGCTGCTGCGGCCTCCATGCACGCCCCTGTGAGCTCCGGGGAGTGCTTGGCGGTGGACGCGTGCTTGGACGGCACGAATAGGCGGTGCCCTGGGGTGACAGGGCTTAGCGGGATGAATGAGAAAATGTTCCCGCCGTGCCCTGTGAGGTCTTTCGCGTGCTGGGTGCGGTCGACGATGGAGCAGAACACGCATGCGTCTCGTGCGGTGTTGAGCGGGATCATCGGTCGCTCCTGCGAAACTCAGTTGCGATGCACGCCCAAATGAGGGCGAGCAATGCGACTGGCCACACGGGCGACAGGACGAGCATTCTGGAGCCTAAGCCGCGGACCTGTCCCTCTAGAATCCAGAAGAAGATGCCGGCAAAGGCAAGAACGGCTCCTATCGAGAGATACGCGCAGAACAGCGAGAACCATTCGTAGTCGCTCATCGGGGGTCCCGTGGCACTGCCTCGCGGATCTCATTGGTGAGCGCCTGGATGCGGGACATGCGCCCCGCTGCCACGTTGGAATCCACACGCTGCAGTGTTTCGCGGATCATGGACGGGTGCACGACTTGGGCGAGGCTGGCCAGGAGGTGGTCGACGTGGTGCTGGTAGGCGGCGGATCGGATGAGCCCGTGGGCTGGGTATGCCGCGTTCTTGCGGAGCTGCATGGTTAGTCCTCCTCGGTAGGTGCGGTGTAGTCCGTGACCTTGTGGTTGTAGGAGTGGAATGCGCTGCCGTCGCCGGTGACCACTACTTTCTCGTTGTTCACGTAGTAGGCCTTTCCTGCCCGGTCTAGCCACTCGTTGAGGAGATCGGCTAGGACGGAGAGCGTTTCCGGGGTGAGCCCGAAACGGGGGTTGAAGTTGCAAAGCCCGAACGTGCCGTTGGCGTGCGCGATGCTGGCGAAGTGTGTGCCGCGGTCCTTATCGGGGTGTGCGGGGTTGTCGATGATGACGTCCGGCCCCACGATGGTGAACGTTGATCCTGAGGGTGCTTTGATGCTCACGGTTAGCTTCCTTTGCGGGTGAGGTATTGGGAGATGACTCGGCTGATAAGGGGACGGAGGACGATGCGTTGCCCGTTGGCTACGCGTTCGGCCTCGTCCATGGCCAGCTCGGTGACGATGTCCTCGTCCAGCTCATCGTCATCGGTTACGGGGTCCGCGGCCTGTGGATCTTGTTCGAGGTGCAGGAGGAGTTTGCGCCCGCCGTCGACGAGTTGCATGGTGACCCGGCCAGGCTTGTCGATGATGATCGGAGGGCACAGGCCGTTGCGGTACACGCGGACGTGATCCACGAGTGGGAGCCGGACTGTCTGGTCTGCCTGTGGTTGCTTGGCTGCCAGGATGTCGGTGATGATCTCGGCGCGGAGGACTGGGTGTGATGGTTGCTCGGTCATTAGTCGTCGTCCTCGTCGTCGACCGGGCTCTGCCCGAACATCTGGATTCTCTCGGAACGCCGGACAAGCGAGACAAGCCCGTAGTCCATTGCCCTAGGCTGCTCAGCTGGTGAAGCCTTGAGAACGTAGTTCCCCCGCTCGGATACGACGTTCACGCATCCAACCCAGCCGGTGACCATGAGTGGTTCGTTGGCGGTTTCGTTGATGAGTGCTTGCAGGGCCTGGCGGACGGCTTCGACTCGGTCATTCGTGCTCATTGGTTTGTCCTGTCGGGTCGATGTTCATGCTGATGTGGCCTACTTGGCCGGGAGGTGTGGGGTGCGTGGTCGCTTCCCACTGGTGTTTGCAGGTGGGGCACTGCCCGGTGCCGTCGGTGATGACGTAGCCGCGGGCTTGGCAGCGTGGGCACCTGTCGAGGCGTTGAGCGAACGGTCCATACGTGCACACCTTTTCGAGTTGGGGGATGTAGATGTCTATCCACCACTGCCCGTCGGCCTCGTATTCGATGTACTCGGCGCGGCCCGGCATTACGTGTCCTGTGCGGGTGGTTTGAGGCAGTGCACGCATTTTTGGCGTTTCTGCAGGTCGTCGCATACTGCGCAGTACATGTCGGTGGGCATTGGGCTGACCCAGTTGTCTTTGGTTTTGCCGCACCTGGATGTGGTGCGGGTGGTGGAGCAGAAGCGGTGGACTAGTGCGTCGTTTCCGGGTTCGTTGGTGAGGTTGGGGTCTTTGGCGGTGTCGGCTGCTGCGGCGGTCATGATGCTTTCCTGCGTGCGCGTTGGCAGATATTGCAGTAGCAGAGCCTGGAGTGTTCCCCGTTGCGGCGGATCTTGGCTCGTGCTGGTGGACGTCCACGCCTCGGGGTGATGACGTCGTGGCCGGTGCCTTGGTAGACATACGGTTTGGACGTCACGTTGTGGGAGATGAGCGTCATCCCTCGCATGGGCACTGAGAGGCCTATGGGGTCGGTGAGTGAGGTGCGTGCTTCCATGATGCTCATTTGGTGGCCTCGTGCTTCTTCTCGCAGTTGCGGGCGAGGGAGGGGACTACGAACGCTTTGGTACAGGTTGCGCACTGGTACAGGTTCGTGTTGATGGGAGCTGTGTCGCGGTTCATTGGAGAGCTCTTTCTATGTAGGCTTTCGCGGCTGCGGGGACGTGGCCTGGGTGGTGCTTGTATTCGCGGGCGTGTGTGATGCTTTCGAATACTGCGTGTCCGGCGCCGGTGATGTGGCCTTGGGTGTCGTGGGTCTGCCAGGTGACGAGGGTTCGTCGGTTGGTGAGGTCACGGAATGTGAACAGGGGTCGGTAGGTTGGGGAGTCCATTTGGATGTCTGCCCAGTCGTCTATCGTGGGAGGGGCCATTCGTAGCGTTCCTCGGGGGTTTTTTGGTCCCATGTTTTGAGTGCGTTGGTTGGTGGTGGTGCGATGTCGACGAGCTGCTGCAGTGCGCCGTCGCTGTGGACGATGAAGTGCGGTGACGCTGCGGGGAACTGGTGGTCTGCAGGGATGCGCCCGCCGGCGGCGAAGCGAGGGGGCTCGATTGGTTCCCCGTCGTGGTGCTTCCCGTACTCAGCGGGCGTCCAGTGCTCGTGATGCCCAGCAACTGCCACACCATGGGTGACCATGGGGATCAGGAGTTCCTGGCAGGACGGGTTGTTCAGGTAGATCAGCCGGTTGGTTCGGAGCACACGGCCCGCGATGTGAGCGACGGTGAGGGAATGCGCGTTGCCTACCCAGTGCTGGCCCAGGTACACAATCCACGAGGGATACGAGTACGGGTCTTTGAAGATGCGGACCCGGTGCTGGTTGATGCGCCCGTACCTGTCGGTGCGGAGCCTTGGTGTGACGCTGGTGGTCGGTGACATTTCGGTCAGTCCTTGTCGAATAGGTGGTGTTCCATGCGGCGGGCGAGGTTCGCGAGCATGGTGGGGAGTTTTTGGTACACGGTGATCGTGATGAAGATGAGGGCGAGGCCGGCGAGGTGTAGGCCGCGGGCTGGCTGCCGTGAGGGGATCATTCGTTGCCCTCCCGCATTGAGTAGCTGTCGGTGGCTCGTGATACGGCTTCACGCATTCGGAAGCGTGACTCGTCTACTTGGAGTTGGAGCGTGGCCCGCTCGGCTTTGCGGCGCTTGGCTCGTTCTGCTCGGCGCTCTTGCCGGCGTTCCCGGAGGATCGCCCAGCCCTCATTGATCAGCCCAACGATGAACAGGAGCGCAAACGCCCCAGCGAGGAGGATGACCATGCCCGTGATCGTCGAGGTGAATGCCACGGTCGGCACTGCCAGATACGACGGGAGGCGGAGGAGATCCAGCATGATCAGCCCGCCTGGCAGGAGGGTGAGCCCTGCGAGGCTGCTCATCGTGATGGTGAAACGGGTCTGCCTACGCATTGTCTTGCCCGTCGAGGATGAAGCGGGTGAGCGTCATGATGTCGATGAGGTTGGAGGATGCGAGGAGGCCTTTTGCGGCTTCCAAAGCGTGGATGCGGCGGTCCATGTCTGCGAGGGAGTAACGCGACTCACCGGCGGCGGGTGCTTCCAGTTCAGGGGGCGCCCAGAGTTTCGCTTTGCCCTTGTTCGCGGCGGGGACACTGGTGTCCTGCAAAGCCCGGACCAGCTCAGGAGATACGACGTGCTCATGGACGGCGCCGGCCTCGTTCGCGGCAGCAATGCGGATGAACCTCATCGACACATCGAGGATGCGCCCCGGATACCAACCCTCCTCGGCGATCCACTGCCCAGCGAGAAGATGCGCCTCCACGTAGACATCCTTTTTCAGCTGCACGCCTGGATGCGGAATGATCGACGAAATATGTGCTCGGCGGTCGTGGGCGAAACGCCCCTCAGCCGGCCCGTGAATCCCGTACATCCCGGAGAAGTCTTTCCCGTCGGTGATGTGCCCGGAGAGCCAGCCCTCATTGGGGACGAATACAAGAATCTTTTCGCCTACTGCCAGATCGTCTGTCGTTTTCATGGTGTGTTCCCTTGGCGGTGAGTTTTGTGTTTGGTGTGCCTCGCGGCTACTCGGGGAGCTGTCGCTCAAACCCTGCGGTGTGACTGTGCTCTCAGGATGCCACGATATTGACTCAAAAACAAGTCACTCTAACCCAAAACTTAATCAGGCCTGGCAGGGCAGTCGTGCAAATGGGAGGTTGTCACGCGTGAGCGTCGCCCGGCGCCCTTACGAGCTACTGGGTGACTGTCAACCTTGTGTTGTCGGTTTGTTTTGTGTCAACGTTGTGTTGTCATTGTTTTTTATTGTGTTTTCGGGGGTGTTTCATGGGGGACGTGCTTAGCGATGTTGCTAGTGCTGATAAGGCTTGGCGGGCTGCTAAGGCTAGGGTGGAGCGTTTGGCGGTGTTGCGGGAGGTGGCGGTGCGTGAGGCGTTGGATGCGGGGGAGTCAGCCACGGGGTTGGGGGAGGTGTTGGGGGTGTCTCGGCAACGTATCTATAAGATGTGTGAGCCTAAGTGGTGAAAAGGATCGTTATAGGTTGTTATTTTTGGGCATGTTTGAGGCCGTACACGAATACTGTGTACGGCCTCAAGTCTTTGTATGGGGTCTAGTTGAGTTCGGCGGTGAGGGTGTTGATGTCGTCTTGGGTGAGTCCGTCCTGAGGGTCGGGGCTGAACACCATGACGCCCTCGGTGGTGAGTGTCCACATCATCGCTTCACGTTCTAAGCGGATGTCGTCGTCTATCCAGATTGCGAGGTCCGGTTTGTGTGTGGCGGTGTCTGCCTGGATCGCTTTGAGCTTCCACCAGTCTCGGCCTTGCCATGCGTGCTGATCGCCAGTGAGGACTTCCCAGTTCTGCCCGTTGAGTCCGATCTGTGGTGACAGGGTTTGAGCTGCATCGTGTTCCCAGGTGGTGAGCCATTTGATGGTTACGCCGTCACGGGTGGCTAGGGCATTGAGGTGATCTATGAGCTCTTGTGCCCACTGGATCTGATAGCCGTTGATGTTGGCGCGTTTGAAGTCTGTGAAGCCGGTGCGTTTCTGGGATGGTGTGCCGTTGCGGATTGCGTTGATTACCCCGTCAACGTCGAGGTAGATGATGGTGTTCACTGGATCATTCCTTTCAGCGTGGGTAGATTCCGTTTGCGAGTCCTGGGCAGCTGCACTTGTTGATGCCTGAGTAGCCGCCGCCGTAGCAAGGATGAGGTTGGTTCTCGGTGTGGTCATCGGTTATGTGTCCGCAATTGGTGCATGGTGCGTCCAGGGGGCCGAACTTCCACGCCCGGTACTCATCGTCGCCGTTGGCGTGGGGGAGGTGGGCGAAGCGGTCTAGGGTTTGTGCCCGTTCTGAGAGGGTGTTGAACTTCTCTGAACCGGTGCCCTTTGTCCATGCTTCGGATACGGTATCAAAGCAGGCTGCCCAGAATTCGGCGGCTATCTCTGCGTCGCTGAATCGTTGGCTCATCGGATGCTTTCCTTGACGATGTGGTTGTGCATGGTTTTGACGTGCCGTGCGTCTGCTAGCGCGTTATGCGCTCCATCCTGTTGCCGGGGCAGCCTGAGCACGCCAGTCCACTCTGAGAGCGAGCGGACATCGTTGGTGTACATCGGGATTCCCTTGGGCATGAGGATCATGGGGCCGAACAGTTGGGCGAGGACAACGTGGTCGTATGCGGAGTACCATGCCCATAGTTCGGGTTGGGTCCGGTCGAACTTGTTCACGTGGTCGGTGTCGTCGAATAGCAGGAATTCGCGGACCTCGTTGCGGATCACCCAGACCGGCTTTACGAGGGTTGAGGTGAGGTCGAGTTCGACGTTTCCCAGCGACGGCAAGGGGTGATAGTTCGGGCTACTGTCGGTGTATTCCTTGACCGCCCGTTCGGCGACATTCCCCATGGGCAGGGAGGGGAACACGTTGCGCATGAGCCATTCATGCTTTTTGATGCGCTCTACTGGCATGTCTGAGTTGACTGCGTAGTATTCGCGTCCGTCCTCTGCGACGATTCCAATGCTGATCAATTCAATGGATTTACCGTCTTCTAAGAACTCGGTGTCATAAAAATATTTCATGATTGCTCCCTGAGCTGTTGTGCGGTCCGTTTGAGCCGATACGCGATACTTTTCCGGGCTGCTGCGTATGCGAAGTAGCGGGTGTTGTCGTCGCCGGTGAGCCGTTCAGCAGTGTTCGCAAATGTTTCGGATTCGCTTTTGAGTTCACTAGAGACCTCTTCCAAGGCTTTCGCTTGCGCCTCGGCGTACACCTGGTTCAGCCAGCGGTCGAACTCAGCGCGTGCTACTACTGCCGAAACCTTGCACCCCTGCACCCGGCCATACTCATATCCGCCCATCACGAAACTGGTATCTGGAGTCCAGCCGTGCATTGCGGCTTGTAGCTTCTCATTAGCGCCCATTGGTGGCGGCCTTTCCGAATGGTAAGTGATTAGATCGGAGAGCCTGAATCACTGTGTCGACGTGACAGATTGGAGCTCCGACTGTCGAGTGCCAGTTCTCGATATAGTCAGCCCACTCTCGGCGGTGAGCAGCTAGAGATTTCTGCTCTCGCTCCTGCATGTGTTTGTCCAGCACCTCGGCAACATGAGCGCGGTGGCTGATATATCCGGTGAACGCCTCTCGTTCCCACCCGCATCGGCAGTCGTAGTGACCGGGAACCTGTTGGTGCGCTTCGAGGATTTCTTGGATGGTCATAGCGCCTCGCTCCAGTCAGCTTGCACGGTGGTGTACATGAACGTGTGTCCGTGCTCGATGTCCGCGTGATCCGGGACGCCGCTGTCCCGCAAATACGTGTGGATCTGGCGGTGGTCATACGGGTTCAGCGGGTGCCGGAAGATCGTGAGCTTCCGGCGGTGGTTGCGGGTGTCGTCGACGAGCCAGCGGTGGCGGAGTTCCCGGATGAGGTCCATGTTGGTGTCGTCGGTGCGGATGAGGCGGGCTTCTAGCTCTTGGAGGTTCATAGTTCGACTTTCTTGGGTTCGAGGGCTTCTGCATACGCTTTCTCGGCTTCCGGCCAGTAGCAGAATCCGTCTCCCTGCTGGCCTTTTGATTGCCAGATCGTGCCGGGGACACCACACACTAGGGCGGTGGGGTGCCAGTCGAACGCCACTGTAAGTGCTGCGAAAAGATGGGTTGCGCATGAGTGCATGGAGTAGTTGCCTGGGCCGGTTGCGGGGCTGCCGGCGAACACATGGTATTCGGATGGTTTCCCGCAAATTGGGGCGTTGTCGTCTCCGCCGTCGTACCCGCATTCGTGGGACATGGTTGGGAGCTGCTGTCCGGGGACGCCTACTGGTCGAGTTCTCATCTGCGTTTCCTCCTGTCCCATGCGGGGCGACTGGTTGGGTACTTTTTGGTGGTGTTCCCTATAAGGGGTTCCGGGTTCCTTTGGGTTCCTGCCATGCAGTCGCCCAGGCGTTCGATGTCCGCGACTGTGATAAGTGGGGCGAGACTCTCCAAAATGTCGGCCATTTGGTGTAGTTGCGCCCCGGTGTACTCCGGGCTCGCGCGGTAGATCCTCATTCGTAGTTCCTGTTGTTTTCGAGGGCTACCTGCGCGAGTCGGACCATGCCGATAGCCGTTGGACGGGTGACCCCTGAGTGGTTCCAGTAGGTGCCTCCCACGGTTTCCCCGGCCTCGTCGATGAACTGGTACGTGACGATGGTGAGGGCGCCGGTGATGATCGAGTTCTCCGGGGTTTTGAGGGTGACCTCATGGCCTCCTATGTCGATTTTCATTACGGGACCCGCACCATATGTTCGGGGTCGACGTTGACCGGCGCTTTGCGCATGTCGTAGGCGACGAGGTACGTGGTGATGTGCTTGGTCGCCACCGCGAGGCCAGCGCCGTATTCGTCGCCGGATACCCAGTTGTTCGTGACGATGCGCATGCCCACGATGACGCCCTCCCGGTTGAACGGGCGCGGTGTCCAGCGTTTCTCACTGACCATGCGTCCGGGCTTCTCCCACGGTGTGGTGTCCACTTCAAAGATCCGGTGTGTTTCCGGGTCCCATGTCTGCTTGTTCAGCCGGTGCGAGATCTGCACTCGGTCGCCTAGTTTCCAAGTCATGACTTCACCTCCGGGCGGTACGGGTTAGGCGTTTCAGAGTCCCATACGTCATTCACGAACGCGCCAGGGTCTTTGGCTTCTTCCCATCCAGCCTTGAACCCCTCATCCCATGCGGAAGCCTTATCGCTGTTCACTACCGGATGGGCGACAGCGAGGTAAGCGGTGACGGCGGCGCGGGCTTCATTTCGCAGTTCGTCGCGTCCATCCTCAAACTGCACGTTCCACGCGTACTCTGCCGAGACTTCGGGCTGTTGCACCGCGAGCAGTGCTTTCGCGGCCGCTTCGAGCGCGTCCGGGTTTAGCGGGGGCTGGTTAGTCGGTTTTGCTGGCTTGGAGTTCATCGAATTCTGCTTTCTTCTCCGGGGTGACGTAATGCTCGATGACTGTGCGTTTCAGGATCGACGGCTGATTCTCTCGCCAGAAAAAGACGGCGTTCTCTTCCGTGTCGAAAGTTATCTCCTCGTCGTGCCCATCAAAGACTTCTTGCACTGACCATTCCGTTTCAGTTACTGCAAGGATTGGCTCAATCACTTCTCTGCCCTCATTTCACGGGCGTGACGAGCAACAGCGATGAACTGCGCCTTATAACGCTCTTCCAGCATTACCCAGTCTTGATATGGCCAATCAGCTGCCGAATGGTAGACATCGTAAAAGTCACGCGCTTCGGCTTCCAACTCCGCTTTGTCTTTGGCTTCGGCGGCTTTGGCTTCGGCTTCCTGCATGTGGTGGCGTAGCGCCCATACTGCGTGCCCCGCCTCAGTTTCAGGCCCTTCATCGAACGGGATTACTTCCACCCCCGCCGCTTCGAGGATTGCGAGGGCTAGTGCGGGCGCGTCGGACGGGGCGAGCATGAACATCGTGTTTTCAAGGTCGAACTCGCGGATGTTCAGCCACGGGCGTTCACCGTTCCTGCCTACTTCCAGCGCCCGGCCGTCAGTGCTGTCACTGTTGAAAGTCTTGGTAGTCATTACTTGTCTCCTAGTCCGAGGCGTTCGCGAACCTCAGCTTGTATGTCGTCGTACTTTCCGTCTGTCACGAGGCTGTCGCTGAGAAGCGCGTGCACCAGTGTCGCGGTGCGCTGCTCATATGCGAGGGACAAGGTAGCGCTGACCAACTTGGATTGCATTAGTGCGTGCGCCACGTTGGGAGAGAATTTGCGATCTCCCACTTCCGCGTCTAGCTGCTCTATTGCCCGTGCATGCGGGTTGCCCGGTAGGTCAGTCATTGTTTTCTCCTTGGTTGGTGCGTGCCATACGGGCATGTTTATCCGCGTAGTCGATAGCTTCGGCGTGGGAGTTATGCCAGCCGACACCGTCGCTGCCAATCGTGGTTTGTCCGCGAAGCACAGCCCATTTTCCGCCGAATTGGCAGACGGCCAGACGGGTAGGGTTATTGTCCCCGTACCCTAAATGGCTGATCGGAACAGTCCTACCCACCCCGTCTGACCATGTGCCGTCAGCGAGACGATAAGGGCCGGTGCGAGTAACAACTCCGGTGCCCTGGCAGGTTCGGCAGGGTCCGCGCTTGATGTTCTCACCATCACCCCAGCAGACGTAGCACATTTGCTCATCCACGGGTATCACCGTCCAGTGCGCGGTCGACCAGGTTCGCTTTGTGGACCATTTCGGCGCCACCCTCGTTGATAATCTCGCCAATGTCAGGCGGGATGGTTTTGGAATATTCCATGTCGTGCTCACCACGGGACTTCCACGCTTCCGCCACTTCCCGCACCCGTTGCACGGCCTGTTCGGTGTTGGTGAGTGCGGTTTTGTACTCGATCAGCTTCGTGCGAGCCGCAGATAAATCCTGCTCAGCCTTGTTAGCGCGTTCGGTAAGCTCAATGTTTCGTTCAGACAACGTCTTGACCACGTTGACCTGGATAGCCCGCTCCCATTCAGCCTGTTCGAGGCGGGAAACGATCTGGCGCGCCTTGATAATCGGGTCAGTTTCCGGCCCGCCTCCAAGCACTTCCAGCACTGCGCGGATCAGGGCGTCAGCGAGGCGGTGCGATTCGTTGGCTCGGTCGAGGCGTGTGCCAAGCGCCGAAATCTCTAGGGCGTCCTCAAGTCGCTTAGCCCGCAGAAACTTGATCGTGTCCAAGCTCATCGCCAAACGTTCCTCAACGTTCACGGTTCCACTCATGACTTGTCCTTACCTATTGGTTTGAAAATCCAGTTGTCCGGGGCGCCATATACCCGCCTCACCTTTGGTTGGTGGCAAGCACACGCACCTTTACGAGCACATCCGAACGGGGTCCAGCAGCACTTCCGATTGCACGCCCCAGGGAGCACATAATCCTTGCGTCCCATGGCATCAAGACCTGTTCTCTAACGACAGGTGCATGTCCCGTTGCGTCCGCCGGTCCAACTCAACGTCCGCCATGGCCAGCCCCTCATTACGGGCTTTCTCCCGGATCAGCTTCACGTCTTTCTCAGCCTCCACACGAGCCAGCCGGCGAATACGCTGGCAGTCCCGTTCAGCAGACGCATACAGCAGGTCGATGTCCCCAGTGGCCGCTTTCGCGCCGGTCAGGATGCGGCGCTTATGCGCATAAGCGCCGGCGATGATCGTGTCCCGGCGGGACTTGGAATCCTCCACACGCTTGGACGCTTGCTTGATCATCGTCTCGGTGCGGGCTTCCGTGTTTTTCAGCAGAACGTTCGCCCGTGCCGACAGGTCGTTAGCGTGCCGGATGATGTCCCGCGCTTCAATATGCGCGTCCCGGAGGATCTGTTGCTTGTGCATCTCCGCGTTGGCTATGAGCCGGCTGCTCTCGGCTTGTGCATCACGCAAAATCTGGTTGGCTTGCAGTTGCGCCCTGCCGACGGCGCGGCGCGCTTCGAGTAGTCGCTCCTGAATTTCGGCGCGTTTCTGCCGTTCGCTCAGGTATTCCGTCAGGTGATCTGGTTGGACTGTCATAGCGCTGCCTGAACGTGTGTGGCGATCATGTCCGGGCGGTTCCCGCACCACTCCGCGGTCAGCTCGTGCTCCTCGTTGAAGATCTGCACGAACGGGAATTGCTGCCCGAGGTTCCCCTGTGCGGCACGTTCGCGGATAGCCTCACCGAGGAGTCCGTCCACGTCCTCCGCAGGGTCGGCAGTGAACTTGTTGTACTTCACGCCTAGCTTGTCCAGCGTCCGTATGGTGGCGTTGCACTGCACGCAACCCTCGGCGGGGGTGTAAAGGTTGATAGTCATCTTGTCTCCTGGGTTAGTTAGCGAGCAGTGATTCAACTGCCACGGTGCCGATGTCGCGAGCCGCTGGCGGGGTTACCGCGTTGCCGGCCTGTTTGACCTGTTCGCGTTTGTTGCCGGTCATGATGTAGTCCTTGGGGAACGCCATGCCAGCGCTGATCTCGTGCGGTTCCAGCATTCGGAACTCGCACTCGTTGATGTCCTCAACGGTCCATTCGGTGAGCCCGTGGTGGTTCCCGCCAGCGGTCAGCGTGCCCAGCGGGTCCGACGTTGGCCGGGAGCTGTTGGACAGCTGGTTTTCCGCGGTGCCTCGCATGGTCGTGATCATTGCGAAGCGGTCCACAGTCGGGATCGTCGGGATTGCCTTGGACAATGGGTGCGTCACGCCGTTGCCGTAATACTCCATGAGCATGTGATGCCCAGGCGTAGTCAACAGGCCGGTTTCATTGCGGGTCGTCTGCGTGCGCATGGCCTCGTGGACCAGCTGCGCGTACTTCCCGTCCCGTCCCTCAACTGGGATCAGCAGAGACTCGTGCAGCCCGCCGGCGACGAGCGTTCGGAGGGTCCCATCCACGGTGTCAGTGCGGGTCGAGTCGGAGCCGCTGAGATTGTTCACGATGAGCGGGGTCAACAGGCCACGGGTATATGCGGTGGTCTGAGTCGCGAACGGCTCAGAATCCACATCCGCGAGGATCTGCGAACCGCGCACCGCGTCAATCGCGATCCGTGCACTGCCGTACTTCTCCAGCCCAGCCTTGATGCGGGCCATGGTCTTATCAGCGAGGGCCTTTTTGCGGTCGCCAATCCTCTGCCCACGAATGGTCCAGTCGATAGCGTGGGCCGCTGGCAGCCAGGCCGGCTCGATGATCTGATTACGGCACGTGGTGTGAGGACAGCGATAGACGTATTGGGCGCGGTACCGGCCCCAACGCTTCCCGTTTTTGAACGACTGCACCGCGCGCACAACCTTGTCGCACGTCGGGCAGTACGCCTCCGGGCGGAGCTTGTCGAAGTCCGGCTTCGGGTTTCCCTTGATCCAGAAAACGACATACATGCGGTCCCTCGACTGAGGGGCCGGGAGCCCGCCCAGCTGGGCGTGCATGCTGTTCAGATACACGATGTGGTGCTCATACCCCAATAGCTCCATGGCATGCAGCCAGGCCTCAAACATCACCCAGCGCGCGGCGTCCACCACGTTCTCAGTCATGATGATCTTGTACTTGTGCTGCTCGGCGTACCGGGGAACGTCCCACATGGTCGCCCGTGACTTCTCCGCGGCCTCATCCGCGATGCTGTCCCCGAACAAGTCCGGCTGATTCGTCGCACGGCGCTTGCCCTTGGCCACCGAGTGGTTCGTGCACTCCGGCGAAGCCCATAGAACATCACTCCCGGCGATGTAGCGCGGATCGGTGTTCTTGATGTCCGCGAGAACATGGTCAGTGTCTGGATGATTCGTGTTGTGCGTCTCGATAGCGCGCGCCCAGTGGTTCATTGCGGTTTTCACCGTCACGCCTGGGATCTCCAGCAGACCGGTCGACGATCCACCGGCACCACAGAACATGTCAGTTATCGTTGTCATTCTTTTCCCTCAGTTCTCGTTTTATTGCGGCGATCTCTCGCCGGCGGGCGTTGAAAGCGTCTCGACACGGGTCGCAAATAGCGGTCCCCTCTCTTGCATGCCGGGACCTACCCGCAGGGGTCCCGCACTTTGCCGGACCCCGCGGTTTGGCACCTGTCACCGTCCGCTTGTATGCCGTGTTAGCTGCCGTGCACTCCTCGCAAGGCGGTTCGCCCTTTTTGATGTGCCGCCCGTAGGCTGCAGGGGTGCCACAAGGTTGGAGCGGTCTACTGAGTGGGGCCGATTCGACGGTGCGGTCTGCGTACCATTCCCGCTTAGCTTTCCGGCACGGTCCGCACGACTGTTCCTTGTTGCGCATGTGCTCGTTGAATCCCTCGACAGTCCCACATGGCACTACTACCGGGGCGGGCCCGCCATTGGCTGCGATACGTGCATCACGCGCCTCTTTCCACATGAGGTACCCGTGATCCGGGTTGATAGCGGACGTCATTGCTGGTCCAACTCGGTGGCCCGTTCAGCGTCACGATTTTTCACGATGAGTTTCGCGACGGTGATGTAGGTTTTGTGCTGCTCCGCGAGCTTCCGCTGGTCGAAGTCGATGCCCAGCGCGACGCCGAGGCAGCATGACGCGATCTTGACTTCTGCCCATTCGTACCGGGTGATCACGTTGACTACGGGTAGGGGACAAGAACCGGCGAGGAGATCCAGGTACTCGCTCGTGTAGGCCTTGCGGTAAAGGGCCGTCGCCTTGTCTAGCACTTTCTGTGTGATGACTATCTGCAGCTTGTCCTCATTCATCTGGATCACCTCCTAGGTCTAATGTCAGTTGCCCGTCGATGGGCTGTACTGGTCTTGCTTTCGGCATCCGGTGGAGCGGGCAGCGTCCACAGATCTTTGATTTCTGGCCTTTGGCGGATGCTGAGCCGGGAGCAGGTCCCCGCTGGCACCTCACGTTGTTACAGATGAGCTCCACGCCGTCCCATTGCGCCCAGGCTCCGCAGAACGGGCACCGAGGGTGCTGCTCGTTGAAACGACGGTTACTCATGACGCGATACCTTTCATGAACGTCAGCCAATGCGTTTTCATGGCCTTGCCTGACATATGCCCTATGAGCGGTTTCTGATCAGTGAGAGCGAGGATTTCCCGCACCTTGATCTGGGTTTCGTTCCATTTGAAGATCAGCACTCCCTCCGGCTTGAGCACTCGGAAGCACTCCGTGAAGCCGGCAGTCAGATCTTCGCGCCAGGTTTCAACGTTCAGCCGCCCGTACTTGGCCGCTTGCCAAGACTTGGGACCGGCTTTCACGAGATGCGGCGGGTCAAAGACGACGACTCTGAATGATTCATCCGGGAACGGCAGCTCACGGAAATCCATGTACACGTCCGGGGTGATGCTCAGCGCGCGCCCGTCGCAAAGGACGTGCTCCTCGCTGCGAATGTCTCCGAACAGGACTCGTGAGTCGGCGGGGTCGAAGTAGAACATGCGACTGCCGGAAGCCGGGTCCAGGACAGGTTTGCTCACGTCGACACCTTGTCAAAAGCTTCCAAGCACTTGGCGGACTTAGCGCCGTCGATAGGCCAGCCCAGCTTCCGGGCGCCCATCGCGGCCAGCTGCACAGCGTCGGCAATATCGTTGTTCGTGATGTCCACGGACAGGAATTGCTTTACCGTCGCCGCGAGGACCGTATCCTTGCCAGCGTTGCCCATGCCGGTCGCGTACTTGGCGCGAGTCTGAGGCTGGACGACGAACACGGTGTGCTGCCTCGAGAATCGGTTGTACACCATCCACCACAGCCCGGAGCGGTCATGCTGGTGTCCCACGGTGGAGCCGTAGGACGGGCCCTCCATGACGACGGCTTTCAAGTTCCCCTCCCAGTTGCGGTCAGTCCAAGCGGCGATGTCCGTCAAGATCTTGTCCATGCGTTCGCTACGCTCAGCCCAGGACGCATCCTTGGAGCCCTTGGACGTGACCGTCCCAACTTTCATAGGGGACCCGTCGAGATAAGCCATGGACAGGCCAGTAGACGTGAGCGACAGGTCCAAGCCAAGAACGCATTCGTTTACCATTCCGGTTCCTCCTCCTCTCGTGGTTGGGACCGCTCGATAGCGGTTGGTTCCCGTGGGATGTATTTGCTAAGGCCTCTGGCCTCTTTGAATTTCCGTAAGCGGCGCTCGTAGTTCAGGTGCTCCGCTTCGATGTTTTCGATTCGGCGTTTCTGCTCTTGTCTGCCGGCTTCGATGTCGGCAGCGAGGCGTTCGCGCCACCCAGGCCTTGCTTGTTTGTCGTTCAAAATTTCACCGGCCCCTTTGTTAAGAAACGCAACGATTCGGTAGTTGGATGTCTGGTGTAGGTAGTAGGTAGTTAAGTAGTTAGTAGTGGGGCATCCCTTTATCGATCCCTTTCTGGGAGGGTTCGGTTTAGGGGTTAGAAAGGGTTCCGTAAAGGGTTTCCGTATCCCTTTATCGATCCCTTTACGGAAGTGTTTCGGGAGGGGGTGGCGGAGGGGTTCCTCCCTGCTCAGATTTCAAAACCATCGCCCCACGGGTCGATAGCCCGGTTCCCCAGCAGCTCCAGCACCACAGGTTTCCTACCGTTCTTATCCGGCTTGAAAGCTCCGAGATCCGGGTGATCCATCTGCAACCGTTGAAGCTCCCAAACGAACACGCCTCGAAGCTTCGGGGAAGCTATCCGTGGATACAGCCGATGGACGGCGACACCCATATTCGGTTGCTTGAGCAGACCGTCCTCCCGAACAAAACGGGTCAACAGTGCCTCCTCGGTTTCGTCATCCACGACAAGCCACCGCTTTTCTCGTAACTCCAGCTCTGCCATGTCCAGGACATCCTCCGTGAGCGACGCGGCCCGTTTCAGCAGGTGCTTCCGCCTCCACTCACACACGCCGTTCAGCTCCAGCGAGGGGCCACTTAGAACTGCGAAATACAGCCACTGAGCCATGGGGGAGAGCAGCGTGAACGAGTCGTCAGCCCAGATAGACCGCCGCAGTAGCACATACTCCCCAGCCATTACTCCTCCGTTTCTGGTGCGTAATACGGTTCCCGCATGTAGTCGTCGTCCAGCAGGTACCAGCAGTTGTCCATCACGTCGTAGTAGGGGACTAGCTTGGGGTCCTCGGTGGTGGGGATCTTCCAGCCTTTGGCCAGGGCATCCCGCGCAGTCTCCGAGTTGCCCTCCATGTCCACATTCCCGGCCCAGCAGAATGCCAGCAGGTTCGACGGCGCATTCCGCATTGGTGCACGAGAGCCGCCCATCTGCCGGTTCATCCGGTGCTGGACTGATGTCGCGCGGTGCCCACAGTGCGGGCACCTGTACCCGTCGCGTTCGTAGATCTTGGCGTAGTCACTCACGATGTCGACTCCAAGAATCCAAGGGCCTCAGACACGGTCAGCTCTTTCGAGTGATCGATCTGCCGTCCTGCATAGTTGGACAGGATCGTGCTGGCCTGGGTCTTGTTTTTGACACCCATGGTCTGGAGCTTCGCGTTGATCTGCTTTTGCTGATCAGTTGATGCTGTTGGTTCCGGCTCTGGTGCGGGAGGCACCGGGGCCGGTTCTGGGAGAGCGTCCTGTGTCGGCTCAGCCGGTGCAGCCGGAACGGGCGCCCCATCAGTCCACGGGTCACTGGTGGGCTCGTCTACAGGCGGTTCGGGCTGTTGCTCCACTACTGGCTCGTTAGGGGCCACAGCGGGTTCCTGCGCCTCCTCCACGGGTTCATCCTGAGCAGGTGACTCCGGGGCTTCCTGCGCCTCATCCACAACCTCAGCCGGAGCCTCGGCCTGTACAGGCGCGGCAGGGCCTTGTGAAGTGGTGCGGATGCGCGGTTGCACAGTAACCTCGGCAGCCTCATCGCTCACCGGCGCCGGGTCGCCAATGCTCGGCATCTCCTCGTCCGTGTAGATACCAGACAGATCCAGCGGGAAAGCTTTGCGGTAGGCCAGGGCCTCGGCGCACTTCGCGAGTTGCGATGCTGGCATTTTCTTCCACATCGAATTCGGGACTTGCTGTTGGCTGTCCTTGTCGTAGTACGTCTGCACGTACTCATGCCACAAAGCGACAGAGCTGAAATGCTCGTTCCCGCGCCACACCGTGACCTTGGCAGCCAACGGCGGTTGAGGGGACAGCCAAACGTCTTGCCAGACCCCATCCATGCCACACCACTGCGTGTCATCCACAGACAGCGCCACCTTGGCTTTGTCGGCGCCGCGGCGTGCGATCAGACGGTACCCATCGATACCGGTCTGGATCGTGTACTTAACCTTGTTGACCTTTTCCCGGCGCTCCGGGTCCCACTCTTTAGAGTTGCGGGCGATCATGTAGATCTGTTTCGCGAACGGGTCTAGCCCGGTGCGCTTGGACTGGTGGAAGAACACGGCCAGGTTCGCGCGGTCAGCGTTCACCACGCCCAGCTGAGCCAGCGTGGCCACCTGAGCATTGTTGAACTCGTGCTGATCAGTTCCGATTGCCAGCGCAGTTGCTTGGGACTGCACAGCGATTGCGCTCATGATGCTCTCCTAATCAGGTCGTCTCGGCGCTTACGCGACTTATGGAGGGTGAGAATGGCTTCAAATTCATGGACAGCCGCGGACAGGTCGCCAAGCCAGTAGAGCTTCGCGGGGCCATTCGTGAGGTGCAGAACGCCGATCTTGTCCACCGGCAGCATGGGACGGTCCACTAGGTCCTCGTCCACATAGAACTCCGCGGCTGAATACGCGCCAGCTTGCAGAGAGGTTTCGCCGTACACACCTTTCGAAGTCTTGATGTCCACAAGCCATGTCTCGCCGGCATGCTCGCCAGCATGGAACTTGACGATGAGGTCAAAAGTTCCCGCGTACCAAAGGGTGCGATTTCCACAGGGACGCTCAGAGAGGATGACTTCCACGTCGTTCTCATCCAGCCATTCCCTGTACCGGTTCACCGGCTCGGCAATTGGCTTGGCTACCTTGACGGATTTCCCGGCACCAACCTGGTCGGCGGCAGCGTGGATCTTGGTTCCACGGATGCCAGCCATGTCACGCTCACGGTTGGAGAGCTCCACGATTCTGGTATCAAAGATGTTCCCAATCGCGCGGCGCGCCTCGTCTGAATATGCGGTTCCCATGCGCTGGAGGTAGTCCTCGTGAAGCGACAGCACCTCGGCAACGTCCTCACGGAAAACGCGGGCCACAGATTTCAGCTTGTAATCGTCCAGCTGAGGCTTGGCCAGGGTCTTGCCGATGATCGTCGTAACACCGTTGACGTTCACATACTCAGGGCCATTGGTGGCAGTGTTCATGCGGTACGTGTGGTTGTCCTCCCGGAAGATCAGGCCGGGGCGTGCTTTCGGAGGGGTCGGCTTAGCGCCAATCTTGATTACCATGTCCCTGCCCTTTCGATGTGTTTCCAGCAGTAGTCAGATCCGGGTTCCACGTCCTCCTCGCAATACTCAGGAGGATGAGGGTCGACGTGCCACGACGCGGGCACCATTTCATGGGAGCAAGTGGCTACCATTCGGGGTCACCGGCCACCATGCCGTCCTCGATCACAATTCCGATCTCACCGGACTCGTCCACAACCTCGACGAGGATCATGAAGTCCATCGCGTCAGCGATGTCCCGAATGATCTGCAAGTTCTCGGTGTCCAGCAGTGAGCCCTCGCGGATGTATGCGAGGCGTAGGCCAGGATTCAGGGACACGGCCATGGCGGTGGACACCTTAGTCAGGCCGGCGCCGGATGCCTGGGAGAGCGGCTGGCCTTGGTAGGTCACGCCTGTCTCATCGATACCCAGACCCTCGATAGGCATTTCAGCCTTGGCCAGCGCGTCAGCTTTGGCCTTGTCCAGATCCTCGATTTTCTTGTCCAGCGCTTTGGCCTCGGCGGCCTTGGCCTTGAACTGAGCGCCAAGGCTTTCTTTCTGCCGGATCAGCTCACCGGCTTTGTTCGCCTCGGTGGAGCCGGTGATCTGCTCCTGGATGTCGTCAGGGTCGCGGTGGGCGTCGCGAGCGGACAGGGCTTCGAGAGACTTTTCACGAGCAGCAGCAAGTCGATCCTGCAGATCTGCTAGCTGGGCTTCCAACGAGGACACGGTGCGGACAGCCTCGGCAGCGTCGGTGTGCGCTTTCTGGGATGCAGTCAGCTCCTGCATGAGCGCACCTACGTCCACCTGCGCCGGTACCTCGGCTGGTGCCTCGATAGCCTTGTACTGAGCCTCCAGCGACTTCACTTCGCGATTCACGAACGTGCGCTCTTTATAAGCAACTTCTCGTTCAGCCTCGTTGGCGTTCAGATCGATGCCCAGTTCCACGCAGTCCAGCAGCACGGCGCGCTGTTCGGTGTCTTTCATGCGGGAGAATTCGAGCGGGTCAAAGCTGAGCTTTCCGATGAGTCCGTCCAGCAGCTTCTGGGGGGAGGAGTATTTCTCCACGCCGTCACGGCTCGTCACGGTCAGAGTGGATGCCTTGCGATCCACGGCAGCGGTGCGGGTAATGATGAAGTCGTCCAGGACAACTTCTACGGTCGCTTTGGTTTCGCCGTTGTGGATGGGGTTGGGCATTTTCTTGGCGGCGGCACCGCCACCGAGTGCCCAAAGAATCGCATCCAATACGGATGACTTGCCCTGCTCGTTGCGTCCCGAGATGATGACGGTGTTCTCTGTGAACTCGATGTCCACCGTTCGTAGTCGCTTGAAGTTCTCGACTTTCAGCCCCACAAGGCGCTGTTGATTTGGGGTAACCATGGATAGTTTCCTTAGAAGATGAGTTAACTAATTGCTTTGTTGTCCTGCGCTTCGCACCACTCGTTGAATTTCTTCACGGGGTAGCGGACCTGGCCGGCGATGTGTGTGTAGGGCGGCCCGTATGGTTCGTCTCGGTACCGCCAGTTATTGACGGTGCGTGGCTTGACCTTGAGCCGGCCAGCGACTTCCTCTGCAGTGAGGTATCGGATAGCCCCGATGTTCGTCTCTTGCTCTTCCAATGCGTCCCTCGCTCTTGGTTGCGATTTCATTTAGTGGAATACCGAACCTCATGGTCAGGAGGACCACCATGCGAGGTGACACCCCTAGCGCGTGAGTCTTGACTCGGTACAGGGTGCTTCGGTCACACCCCAGCAATTTGGCAAGCTCTGCATCACTGGGGATGCCATGCTTTGCTTTGATCTCGTCGAGAAGCCCAGGTAGTAGGAGATACACCAGCGCCAATCCTCTCTAGCTATTTTTTGAGGCGTTGTGACTCATTTTCTGGTCACGAATCCACCATGGCACAGCTTGACCAACTTATGCAACACTTTTTCTAAGAATCGAGTCACATAGTGCACTTGGGAGTATTTAGAGAGTAAAAATTGGTATCTAGATGGTTGTTGAAATTGACTCACTTTTGAGGCACTATGAAAATATGGAAAAGCAAACGTTTAGAGATCACCTCGATGCCCTCACGGGAGAGAAGAGTCTTAGGCAGGTCGCGTCAGAGATTGGGATGCCTCCTGCTACGCTCACCCGCCAGATGCAAGACGGAATCAAATTTGAGACAGTCGCGAGCATCTGCAGGGCTTACGGGGCGCCATTCATGCCAGCACTGCAAGCTGCAGGGCTGTTCACAGATGCTGAGGTCGATTCGATGACCACAGGCAAGGATCTAAGCCAGGTGCCAGACGCAGACCTCGTCGCGGAGATGACGCGGCGCATGTCCCGCCCAGGCGCGCCTAAGGTCTACGACGCTCCAATAGACAACGTCGTGCAATTTGGCGGCAACGGTAGCTAGCGCGCGGCCACTGTGACATGTGGGGAAGCTTGTCACCAGGCGACAAAGCGAGCAGTGCCTTAGCTACAACTGAACTCTGAAAGGTAGTCCTATGCGAGGGCGGCCTCCACTGAGTATCGGCTCAAGCGGCAAGGTGACAGTCACCGAGTCCGAGGCCGGTACGTTCCAAGCGTTCTGCCGCTACCGGGACATGGACGGGAAAACCCGCCGTGTGACAGCGACAGGGCGCACCAAGCGCGCGGCCAATGACGCGCTCACCGCCAAACTCAGCATTCGGAGCCGCGGCAACAATGACGCGCTCACGCCTGAGAGCCGTGTAAAAGAGCTTGCGTCTACCTGGCTGGCACAGCACGAGGCATCACCAGGCGCGCTAGAGCAGTACGCCGGGACAATCGACAGGCACATCACACCCAAAATCGGTTCCCTGCGCATCCGGGAGCTCACCACGAGCAGGGCAGACAAGTTCCTTGAGCTCGTGGGCACCAAGCACGCCGGCACGCACACCAAGGCCGACGGCACACCCGTTCTTATCGGGGGACCGACTGCAGCGCTCACGGCGCGCGTCGTATTGACCCAGATGTTCAGCATGGCAGTCCGCTATGGCCTGTGCGAGGTGAATCCTGTTCGTGAAGCGCGCACGCCAAAGTCTGGCCGGAAGCCGGTAAAGGCGATCAACGCCGAAATGCTCCAAGCCCTGCTGGACCACGTCCGCGAATGGGCAGAGGGCGGCACCTACGGGCCCGCGCGCGATCAGGATGTCCTGGACATGATCGAAGTGTTGGTGGGCACCGGCATCCGCCCCGGCGAAGTCCTGGCACTGCGGTGGTCCGACGGAGTGGACCTGTCGGAAGATCCGAGCATCGAAGTCACTGGCACCGCTAAGCGCACCAAAGAACGAGGGCTGCACCGGCAGGAGCATCCAAAGACTGATTCCAGTGAGCGGCAGTTGCGCTTACCCGGTTTCGTGGTGTCCGTGTTGCGTCGGCGCCGACTGCGGGCCGGTGGCAATGACTACGTGTTCCCGAACCGCGACGGGGAGCTGCGAGAGCCGGCGAACTTCAATCGTGTGTGGCGCTCAGCCCGCGGTGAAGAATGGGCCTGGGTGACGCCTAAGAGTTTCCGTGCAGCGGTGGCCACCATTATCGACAGGGAAGCGGACAGCGAGAGCGCGGCGTCTCAGCTGGGGCATCGTAGCGACTTGGTGACCCGTAAGCACTACATCGAGCATGACAAAATGGCGACTGACAATCGAGTCATTCTGGAGCGTTTTCGGGACGTTAGGTAGACGTTTTATAGACGTAAATTCCGGGCATGAGTCAGTATGACTATGTATTGGGATGTAGTGATATGTAGATCATTACGGGATGTTTTCCCACATCGAGCCACGTTTTGCCCCTACTTCACGGGGGATAGGCAAGACTTGACTATTAAACGAAGGGTTACTGGTTCAAGTCCAGTTGGAGGAGCTTTCAAAAGGCCCCGGTTCTCATTGCGAGAATCGGGGCCTTTGCCTTTGAGTATTCCTGCCGGATGTTTGAAGCCTCACGCCCGCCTAGGGCGCTAAAGGGATCCACTGTTGGGGCCTATGCCTGCGCGGGGTGGTTCCACAGTCTTCGAGATTCCAAATACCAGAAATAGGTGAAGAGGCCGATCTCGTACCACTCGATGATAAATAGCGCCTGCGCTACGCCCATGAGGGTAAGCACGAGCCATCCGACGATGCCCAAAGCCATGAGTACCAGCAAGACGGCGTACTGGGTTGAACGCCCACCGCTGGTATCGGTGTCGCAGAGGTCTTCGCGCCCCAGATGGCTGGCGATGGCTACTCCCATGCTGATAATCAATAGAAACGCGGCAGCATAGTGAACACCGGCAAAGTCTGTGCCTTCGATGCTGCGCCACAACAGCAAGCCGATAAACGCGATCAGCAGCACGGTACTGACGAGGGTCAAAGTTTTACTGAGCGTGCTGAAGTGCAACGAGCGCGGCGACCACTTGCTAGTTTTCCATTCAAGCCAGACAAATACCGCGGAAACCACGAGGACGGCAAACACCGATATTTGCACGGAGCGGATCAGCTGTAGTTGACCGTGTGGGGTCAGCGTGGAGAGCGTCTCGCCCAGCCGGGTTGGAACCAAGGCTACAAATATCGCGTAGAAACCGGCAAGGTTCAGGGCATAGTCCTCCAGGGGCGCGCCTTTGTAAACTACGAGCATTACTCCGGTGGCGACAAGCATTGCGACGAATAGGTCCCGGCTAGGTCCCAAGTAGTAGGAACTGATCGAGTCTTCAACTTTTCCGTTTAAAAGCCCATAAATCACGATGGCAACAACCAGTAAAAGCGGTAGGACCAGCAGAGCTAGCCTGACGTAGCGTAGCGTGTCGCGGCCATGATCGATTTCGTCGTTGGTGCCCATACTTGAATTCTGCAACAGCAACTACGTGCTGGCTAGGAATTGTTTTCATCTCAGCGTGTCGCTGGGTTAAGCGTTTGTGCACCGTGAATCCCCGCATCGCTTAGCCGTGTGGCAGCCGGGATAGCGAATCCAGAACTTCCTGGATCTCTGGATCCTTCGAGGAGAATGTACGTATGCGCATCGAATTGTTGGTTATCGAGAATTGCCCCAACTCCGCCCTTGCGGCCGAGCGACTGGGCGCTGCCCTAGAAGCACTCGGGGTCAGGAACACGACGATACTGCAACACGTTTTGAAAACGAGCGCCGAGACGCGTGGCACTGGTTTTGCCGGTTCCCCAACGATCATTGCAGGAGGCATTGATCTTTTTCCGGCGGCGACTACGCGCGAACTCGCTTGCCGCATCTATCCGACGCCGGATGGGCTGCAAGGTGCGCCAACTGTTGACCAGCTGACCGCGGCATTGTCGGCCCGAGGCTACGGGCAGCGGCAGGCAAACCGCTAGGGCGTCTGGTCCGCGGCCCTGTACCCGGCTGGGTCCGAAAGCAACCGGGCGAATGCCAATTCGGCGGCGCCAATGAGCAATAGATCCGAACCCAGCACAGCCTTTCTGATTCTGACCTCGCGGCCTAGCCCTGCAATGGGGCCGCTGGAGACCGCATCGGTCAACCGTTCGGCGCGCATTGCGTAGATGGTTCCCAAGAAACCGCCAAGGACGATCATTTCTGGGTTGAATATATTAACGAAATTGGTAAGCGCCACGGACAGCAGATCAATCTGCCGGTCGATTTCTTGGTGAAGCTGCGCGGACTCATTGCCGGCAATTGCCTGCTCAAGAGAGTCTAGGTCGGCGCTGTCGAACTGGAGGATATCCAAGAGACTTTCAACCCGCACCTCGGCATCGAGGCAACCTCGGCGCCCGCAATGGCAGAGGACCCCGCCGGTTCTGACCAAGGTATGCCCCAGTTCTCCGGCAAAGCCCGAGGCTCCACGAAGCGGGGCACCGCCGGTGAGGATGCCGCCGCCAATGCCACTGGCGCTTCCATTGAGATAGAGCACATTGGCGTAACCTTGCGCGGCACCGTGAATGCTTTCGGCAACGGAGCCTAGGGTTGCGTCGTTTCCTACGAGTAGCGGAAGTCCGAGCGCGGGTTCCAGCAATGACGACAAGGATTCATTCGCCCATTGCAGGTGCGGTGCGAGGAGGATCTTTCCGTCGCTGTCTTGCACCAGAGCGGGCACCGCTACGCCCACGGCGACGATGCGATCCAGCACATCGATATCCGCGCGCATGCCGTCAAGAATTGCCTTGCTGATGTTGGCGGTTTCAACAGGAGTCGGTTTCGCGGCGGCTTCATAGCGAATTCTGCGATGGACCTTGCCGCCGAGCCCGACAAGCCCAACATGCACGGCATCGATGTCCGGGTTGATGGCGACCGCGACGACTTTGTCGTTGGGATGAACGAGCGGGCTGGGCCGGCCAGCCCTGCCAGCTGCTTGTGGCTCGCTTTCGAAGACCAGCCCCAGCTCGCAAAGTTCGGCGACTAGTGCGCCGACCGTGGAACGGTTAAAACCGGTGCGCTCGGTAAGTTGGGCACGCGATAGCCTGCCTTCGCGGTGCAACAAAGTGAGAATGACAGACAGATTATTGCGCCGCATGGTTTCAGGGCTCTGCACCGCCTTGGACGCACGGGGTGAGGCCGTCATCTAGTGTCCTTCAATTCTTCATTCTTAGGCTGAGCTGGCTAGCTGATGGATGAGCAACGGCGGCCAGCGACCGAGTGCCATAAATTCAATCGGCTGGGCAGGGGTAACGAGCCACGAGCACCAGTGGCGTCCGTCTTGTCAGTCGTTGGAACATCTTCAAACTTTCGCCATTTTATCAACTACGTTGCCGCTCCCAATGACCGTTCTTGCGCTTGCAAGCCACGCGACGTGACGACGGGATGCCATGCGGCACGGGCCCGGCAGAAGATTGCCGCGTTTCAAGGAAATGGACAATCAAAATTCCCATAAGTTGTAAACGTAAACTTATAGGAGTTAGGGCGCTACATCAAGTCTATACCCCTTGTTTTACTTGGTGGATAAACGCTGCCAATTTCGTTTATTCGCGAATGAGGGGGAAGTTTTCCTTGACTCTGAGGATCGTTCTGCAATAAGTTGTTGCTAACTACAAATCATTCAGGAGTACGCATGACTTTGCAACCAACGCCAGCAGACCGTTTCACCTTTGGCCTATGGACGGTGGGATGGACCGGGAACGATCCGTTCGGCACGCCAACCCGCCAGGCACTCAACCCGGTCGAAGCGGTCAATCGGCTCAGCGAGCTGGGTGCTTACGGTATTACCTTCCACGACAACGACCTGATCCCGTTTGATGCAACGGCAGCAGAACGCGAGAGTATCCTCAAGGATTTCCGTGGAGCCTTGGAAACGACCGGTTTGAAGGTCCCAATGGTTACCACCAACCTGTTCAGCCATCCGGTCTTCAAGGACGGCGGCTTCACTTCCAACGATCGCTCCATTCGCCGCTATGCCTTGCGCAAGGTGTTGGCAAACATTGACCTCGCTGCCGAGATGGGTGCCGAAACTTTTGTCATGTGGGGTGGCCGCGAAGGCAGCGAATACGACGGATCCAAGGATCTGTCTTCTTCACTTGACCGCATGAAGGAAGGCGTTGATACCGTTGCCGCCTACATCAAGGAAAAGAACTACGGGCTGCGCCTTGCGCTGGAACCTAAGCCAAACGAGCCACGCGGTGACATCTTCCTGCCCACGGTAGGCCACGCGCTGGCTTTCATTGCCGAGCTTGAGCACGGCGATATCGTAGGCGTTAACCCGGAAACCGGCCATGAACAGATGGCAGGATTGAACTTCACGCACGGCATCGCGCAGGCGCTTTGGGCAGAAAAGCTGTTCCACATCGACCTCAACGGACAGCGCGGAATAAAGTACGACCAGGACCTCGTCTTCGGCCACGGCGATCTTACCAGCGCCTTCTTCACTGTCGACCTGCTTGAAAATGGATTCCCGAACGGCGGGCCAACCTACAACGGTCCACGCCACTTCGACTACAAGCCATCGCGAACCGACGGCTATGACGGTGTATGGGACTCTGCCAAGGCGAATATGTCCATGTACTTGTTGCTCAAGGAACGCGCTACCGCTTTCCGCGCCAACCCAGAGGTGCAGGAAGCGCTGAAGACCGCAGGCGTCTTCGAGCTGGGCGAAAGCACTCTGGCCGCCGGCGAAACCACCGCGGATCTGCTGGCGGATACGTCGGCATTCGAAGGCTTTGATGCAGACGCTGCCGCCGAGCGTTCCTTCGGGTTCATCCGCTTGAACCAGCTGGCCTTGGAACACCTGATGGGCGCACGCTAAGCCTGAGGTTTTTACAAGAAAAGTTTGACCGCGTCCCCGGTTCTGTTGCCAGATCCGGGGGCGCGGCGCTGTTATTCATCCCAAGCCCGAAAGTTATCTAAATGCAGCTGGTTGCCGGAGTGGATAGCTCCACCCAATCTTGTAAGGTCGTCATTCGTGACGCCGGTTCCGGAGCCCTTATCCGACAGGGCTCCGCGCGCCATCCATCGGGCACCGAGATCGACCCAGAGCACTGGTGGACGGCACTACAGCAAGCCATCGAAGAGGCCGGCGGTTTGGAGGATGTCTCGGCTATTTCGGTGGCAGGCCAGCAACATGGCATGGTTTGCCTCGACGCCGACGGCGCGGTAGTTCGTCCGGCCTTGCTGTGGAATGACACTCGCTCCGCGGGCGCAGCTCGGCAGCTCGTCGAAGAATTCGGCGCCGAGTATTGGGCGCGAAGCATTGGAACCATCCCGGTGGCCTCACTCACCGCGACCAAGCTGTTGTGGCTGGCTACCGCGGAACCAGAGAACGCCGCGCGCACTGCCGCGGTATGCCTACCTCACGATTGGCTCAGCTGGCGCCTGGCAGGATTTGGCCCAGGCAGCGGTGCCGAAGGCCTAGCCGCGTTGCGCACCGACCGTTCGGATGCCTCGGGAACCGGGTACTGGTCACCGAGCACCGGCGAGTATCTTCCAGAGGTGCTCGAACGCACCCTAGGGCATGTGCCGGTCCTGCCAAAGGTCCTGGCGCCATTGGAAGTCGGACAGTTGACCTCATCTGGAATGCTGATCGGCCCCGGCTGCGGCGATAACGCCGGAGCGGGATTAGGCGTGAACGCCACGCTGGGCACCGTGGTGATCTCGGTTGGCACCTCCGGGACGGTATTCACCGTGTCCGACCAGCCTACCGGGGATCGTTCGGGGCTGGTGGCCGGATTCGCCGATGCCACCGGCAGCTACCTGCCACTGGCTTGCACCTTGAATGCCTCCCGCGTGCTGGATGCGACGGCGGCGCTGCTGAAAGTCGATCTTCCGCAACTGTCCCAGCTGGCATTGACTGCGCCTGCCGGTGCCGAAGGTTTGAGCCTGATCCCTTACTTTGAGGGGGAACGAACCCCTAATCTGCCCGACGCTACAGGCTCGCTGCACGGGCTGACCTTGGAGAACTTCACCGCCCAGAATCTGGCTCGAGCCGCCTTCGAGGGGATTATCTGTTCGCTGGCGGACGGGCTGAAGGCACTGACGGACTTGGGGGTGCTGGCCGAGCGTATTGTGCTGGTCGGTGGGGCGGCGCGTTCGGTTGCACTGCAGGAAATTTCGGCCAGTGTGCTGGGCCTGCCGGTAAGCGTTCCGGAACCCGGGGAGTACGTTGCCGATGGGGCAGCGCGCCAGGCGGCGGGAGTGTTAAGCGGAGTATTGCCGCTCTGGCCAACCAATGAGGCCCTGCTGGCGACAAGCGAACCGGACAGCCGGGTCCTCCGCCAGTACCGGCAGGCTGCTTCCGGTTACTGAGAGCCCAGAGGACTGCCCTTCGGCTACATGGTCAACTTGAAGTCGAGGGGCAGTCCTTTGCCGGAAGCGCGAGCTAAGCCGAGGCAGGGGCGGAACTTCTCGGGAGCTGAAAATTTACTGTGAGGCTAAAGTGTCGGAGCGTCCTCGTAGTGTCGTTGATGGATCAAGCAAGATTCAATCCGGATCACGACCATGGGGTATGAGCCGGTTTCACTTAGGCGCTGGCTAAGCGCCGTCATCACTTGAGGAAATATTCATGTCTGCTGGAACTCCACTGGAGCCTGCACCGCACTCGCAGCTCCCACCCGCAAAGTCCACTGCCGGCAAGGGGCTGGGAATTGCCGCACTGGTCATTGCCATCGTTGCCCTGACCCTGTGCTGGGTCCCGATCGTGAACAACTTCGCCGCGGTTCTAGGTTTTGTCGCCCTGATCCTCGGTATCATCTCGCTCGCCATCGCCGCGAAGCGGCGCGGCAGCAAGGGGCTGGGGATCGCCTCTAGCGTGATCGCCATCGTTGCCATCGTGCTGGTCTTCGTCACCCAGTCCGCCTACGTCAAGGCCTTGGACGGTGTCTCGGCTGCCATCGATGACGCCGCGGACGGAGAGGTCGCGGCTCCGGAGAAGGTCATCGAGCAGGCAGCAGATGAGTCTCAGGTGCTCAAGCTGGGTGAGGCGGCCACTATCGGTGAATTTTCGGTCAACGTCAGTTCCGTGAACCTCGAAGCCGACGAGGCCATGGCCAAGGCCAACTCATTCAATGAAAAGGCCGAGGGGCAATATGTCCTCGTAGATCTTTCCGTGGTGTACAACGGCGAGGAAGAAGGCGACGCCTGGCTTGACCTGTCTCCAGAGCTGGTTGGCTCCGATTCGCGCATCTACAGCACCTCCAGCTCCATGGCCATGGCTCCGAAACCAGCCATGGACGTGCCTACGCTGACCAAGGGCGGCAAGGGAACCTACCAGGTCGTCTTCGATGTACCGGCCGATGCGCTCGATGACGCGAAGATCCGCGTCACCGAAACCCTGTCCTTCGACGACGAAGCGGGACTCTGGGAGACCAAGTAGTCGAACCGCAATAACGAGCTCCAACGCGAATGCACGGGCTGCGCCGCAAGAAAAGACCATGCGGCGCAGCCCGTGCCTTGTGCGCCGCAAGCCGGTAGGCGCCCCCACGCCGGAGCCATCGAACTCACCGTCGCGCAGACCGTGATCGGGAGCCCGTAAGGTACTTTCTCACCTTCTCATATTCTTCTCATCGACGAATCATAAACCTCTCACCAGTACTTAATTTGTGTCTCACAAGGGTTTTCTAATGTAGAAGCATGATCCGTCGCATACTTCTCATCCTTGCTGTCCTGGCCGTTCCCGCCGGGCTGGCAAGCGCCAGCCAAGCGCTGGCCGACTCCGCAAGTCCGCCGACTCCGCACCAGCAGCCGAACGTGGTTCAACTGGACGTGCGACCGCAAACTGCGCTGCCCAGCGCGCAGCCGGAACGCGGTGGCAAGGATGGCTGAATCTGCTGAGCAGCAGGGGTCCAAGGTCTCGGCCCGGTTGCGGATTGTCGGCTGGATCGTTCTCACCACGGCGCTGGCCTTGCTCGCGGTGACGGTCACCATGCGTTCGATCATGTCCGGGCAGGTCGCCGAGGCGGCCAATGTGGGCATCACCCAGGAGATCGAGGAATTCAGGACCTTCGCCGCCGAGGGGCTGGATCCGCAGACCGCGCGCCCCTTCGCCTCGATGGACGAACTGCTCGAACGTTATCTCGCCCGGCAGCAGCCCATGGCGGGCGAAGCAATTGTCGGCCAGGCCAACGGCCGCGTGTTCAGCGCGCACGGCGCCTTGGACCAGACCGGTGTTGTGCTGGCCGCGGATGCGCAGCTGCTGGCTCGGATCCTCGAAGATTCGCGGACCTCGGCGGTGTATGAAACCAAGTACGGCACCGTGCGCTGGGCCAAGGCGGTAGCCGAGGAAGCCGCTACCGCGAACCGGTCCGGCCCGATGCAACAAGCCCAGCTGGTCGTCGCACAGTTCACCTCCGGCGCGCAGGAAGAAGCCAACCGGCAGGCGGTGCTCCTGTTCGCGGTGGCCGCCGGAGGGTTGGCGCTGACCGCGGGGATCTCCTGGCTAGTGGCAGGTCAAATCATGCGCCCGATCTGCACCGTGCGCGAGACCTCTGCAGCCATTACGGCGCATGACCTTTCGGCCCGCATCCCGGTGTCCGGGCGCGACGACCTGGCGCAGCTGGCCCAGACGCTCAACGCAATGCTCGACCGGGTCGAGTCCTCCCATCTGGCCCAGCGGCACTTCATCGCCGAAGCGCGCGAGCATCTCAACGAACCGCAACGTCGGCTCGCGGCGACGCTGCACGAACTGGTCCGTGAAGACCTGCCCGCGGTGCAACGCGCCGACATCGCTTGCGGGGCGCAGGAGCTCATCTCGCAGATGGGTCAAACCCTCGCCGACCTCGACGTACTTGCACACAGCGGCCACCCGGATTTCGTCAGGCCGCGGCTGGTGGCCGTGGGCGAGGTCACCGCGGATATTGCCGCCGAGGCAGCGCAATCGGACACCTACCTGCAACGGCATTTCCGCATCGAGCAGTCGGCTCGCGCCGAGGCGTGGCTTGACCCGGAGCGCATCACCGATGCCTTGCGCCAACTGATCCAGAACGCCGTCGCGCACACGGACCACGGGGACACCATTCGACTGGGCTCCGCCGCCGATGAACAGTCAGTCAGCTTCTGGGTGGCCAATGACGGCCCGGGCTTGGATTCCGAGGTGGCCCGCGCATTGCTTGATACCTATCGCAGCGGGGGCACCGGCACTGACCAGGAACCGGGCATGGGCCTTGGGTTGGCCGTGGTCAAGGCGGTAGCCCAGGCGCATCGGGGGACCGCGTGGGTCGAATCCGGCCCAGGCGCCGGAGCCCGCTTCGGCCTCTCACTTCCGCGACTGGCTTTGGCTTCGGAAGCAGGCTCCGAGGAGAACTTCGCCGAGCGCATGGCGAGCACTCTGGGAGCCGAGTCATGAGCACGAGACAACACACTACGGATACCGGATTCCGCTACAGCACCGACGCACCGCAGCCGGCGGCTGCCGTTGGACCGGCACAACGCGCCCCGCGGCGGCGCTGGAACCGCCGACGCGCCAGCGGATTGCTGGCCGCGATGCTGCTCGCCGCCTTTCTGGTCTGGTGCGCCTTCGGGGCTTTTGGCTCCGCGGCGGGAACGGCGACCGCGCTGCCGTCCCAGGGCGCACTGACCCTGGCGGTCTTCGCCGTCGCGATCTGGCTATGGGTCTTCTCCCCGGTCGGGGACACCTATGTCGCTCTCGGCGCGGCCTTGGTGCTGGTGCTCATGGGCGTGCTGCCCGAGGACGTGCTCTTCGCGTCGCTGGGTGAAGACACCATCTGGCTGCTGTTGGCCGCGTTCGTGATTGCCGCCGGAATCACGGCAACTGGTTTGGCCACCCGCGCCGCCGCCTGGATCGCCGTCGGAGCCCGCAACCCGAGACAGTTGATGCACCTGACCACCGGTGCACTGGTGGCCACCGCATTCGCGGTGCCTTCCACCTCGGGCCGGGCGGCGCTGGCAATTCCCGTCTTCATTGCCTTGGCCAAGGTGCTTGCCGCCCGCCCGAGGGTTGTCCTGGCCCTGTCGCTGCTCTTCCCCTCGGTCATCCTGCTTTCTGCGGTCGCCTCGTATTTGGGGGCCGGGGCGCATCTGATCACCAGCCAGATCCTCGCCACCTCCGGCTATGAGGGCTTCTCATTCGCAGGCTGGCTGCTCTACGGGCTGCCGCTGTCCTTCGTCTCCTCGCATCTGTGCGCGGAACTGGTGCTATGGCTCTTCACCCGCGGCTCGGATCGCCGCCAAGCGCTGGAGGTGAGCATTGGGCAGCTCCAAGAGCATTCTCCGGTTCCGCTGACCGGACCGCTGAGCGTCGGGCAATCCCGCGCCGCCTTGCTGGTATCCGCGGTGGTGGTGCTCTGGTGCACCGAACCATTGCACCACTTGCACCCGGCCGTTGTGGCTCTGCTCGGATCCTTGCTCGTGGCCAGTCCGGGCTTCGGCTCGGTGGGCCTGGCCAAGGCGCTGAAGGCGGTGCCGTGGTCAATGCTGATCTTCATGGCCGCCACGCTGACCCTGGGCACCGCGCTGGCCCGCACCGGCGCCGCCGACTGGCTGGCACGCCGTGTGCTTGGACCGGCCGAGGGGCTGGGAGCCGTCGCCCCGTGGGTGTTCACCGTCGTGGTGGTGGTCGTATCCGCCGCGGCCCACCTGGTGATCCAGTCCCGTTCGGCGCGCTCGGCGGTGCTGATTCCGCTGGTCGTTTCGCTTGCCCCGGGTGTGGGGGTGGACGCGGTGGCTATCGCTTTCGCATCCACTGCCGCCGCAGGTTTCTGCCACACGCTCACCAGCAGCGCGAAGCCCGTCAACTTGTTCTCCGATATCGAAGGTGTGGACAGCTATCAACCCGCGGACCTGCTTCGGCTCAGCGCGGTGCTGGGACCGGTCATGGTCGCCCTGATCCTAGTGTTCTCCTTCTGGATCTGGCCGGCCATGGGCCTGCCGCTGTTCACCTGAGATCGCTGACCCAACAACCATTGCCTACACCAACCACATTAAAAAGGACTCATCATCATGGTTCATGCATTGCCGCAACGCATCCTGGTCGCCCCCTCCGGATTCAAAGAATCCCTCGACGCCTCGGCCGTCGCCGCCGCGATCGGTGCCGGCGTGCGCCGCGCCTTGCCCGGAGCAGTGGTCAAGGCCGTCCCGATCGCCGATGGCGGGGAAGGGACCGCCGAAACCCTCGCCCGCGCCACCGGCGGCCATCTCGTCCCAGCGGTCGTCACCGGACCGGTAGGGCAAAAGGTCGGCTCCCACTATGCGATGCTCGGCGGAGAATCCGCCGGCACCGCCGTCGTGGAGATGGCCGCCGCGGCCGGTCTGCGGCTCGTTCCCCGGGACCAACGCGACCCGGGAACCACCACCAGCTACGGCGTCGGCGAACTGATCGCCGCGGCGATCGACGCGGGCGCGACCAAGGTGCTCGTCGGATGCGGGGACTCCGGAACCTCCGACGGCGGCATGGGGGCGCTGCAGGCGCTCGGGGCACGGATCCTGGACGGCATGGGCCGGGAGCTCACCGCCGGAGGAAACCAGCTCGGACGCATCGACCGGCTTGAGTTAGCCGGGCTGCACCCGGCGCTCGCGGACGGAACCGTGCAGATCACGCTTGCGCTGAATCAGCACAACGTCCTGACCGGGCCGCGCGGCGTGGCCCGAGTCTTCGGCCCGCAAAAGGGCGCGACGCCTCAGCAGGTCGAGGCGATGTCCACTGGCTTTGAGCGCTGGGCCGCGGTGCTGCGCCGCGATGCGCTTGCCTCGGCGCGTGAGACCGACTTCGCGACCGCGCCGGGCACCGGGGCCTCGGGAGGGCTGGGCGCCGGACTCGCCGCGGTGGGAGCGGTGCTGCTGCCCCGCTTCGAAGCGATCCTCGACTCCGGGCTGGCCGGAATCGACCTCGATTCGATGCTGCGCGGAGCGGACCTGGTGATCACCGCCGAGGGCGCCATCGATTTTCAGACGCCCAAGGGCAAGGTTCCCGCGGAGGTCGCGCGCCGTGCCGCCCTGCAAGGAGTGCCGGTGGTGGCTCTCGCCGGAACGCTGGGGCGCGGCTGCCGCGACGTCCACGACATCGGCATCGATGCGATTGCCTCGATCGTGCCGATCCCGATGACCCTGCAAGAAGCGGTGGATGACGGGGAACGGCTGCTCATCGAGGCCGCCGAGCGCTTCATGCGCACCATCATCCTCGGCGTCTCGATGGCAGCCAGCAAACTGAGCCCGCACGAGGCCTGGTGAGCGGACGCCGGTGAGAGTCAAGGGTGCGCTAGCCGGAGGCGCCAGCCCGGTCGATGTGCAGTTGGACCGCCGCCGCATACTGCTCGACGACCTCGTCTGCATCAAAATCTTCGGCCGCGAAATAGCCCAGGACTCGAATGCCCTCGGCCAGGCCCAGCAGCTGGCAGGCCACGGCCGAGGCGTGGCGGCGGTCGGCGGTGGTATCTGCGATGGTCCTTGCCAACCCGGCCAGATAGGTCTCGCGCAGCTCGCGCTGGGTTACCTCCGGTGTGGGCGATTGCCTGATCCGCGGGACCAGGGTCTCCCATGGATCAACCACCGCGGCATCACGCCGGTTGAGGATCTGCTGCACCAGCGCCCGGCCCAGGCGTTCGCGGGGCAGGTCCAGGTCTGCCAGCGGAACGGTGATGGTGCTGGCCACGGTGTACAGCTCGGCCTTGGAACCGAAGAGCTTGATCACCAAGGCGGGGGAGACCTGGGCGGCCTCGGCGATCTCGCGCACGGTAACATCATGAAATCCGCGCTCGCCGAACAAGGCCGATGCCGCTTGGCGGATGCGTCCCCGGCCATCGATGGCGCTCATGCTGGTAACTCGATATCCACACGCTCGGTCCGCGCCCGCAGAATGAGCTTGACCGAAGTGGCGGTGTCACAGTGCGGTGACGCCGCGGTTAAAACGTAGGTTCCCACCGGAGGCAGATCCAAGGTGTAGCCTCCGCGCTCGTCGGTGTGGGTCGCGGCGATGAAGTCGCCGGCTCCGGCACTCAGGCTGACCAGGGCCCCGGTCACGGCCATATTGCCGGTAGCCACCACGCCACTGAGCGAAAGCGTATCGTGCAGTTCCACATTGTGCTCCGTGGTTCCGCCGGAGAAGGTCACCAGCTGGGAATTTGGCACCCAGCCTGCGGCGTTGGCGACCACGAGATAGCGTCCTGGTCCGGGCAGCGCCGCGGTGAAAAGCCCCTCATGGTCGGTGCGCGCCCAGTCACCTGGGACGCCGTCCTGGCGCACAAAGGTCACAATGGCCGGGCGCTGGGTACCGCCGGCAGCGGACATGATGACCCGGCCATGCACCATGGTCTCTTCGACGTTGTTGTCTGCCTTCGGCGTGCGCCCGCCGCTGGGGATGAACAAGGCAATGGCGATGCCGATGGCCGCGGCCAGCGCCGCGAGCCAGAACGCCAAATGCAGCGCGTCGATCGAGGGCAGCACGGTGCCGTTGCGCTCGACGGCCAGCGTGGCGAGGATCAGGCCGGTCAGTGCGCTGGCCACGCTGGTGCCCAGCGAACGGATCAGCGCATTGACCCCGTTGGCCGAGGCGGTTTCGGTAATCGGCACCGCGCTCATGATCAGCGTCGGCATCGCGGCGTAGGAGAAGGCGACTCCGACGTTGACCAAGGTTGCCCCGACGATCACCTGCCACACAGCGTCATCCAGGAAGACCCGGCCCACGTAGGTGAGGGCCATAATCGCCGCGCCGAAGATCATCGTCGGTTTGCCTCCCCAGCGATTGAGCATCGCGCCGGCAACCGGGGACAAGAAGACCATGGCCAGCCCCGAAGGCACCATGGCGAGCCCGGCGACCAGCACCGACAAGCCAAAACCATAACCGGTCTGCGTGGGGATCTGCAGCTGTTGGGTGGTGATGAGCATGTTGACGAACATCGCCACGCAGAGGAAGAACGAGGCGACGTTGGTCAGAAGCACCGGCCGCTTCACCGCGGTGCGCAGGTCCACCATCGGCTGGTTGACGCGCAGCTGCAGCGGGATCCAACCGGCAAGCAGCGCGAGTGCCAGAGCAAATAGGCCGAGTGTGAGCGGACTGTTCCAGCCCCAACTGGCACCTTTGGTGACGGCCAATAGGGCGGCGGTGAGTATTACGGAGAGGACCAGCGCCCCGGAGATATCGAAGCGGCCGGGGGTGGTGATCGTCGATTCCTTGACCAGCAGCAGCACGCCTACGAGGAATACCAGGCCCAGGCCTGCGGAAACCCAGAACAGCGATTCCCAGCCATAGGCGTTGTAGAGCAGTCCGGACATCGGCATGCCCAGCGCCGAGCCGATGCCCAAGGTTGCGCTCATCAGCGCGACGGCCGAGGCCACCTTTTCCTTGGGCAATTCGTCGCGAAGCACCGAGATTCCCACCGGGATCAGCGAGGAGGCGAAGCCCTGCATGGCCCGCCCGGCGATCAGTGCGCCAAAGGATCCGCCGAGGGCGGCAACAAGCGAGCCGAGGGTCATCACGGCCAAAGCGAGCAGCAGCATTTTGCGCTTGCCGTACATGTCGGCCATGCGGGAAATGACCGGGGTGAAAATCGCCGCGCTGAGCAGCGTGGCGGTGACCAGCCAGGAGGAATCTTCGGCCGAGACGTCGAGGATCACCGGAAAATCAGGCAATAGTGGGACAACGAGGGTCTGCTGGAGCGCGACCACCATCCCGCATAAGGCGAGGATGGCGGTGGTAGCCCACGCGGGAACGGAACGAATCGGCACGACGGTGGCCTTCGGATAAAAGATGACGCAAACGGGGTGAACGGCTGTTTACCCTTTCTAAGAACACACCGCCGTCCGGTGTACTGTCAAGTAGGTTCCGGTGCGGAAGGAGACGAATAGTCTGTCGGAATCGGACTATTAGATCCTCAGTGGGCATGGCAGTCGGGCGTTCCGTGCCCCTTCGGTTGCTTGAATTTCAACTAGCAATTGTGGATCCGAAATTGTTCATCCCGGACAATTTTCCCAAAGCGCCAACGTACTTCTACAGAACGTAGCCGGCGATGACTTGGGAAAGGGCTCGGATGTCCACCTTGCCCTTGAAATCCAGGCTCACCTTTCCAAGACCGCTAAACCACAGCTCCAATTCCGCGTCGAGATCAAAAGTTCCGGCCGTTTCGACGGAGAAGGCTTGGATACGTGCGTAGGGCAGCGAGGTATAGTCGCGTTTCTTGCCCGTCAGGCCTTGGACATTAACCGCGATGAGCCGCTTATTGGTGAAGACTACATAGTCACGTGCACCCTTGAACGCGGCGAGCAGCTCTTCCGCTGGGACGAGCATGGGGGTTATCTCCGGTGCTACCTCGGCCAGGTTCCATGGGCCGAGTTTGAACACTGAGGAGTTATTAAAATCGATCATGCCTTGATCCTAGGCATGACTAGGGACAATTTGGAGCGCATTTCTCGGTGGGCGAGTCCGTGCGGAGGTGGCGAGGCATGAGGCGCTGCTCATCTATTTCTCGGACGGCGCTGGAGACATCGTTCCCGATGCAACACTCGACGAGGCGTAGCGAGCTGAATGACGAGCATCCCGCTTAACTCCGCAAATTCCCGCCCACGGGCCAAGAATGTCGTACGAAAAAATGCGTGACGGTCGGTCCGGACGGTTCTCGGAGCGACCATCACGCATTGCGTAATAGAAGCGAAGGCTACTCGCCGAGCGTTGCGATCGTACGCACCGCGCGTGCGGCTTCGGCACCCTTCTTGACGAAGTGTTCGAAGTAGAACTTTTCGTGTTCTTCGCTCGAGTGGAAGTGGTGTGGGGTTAGGCTCACAGAGAAAGTCGGCACATTCGTGTCCAGCTGCACGCGCATCAGCCCATCGACAACCGCCTGAGCGACAAAATCATGGCGGTAGATTCCGCCGTCGACTACTAGCGCCGCAGCCACCACGGCATCATACTTTTCGGTCTGTGCTAGCCGTTTGGCCTGTAATGGCATCTCGTAGGCACCAGGCACGGTGACCACATCGATGCCGTATTCAACGCCGGAAGCATCCATATCTGCTTTGAATCCGGCCAAGGCCTGATCAACGATATCTGCATGCCAGCTGGCCTTGATGAATGCGATATTTAGTGGCTTGCTCATGTAATTCTCCTGTGTCAGTTTTCTTGTGTTAGGCAAAATCTAGTAGGAGCCATTCGAACTGCTCAATGGCTCGGGCTGTATGAAAACCAAGCTCTCCCGCTCCAGCCTAGTGTCCTACATCTCATTCGCTTCAATGGCGGCGAGAAATCTTGTAACGATTGTCCTCCGCCGAGCTCCTGCCCCGTAGCGGCGCCATCTGCGCGAACCTCGAATCGATGGCTGGCACGTTGTAATTGACTCCTGACTGGATCGGGGCAACCGGGCTATTTTCCTGCGGCGCGCTGCACTAGGCTGAACAAGCCTCGGGAGCTTGCCCACCCGATGCGCAGTGGAGTGCCAGCAGGCGGGATCTGCCCCGACAAGATCAAACCGGACGGAAACGTGATGTACGAGAATGACTTCTGGGATGCAATCCATGCCGAACGGCACCGGCTACTCGAAATGCTGTCGGGACTGGATGATGCGGCTTGGCAAACTCCCACGTTGTGCAGCGATTGGTCGGTCTCCCAGGTTGTCGCCCATCTGACCGCCGCCGCAAACACCGGCACGATGTCGTGGCTGCGCAGCATCGTGTTGGCAGGCTTCAACTCCACTCTGCATAACGAGCGTAGGCTGCGCAGATATTTGGGGGACACTCCTGCCCAGACGCTCACGAACCTTCGTGCATCCGCCGAGAACAAGGTCGCCCCGACCAAGGACTATGCGGCGATGCTCGGGGAAGTGATTGTCCACGGCCAGGACATCGCCCGGCCGCTTGCCCTCGATCTGGTCCCTGATCCGGATGCGGTGCACGAAGTTGCCAAATTCTTTTCCGAGCGGGATTTCGCGGTGAACAGCAAGCGCCTCGTCACCGGTCTCACCCTGGAAGCCGAAGATTCTTCCTTCTCGGCGGGAGACGGGCCGCCGGTCAAGGGCAAGCAACTCGATCTTGTCATGATCATGGCGGGGCGATCTGCCTACCTGGCGTCTCTTCGCGGCGCGGGCGTAGAAGCGCTCGCGCAGCGCCTCGCCTAGGTAAACCCGTGAGGTTGCCTAACCGGCAACCATTCGCTCGGCGTTCACCCTAGCGCCAGCCCAGCAGCGGGGCCACATGTTTGAGCACCGATTCGATGACGTGTGCGTTGTACTCGACGCCCAGCTGGTTAGGGACGGTCAGCAGCAAGGTATCCGCCGCGGCAATGGCCTCATCTTCGGCCAACGTCTTGGCCAGTTCATCGGGTTCCCCGGCGTAGGACTTGCCAAAGATCGCGCGGGTTTTGGCGTCGATGTTGCCGACCTGGTCGGAGCTGTAGCGGTCGCGTCCGAAGTACTGCCAGTCCCGCTCATCGGTCAGGGCGAAGATGCTGCGGCTCACCGAGACACGTGGCTCGCGTTCATGGCCCACATCTTTCCACGCCTGGCGGTAAAGCTCTATTTGCTCGGCCTGCTGCACATGGAACGGTTTGCCGGATTCATCGTCTTTCAGCGTGGAGCTTTGCAGATTCATGCCAAGTTTCGCCGCCCACACGGCGGTGGCGTTCGAGCCCGAGCCCCACCAGATACGCTCGCGCAAACCCTCCGAGTGAGGTTCTATGCGCAAGAGCCCCGGGGGATTGGGAAACATCGGCTTGGGGCTGGGCTGGGCGAAGCCTTCTCCGGAGAGCACTTCGAGCAAACGCTCGGTATGCCGGCGTCCCATCTCGGCGTCGGTCTCGCCCTCATGCGGTTCGAAACCAAAATGGCGCCACCCGTCGATGACCTGCTCCGGTGATCCACGGCTGATGCCCAACTGCAGGCGACGGTTGGAGATGAGGTCGGCGGATCCGGCATCCTCGGCCATGTACAACGGGTTTTCGTAGCGCATGTCTATGACGCCCGTGCCGATTTCGATGCGGCTGGTGCGTGCACCGATGGCGGCGAGCAGCGGGAACGGGGAAGCATACTGCTGGGCGAAGTGGTGCACCCGGAAGTATGCGCCGTCGGCGCCGAGCTCCTCGGCCGCAACTGCCAGGTCGATTGCTTGCAATAGCGCATCCGAGGCGCTGCGGGTTCCGGATTGCGGGTGGTCGGTCCAGTGGCCGAAGGACAAAAATCCGATGTTCTTCATACTTGTGCCCAACGTACTTTGTCGTGTCGATATTCCTCGCCAGAGGCAACCCGAAACCCAAACCGGCGGGCCGGGGAGTGGGCATCCGGTTTTTGGTGGTGCCAGCACCGCGGCGGCCCAGCGGAGCAGCCGCCGGAGCTTCGCGCAGGAGGAGAGTTACCTGGCAATTCCAATTGTTCACCTGCTGTTTGTTACGAGTCTGAGAGTCTCGTAATTGCGTGTTGCCCCGGGCGAGTTAGCTAGTGGCATACGGTCCACGAACGACCTGAACCTACTACCGAAAGGCACTCGATCCCCATGAACACTCGCAGCATTCTGGGCGTTGGAGCCCTGTCCTTGGCTAGCCTTCTGGCGATCACCGGTTGTTCCGGCAGTGCATCCGCCGAGAGCGCCGAAGTCGACGTGATCCGCATCGCCACACTGCCGGCGGGAGATGACCCCACCGCCGTAAACCCGATCGTGGCGCTTGGCGAACTCATCACCGCGGAGACCGGCATGAAAGTAGAAATCACCGATGCCCCCGATTATCTCGGTGTGGTGGAGGCGGTGCGCGCCGATCACGTCGACATCGCCCTGATGAGCGCCTTCCCAAGTGCACTGGCCGTGAACACCGGTGAGGTGGACGCGCTCATGACCTGGCCCGGTTCCCCCGACCCGGTCTCGAAGTGCTACGTGCTGGCCGATTCTCCCATTCAGTCGGTCGAAGAGCTCAAGGGCAAGACCGTCGCTTTTGCCGACCCCGGCTCGAGCTCGGGTTTCTTCATGCCAGTGCACCTGCTCGACAGCGTTGGCCTGGAACGCGATGTCGATTACGACGCCATGTTCACCGGCGGGCACGATCGAAGTGCCATCGCCGTCAAGGAAGGCCAGGTTGACGCGGCCTGCACCGCTACCATGCTCACGCAGATGACCGGCACCGACTACTTCCCCTTCGAAGAGGGCGATGTGCGCTTCATCGGAGAAAGCCTGCCGATGGATGTCAGCATGGCCGTCATAGCCAGCCAGGGCATGAACGATGCGAAACGCCAGGCGCTACTTTCGGGACTTCCCACGGTCTTTGCCGAAGAAAACGCCGAGGCGCTGGGCGTCTACGCCGAAGCCGGGATCGTTGGCGTCGACCCGATGCTCGAGCCCGGCAGGGAAGCCTTCCAGCCCCTTGTTGATGTTGCCGCGGTGGCCGGCGTAGACATTTCGGATCTGAAGTGATGACCGAGTCCATCACCCGCGCGGCCGCGCAAGAAGCGCCGCAAACGCCGGCGCCGGCGGACGGCAAAGAGCGCGCGCTCCTGCCTCGCGTGATGGTGCGTGACCTGGCCGTTGCGTACAACGCAGCCGATGGGCTCGTGCTCGACGGGGTGAACCTGGAGCTTTTCCCCGGTGAGATGGTCGCGTTGCTGGGGTCCTCAGGATCGGGCAAATCGACTCTCATGAAAAGCCTCACGGGATTCGCTCCGATTACCAGTGGATCGGTGCGGGTTGCAGGGTACGACGTCGCGAATCTTCGGCGGGGGCAAATCCGCGATCTGCGCGCTAGCACCGGCCAGGTCTTCCAGCAGTTCAACCTGATCGGGCGCTTGAGCGTCCTCACCAACGTGCTCACCGGTGGGCTGCACCAAGCCGGCCCGCTCAATCTCGTCGGGGGCTTCGGCAACCAGCAGCGCAAGCGGGCCCTGGACCTCCTGGATCGGGTGGGCATCGCGCACAAGGCGAAGGATCCGGCGCGCTCGCTCAGCGGCGGCCAGCAGCAGCGCGTGGCGGTGGCCCGGGCGCTCATGCAGGATCCGCAGCTGATCCTTGCCGATGAACCAGTTGCGTCGCTGGACCCGAAGCTCTCGGATTCCGTGCTCGAGCTGCTGCGCAACATCGCGCGTGAAGACGGCATCCCGGTGCTCGTGAGTTTGCATGTGCTCCCGCTCGCGCTGCGCCATAGCGACCGCATTGTCGGGTTGAAGCACGGCAAGCTGCTGGTTTCGGCGCCGACCGCTCAGCTCGACGCCGCGCGGCTCGAAGCGCTCTATGACGGAGAGGAACTATCCGATGACCAGTGACACCGAGCAGTCGAAGCCGACGAAAACCGCCGGCAAAGGCAAGCAGCTGGACCCGGTGGAGCGCGCCCGCCTCGAACGGGCCATGAACGTCCCACGGACTCGAGCTGTCGTCGGCGTGGCCGCAGGCTTGATCTTCCTGCTCTGGTCGTTCCGCGGAGTCGGCTTCGACTTCCAGAAGCTCGGGGAAGGCACGATCAACATGGGCGAGTTCCTCGCCCGGCTCTTCCCGCCGGACTTCTCGAAGCTCGGGCTCATCGTCGAGCTGCTCATCGAGACGGTGCAGATGGCCATCGTGGCCACGGTACTCGGCGCGGTGCTCTCGCTGTTCGTGGCCCTGGCCGCGGCATCGAATCTCGCGCCGAAGTGGGTGTACTTCCCGGCCCGCTGGATCATGAACGTGATTCGCGCGGTGCCCGACCTGGTCTTCGCGCTGATGTTCGTCTCGGCCGTGGGTCTTGGCCCGTTTGCCGGCATCCTCGCGATGACACTGGGATCCATCGGTTCGATCGGCAAGATCTACGCCGAGGCCATGGAATCCGTTGACCAGGGCCCGATGATCGCGATGAAGTCGGTGGGGGCCTCGCACCGCCAGGTGATCCAGTACGGAGTGCTGCCGCAGGCGGCCCCGCTGCTGGTCTCCTACACGCTGCTGCTTTTCGAAGGCAGCGTGCGCGGCGCGACGATCCTCGGCCTCGTGGGTGCCGGAGGCATCGGCCTCGAGCTCACCACCGCAATGCGCATGTACGACTACGGACACCTGGGCGCGATCATCATCTGCATCATCATCGTAGTCACGGTGATTGATCAGGCGAGCGCCTTTATCAGAAGGAGAATCACATGACCGAAGTACTTGAAATCCAGCTCAGCAAACCAGTGAACCTGCGGGATCTGGGCGGGTTGCCCGTCGCAGGCGGCCTGATCAATCCCGGCTTCGCTATCCGTGCCGATGACCTGTCGACGATTCCGCCGGAGTCGGCCCAGGCGCTCGTGGACGGCGGCTTGCGGGCAGTCATCGACCTGCGCAGCCGCGGCGAGGTGCAGGCAACGGGGCGCGGCCCGCTGATGGAACAAGCGGTGATGTACCACCACGTGCCGTTCGTAGCGGACCTCGGCGACGCCATGCCCACGAAGCTGGAGCCCGGGAAGATGCCGGAGATGGCATCGTTCTACCAGGCCTTGTTTGCCTCGGCAGCGCCGCAAATCGTGACGGCGCTGGCCATCATGGCGCACGCGCCGGGTGCTGTGGCATTTCACTGCGCGGCTGGTAGGGACCGCACCGGTGTCTTGGCCGCCTCGCTGCTGCTCGCGCTCGGCGCCGAGGATGAGGTCATCATCGCCGACTACGAGCTGACCCACCCCAATACGGCCGCCATCATGGAACGCACCCGGCCGAATCTGCAACGGGTGATGAAGGCTGCGGGATACGATCTCGATGCCTCGGCAAAGCTTGCGGTGAAGGATCCCGGCGCGGATGATGCCATGCGTCTCACCTTGCGCGCTTTGCGTGAGCGGCATGGTGATCCGCTGGCCCCGCTGAAGGCCGCGGGCCTCAACGGCGCGCTGATTGGCAGACTGCGTGAGCGGGCCGGGCTCTAGGATGACCAGCGGACACCTGGCGCTAATGGCCCGCCGACCTGGTCGTCCGCGGGACACCGAACTGCAAGAACGTGTGCTCGTCGCGGTCAATGAGCTAATCGACGAGGCGGCGACGATCACCGTGAGCGCAGTTGTCGAGCGCAGCGGGGTGAGCCGCGCGGCGATCTACCGCCGTTGGGAAACCCTGGACAAGCTCACCGCCGCCGCGCTCGATGTCGGACGCATGGTGGTCCGGCCGCCCGAGGGATTGCCGGTGCGCGAGGCGCTCAAGTACGGGTTCCCGACGCCGGGCAAGGGACGCGTGGGCGCTTTTCCCGAAGACCGGCTGCGCCAGCGTCTGCTTCTCGCCCTTGCCGACATAGATCTCCAGCGTGAATACTGGCGCGGGCACGTTTCGCAGCGGCGCGTACCGCTTCTCGAGCTCCTCGAACGTGGCCGCGAGCAGGGGGAGATCCGCGCTGATGCCGATCTGGAGGCGGCACTCGACCTGCTCTCCGGGGTGTTTTACTACCAGGTAGTGGTGCGCGGCGAGAGTCTCGCAAACCCGGAGACCCTGGAACGGTGCAACGCCGCAATGGACATTATCTGGAGCGGCATATCGGTTGCGGCTGCTGATAGGTGAGATGCGAGGATCAACCCGGGAGCGGGGTGAAAACTTGGCGGCAGGGAGTTCCGCTACCCGCCTGGGCGCCGGGGATGCAGGCTAACTCTGGTTCGGAGTTGGCTCACAGGCGGCTCGTGGCTACCGCGGAAGCGACCAGCGCGGCTAGGCCGGAGTCGGAGCCAGGGCATGGGCCGCTGCGGCCAGCGCCTCCGGGCGGCGTGCCGGATCGCGGACCAGGTTTGCGGGCAGTCTTCCGGCGAAGCTCCACCCGTAACGGGTCGCCAACGTCCGCAGACCCGCCAGATTGCATTCGGCAAGCTGCGTGGGACGGTCCGGGTAGCTGCCCAGCACCAGCGTGCCGCGGGAGAAGCCGCGCACCGCACAGGCTTCCAAGGTCAGCGCGGTGTGGTTCAGGGTTCCCAGTTCCGGGCGGGTGACGACCACGAGCTCCGCCGAGAGGGCCGCGGCCAGATCCGCGATGGTCTCTCCCGCGGAAGTCAGCTCGACCAAGAGCCCTCCGGCGCCCTCGACAAGTACCTCGTCATAGGCAGCTGCCAGCTCGCGGATCCGCCGCACGTGCTCGGCCAGGGGAGGCAGGACCTCGGCGGGGTCGGCGAATCCCGCGCACCGGGCCGCATCCAGCGGTGCCATCGGCTCACGCAGCCGCACCCCCTCGGCGGTGCCCAGCCGCTCCGGGTGGCCAAGCCAGCCGGCCGCGTCCTGCACGTCCCCGGGCTGTCCGGGAAGCACCCCGGTCTGCGCCGGCTTGTAGATCGCCACCCGGGTCCCGCGGGCCAGGGCCCGGGCGGCGAGCACGGCGGTGGTCACCGTCTTGCCCACCTCGGTGTCGGTTCCGGTGATGGCCTGGATCATCTGTCGGTCCTTTCGAAGGGGAACCTAGTCGGCACCGCAACCGGCGCCTGGAAGGAGAGCAGGTGGGCGAAGCGCGGGGCCGCGCCGGCGGCTTCGAGGTCCGGAAGGCAACGGGCCGTTTCGGCGAGCACCAGCTCGGCCTCCATCCGGGCCAGGCCCGCCCCCAAGCAGCGGTGGATCCCATGGCCGAAGGCCAGCGAATCGTCGCCGCTGGCGCCGAGAATTCCGCCGGACAGGCGCAGCACCAGTTCCTCACCGGCGGCGAATTCATGCTCGCCGACGCGGGCGTCCACGGCGGCAATGCGACGCCAGGTTGGCACCGAGGAGGCGACGGCCAGCACCTCGCGCACCACGGCTTGGGCCGCGGCCGGCCCGGTGTCCGGGTCGGCGCAGGCAGCCCAGTGGCCATCGCGCAGCGCCACGTGCAGGGTGCTCTGGATGAGCATCGCGGTGGTCTCCTGTCCGGCGATCCCCAGGAAGTAGGCCAGCGAGCGGATCTGGCGTTCGGGAACTCCCGATCGATGCAGCGCGGCATAGAGGTTCGGCTCCTCGCTTCTGACCGCCCCGTGAACCGTCTGATCCAGCCAGGCATAGAATTCGGCGGCGCTGGCGGCGAGCACCAGCTGCCGGTCCTCCGCGGGCCACCCCCAGAACAATTCCAGCGAATCCTGGCTCCAGCGTTTGAGGTTTTCGGCCGGAGGCACGCGCACCCCGGTCAGCACCGCCATGATTTCGACGGGGATCACCGCGGCCAGCTCCGCGGCCAAATCGAGGACCTCCCCGTTGCGGTAGCGCGGTTCGAGCCGGGCGCAAATTTCCCGCACTCGTTCGGTGATCGGCCGCCGCTGCCACTGGATCTTGGCGGGGCTGAAGAATCCGGCGACGAGCCGGCGCACGGCGAGGTGTTCGCTGCCCGAGGCGCTGGAAAGCACCGGTGGCAGCGCGAATTTCACCGCGGCCAGGATCCGCAACGCGGCCGGGGCGAGGTTGATGGCGGTGCGCAGCGCGTTGGCCGTGGTGAATTCCCCGGGGCGGCGCAAGATGCCGCGCACAGTGTCCGGATCTTCGATGCTGCGGTAGCGCCGGTTGATGGCTTCGGGAAAGGCCGCGGGCAGCGGGCCGGCCAGCGGGGCGTCGGCCAAGCTGCCGGTGGTGGGTGCGTAGGGGCAATTCATGATTCCTCCTCGATGGCCGTCCTGGCCACCTTCCGGATGGCCGCGGACAGTTCGGCCGGTTGCTGGTGGGCGTGGGCGGTCAGCCGGATGCGGGAGATTCCGTCGGGAACGCTGGGCGGGCGGAAGCAGGCCACCGCGATGCCCTGCGCGGCCAGGGCGGCGGCGGCCCGCACGGCGGCCGCGGCGCTGGGCATCTTCACCGAGTGGATCGGCCCGGCCCCGGCTTCCACCCGCCCGGCCAGTTCCGGGTAGTCCTCCAGGAGGCCGCGGATCAACCGCTGGTTCCGGGCCAGCGCGGCAAGCCGGGCCCGGTTCGCCAAGCGCAGGGCGGCCAGGGCACCGCCGGCGGCGGCGGGGGCCAGCGCGGTGTCGAAGATGAAGGTGCGGGCGGTGTTGAGCAGATGTTCGCGCAGCGCTGCGGCCTCCGGGCCGCCGAAAAGCACCGCCCCGCCCTGGGCGCCCAGCGACTTGGACAGGGTTGCGGTGCTGATCACCTGGCCGCAACCTTCGAGGCCGGCGGCGCGGAGCGCCGAACCGGATTCGCTGGCGGCCAGCGAGTGGGCCTCATCCACCAGCAGCAGCGCGCCGAACTCCCGGCACAATGCGGCCAGCTCGGGCAGCGGCGCGGCGTCGCCGAAGACCGAGTAAACCGATTCGACGGCCAACAGCACCCGGGGCTTGGGTTGGGTGCTGCTGCGGTTGGCTTTCAACAGGCGCGTGAAATCCTTCAGGTCGTTGTGCCTGGCGGTGGCCACAGCCGCGCCGGAGAGCCTGGCCCCGTCGACCAGGCTGGCATGGGCATGCTCGTCCAGGATGAACAGGCTGCCCGGACCGCCTAGGGAGCCGAGCACCCCGAGGTTTGCGGTGTACCCGCTGGAGAAGACCAAGGCGGCATCCCGGTGCGTATACCGGCACAGCGCGGCCTCCAGCTCCCGGTGCACGGACAGAGTTCCGCCGGCCATTCGGCTTGCACAGGCCCCGGCGCCGGAGCTTCGCAGGGTTTCGGCGGCGGCCCGGAGCACCTCGGGATGATGCGATAGGCCCAGGTAGTCGTTGGAGGCCAAATCGATGGATTCGGCCCGCGGGGCATCGCTGCGGCGTAGGCCGCGGCGTTCGCGCACGGTGGCTCGGGCGGACAGCCAGCGCTCCCAGCCGGGGGTGGTCTCAGCCATGGACCTGCTCCACCGCAGCCAGCAGTCCGCGGCCGAGCACGGCGAGCTCTTCGGGGGTGCTGATATAGGGAGGCATGACGTAGACCAGATCGCGGAACGGGCGCACCCAGACCCCGTGCGCTACCGCCGCCCGAGTCACCGCGGGTACGTCAACCGGGGCACGAAGTTGGACGACTCCCACCCCGCCGAGCACCCGCACATCCTTGACTGATTCCAGCCCGGCCGCCGGTGCGAGCCCGGCGCGCAGTCCGGATTCCAGCGCGGGGACCTGGGCCCGCCACGGAGCGTCTTTTAGCGCGGTGCCCGGTGCCCCGGCGAGCAGGTCGAGCGAGGCGCAGGCCACCGCGCAGGCCAGCGGGTTGCCCATAAAGGTCGGCCCATGCAGCAGTGCGGACCCGGCGGAGCCGGCACCGGTGGCAAGCGCGGAGGCGATTTTGCTGCTGCAAAGCATCGCGGCCAGGGTGAGATACCCTCCGGTCAGCGCCTTGCCCACGCACATGATGTCCGGGACGATGCCGGCATGGTGCACCGCGAACATGTCGCCGGTGCGCCCGAATCCGGTGGCGATTTCATCGGCAATCAGCGGCAGGTCGTGTTCGTCGGCGAGCTCGCGCAGGATGCCGAGCACCGCCGGCGGGTAGATGTGCATGCCTCCGGCACCCTGGAGCACCGGTTCGCACACGATCCCGGCCAGCTGCGCGGAGTTCTTGGAGACCAACGCGCGCACCGTGCTTTCCCAGTCGGCCAGCTCGGACGCGAGGTATTCCCAGTGCCCCGGTGCGGTGCGGCGTGCGCTCGGGGGCTTGGGCAGGAAGAGTTCGGCGGAGGAGCGCCGGGTGAAAGCCGCATGCATTCCGTCCTGCGGGTCGCAGATGCCCATGGTGGCGAAGGTGTCCCCGTGGTAGCCGCCGCGCAGGGCCGCGAACCGGTGGCGCGTGGTGCGGCCCTTTGCCTCCTGGTATTGGAGGGCGAGCTTCAGCGCCACCTCGACGCTGATTGACCCGGAATCGGCCAGGAACACGTGGCGCAGGTCGCCCGGTGCCAGGGCCACCAGACGCTCGGCCAGCTCGATGGCCGGTTGGTGGGTCAGTCCGCCGAACATCACATGGCTGAACTTCTCCAGTTGTCCGCGCGCCGCGGCATCCAGCGCCGGGTTGCGGTAGCCGTGCACGGCTGACCACCATGAGGACATCCCGTCGATGACCTCGCGGAGGGTGCCGGTTTCGTCTTCGAGGACCAGCCGGGCGCCGCGTGCTTCGGTGACCGCGTAGCCTGCCCCCGCATCAAGTGCGGCGTAGGGGTGCCAGAGCAACCCTGCGTCGCGGGAGAGCAGGCTGGCATCGGTGGCCATCACGCGTTCGGGTTCTCTGCGGTCCCGGCGCCACGGCGGCGCAGCACCGGTTCCGTCTCGCCGGCGCCGCCACCGGAGGCCGCTTGGCCGCAGGCCGCTGAGGCCGCGGAGGAGCAGCAGGATCCGGCGCACCCGGCCGCGGCGGCATTGCCTGCATCCGCTGGCTGGCGGGCGGTGTGGGCGGCGGCTGCGTGCAGGGTCTCGGCGATCTGCGCGGTGTTTTTGCCCTCCTGGCCCAGCACCACGAATCCGGCGTCGGCGATCATCGCCAGATCGGCGCGCGCATCCTGGCCTTCACTGGTCAGGTAGTCGCCCAGGAAGAGCGAATTGGCCACTTCCAGCGCGGTGGACTGCAGGGAGCGCAGGTGCATTTCTCGGCCGGCGGCGATGCGCAGTTCCTTGTCTGGACAGGCCAGACGAACCAGTGCGAGGATGCGCAGGCAAGCTAGCGGGGTGAGGTTCCAAGTTCCTTCCAGCGGAGTGCCGTCAAAGGGCATCAGGAAATTGACCGGAATTGAGTCGGTATCCAACGCACGCAGCGCGAAGACCGCTTCGATGAGCTGGTCGGTGCTTTCGCCCATGCCGACAATGAGTCCAGAACAGGGGGAGAGGCCTGCCCCCTTGGCCTGTTCGACGGTGGCTATGCGCTCCTGGTAGCTGTGTGTGCTGCAGATTTCCGGGTAGAGGGATTCTGCGGTGTTGAGATTGTGGTTATAGGCATCGGCGCCGGCCGTCTTGAGCTGTTCGGCCTGTCCGCCTTTGAGGATGCCCAGGCAAGCGCAGACCTCTACCTGCGGATGTTCTTCTTTGAGCTGGTCAATCATGGTGCTTACGCGATTGACATCCCGGTCGGTGGGTCCTTTGCCCGAAGCCACCAAGCAGACTCGCGAGGCACCTGCGGCAATGCCAAGTCCGGCCTGGCGGACCGCTTCGTCTGGTTTGAGCCAGGTGTATTTCAGGATTTCTGCCTTGGATCCCAGACGTTGCGAGCAGTAGGTGCAGTCTTCCGGGCACAATCCAGATTTGAGGTTCACCAAATAGTTCACCTTCACGGTGTTGGAGAAGTGCTTCCTGCGTAGCCGGCCGGCTGCCGTGACGAGCGTTAGTGTCTGCTCATCGGATGTGGCCAGGATAGCGCGGGACTCGGACGCGGTCAGGCGGTGCCCTTCGCTAATCCGTGCGGCGAGGGCAAAGGGGTCAAGCGCGGTGCGCTTCGGGCCGGTTAGTGTTGGCATCAAAAATCTCCTGTTGAACAGTGTTCAATATTGTTTGAATTCACTGTACAGCGGATTTCCGAATCATTGAACACTGTTCAGGTAATTGACTCGAAGATTAAATGAAGCAGCTCGCGTCGTTTGATGCCAACCAAACGACGCGAGCTGCGAGAAACTAGCGCTAAACCGGAGAAACCACCTGAACCAAGGGATTGTCCAAATCGCCGGCATAGAGCAACCCGCCGGATTGATCCGAAAGATCCAGCATCTGCTGGTTATTTCGCAGTTGCAGTCTGTTCAGGCAGGAGAGCGGGAAGCTGTCGGCAAACAGGCCCAAGGCCTCGAAGCGGTCTGCAAAATCAGGATGCTGTTCCCGGTAGTTCAACAGGCTTTCGGCGACGACCTGCCAGAATTCGGCTTCCGGAAGCAAGTCTTCGGCATCCAATAACGGGGCGAGGAAGCGGAAGAAGGAATCAAAAACATCGGTGAATATCGAAAGCACCGGGTCGCCACCGGTGCGCACCCGACGAATTGTTTCCGGAAGTTCTACGCGGTCCGAGAGCACCGCAATTTCTTCGCCCAGGTCCTTGAGCAGCACCCGCTGCACCGCCCCGTCGCGCAGAACCAGGATGATGTTCTCGCCGTGCGGCATGAACACCAAGTCATAGGCCGCGAGGCAATGCACCAATGGAGCCAGATAGGCGTCCAGGTATTGGTTAAGCCACACCTTCGGTTCAAGTCCGCTGCGGCGGATAAGCGCCGCGGCGTAGCTCTTGCCGTGGGCATCGACATGGAGCAAGCTGGCCATCGTGGCAAGGGTTTCGCCCGGTTCCAGCATGTCGATGGGCGACTCACGCCAGAGCGCGGCAAGCATCTTGCGCTGTGGTGCGCTGGGCGTGGTGGCCGCCTCGAACTGCTGGTTTCGATATCCGACTGCCGCGACCTCGCGCAGCAACGCTACCGGTTGCGAGGCGAGTACCGGATCCGCGGCGAAGAGCTCATAAAGCCACTGATTGATGGCCGGGGTGACCTTCATATAGTCGGCGCTGAGTCCGCGCATGAACCCCATGTTAAGAATTGACATCGCGGTCTTGACATAGTGCTTGCGCGGTGAGGTGACATTGAAGAATGTGCGTATCGACTGTTGCGCCTGATACTCGTCCGCAGAATATCCCAGCCAAATCAACTGACCACGAGCAATGTCGTTGGCAAAGGTGGTGGACAGCCGGTTCTCCCACTGCCAGGGGTGGACCGGAAGATAAATGTATTGCGCAGGATCGAGTTCGGTGCCGGCCAGGCGCCGGGAGAGGTGCCGATCCAATGTCGCTTTGGCTTCACCGCCGAGTTCTTGTTCAAGCAACGACTGGTAGTCCAGCCCGTCTATGGAGTCGAATGAGGCCTGTGAAATATGCGCGGCAACCCAACCGAGCCGGATAGCGGATCCCGTTTCCGGCGCATAACGCAGGTAGTCGGAGCTTCCTACGCCGATGCGCCCATTATTGGCCACGAAGCACGGATGCCCCTCGGTCATGGAGGATTCGATGCGCTGGAAGGATTCTGCCGGGCTGCCGGTGGCTTCGGCAAGCTGTGTGCTGTCGTGGAGCGCATGCGCCTGCTTGTAGCAATGGCTGCCTAGCGTGCTGTTTAGCTCCTCTAGATAAGTGGGGAGCTGTGCCTCGCTGAGCGTGAGTTCGGTGGCGAAAAGGGTGACAAAATCCAATACGTCTACGTCGCCACCGTGCCAGCCCTCGGCGGCCTGGATTAGATGTTCAACCGATGACTGCGAGATCTGCCAGTGATTCAGCGCGTAGCGTTGGGCGGTAAATTCGTAGCGGTGTCCCTGCTTTTCGACCCGGTAACGGTCCTCTCCCAGGGGGAGCGGCTCCAGCAGGCGCTCGTGGCTGAATTCGCCTAGGGCCTTGGCCAGAACATGCCTATTCGCCCGTTCCCAGCGGGCCGGACTTAAGTGGTTGGCGCCGGCTGATATCCCGGTGGTGCGCTCAAAATCCTCGCGGGTACAAATCGAAAGCAACGCCTGCTTGGGACCTTGCGGCTCATCAAGCGTGACTTCCTTCAGCGGCTGTAAGCCGACGCGCGAGTTGAGAGCTTGAATCGCCTTGTTCCGTACATCGGGTTCGACCACCACCCGTTCAATTCCCGGTTGCGCGAAAGCGTGCCGGATGGCCGCACCGAGGGCATGCAAGGTAAACCCGGTCTCGACTTTCCCCGCGGGGACCGGAGCAAGGAAGTGCAGCCCGCGGTCTCCACGGACATACGGGTACTTTCCCGCGAGCGTGGATGTCGAGGGATCGTAGAGTTCAACCAGGAAGCGTGGTTCACCGCGAAGCTCTCCAAGGAGCACCTCATAGTTGGGGAGCTCCAGCAGTCCGCGATATTCGGTTTCAACCTCGTCAAGGCTCGCGGTGGCCATTCCCCAATAGCGGGCATGCTCGGTGGCGATCCAGGAGTGCAATAGCTCAGCGTCGGAGGGCAGCTGAATGCTGCGGAAGGTAAATGAGTCGTAGGTCGTCATGGGGCTCCTAGTCTTGGGCCGAGATTGGCTGCGGTTGGGAAGTTGGCAAGTTCTCCAGCGATGCGGCACCGAACCGTTGGAAGGAGATGCGCTCCTCGACTCGGTAGACCTCGCGCCCGGCAATGCGGTTGATGAGTACCGAATTCCTGTAGGCGCCCATGCCGAGATCCGGGGCGGTGAATCCGTGCGTGTGCAGTTCAGCGTTTTGCACGAAGATGTCGTGGTTCGTGCCTACCGAGTAGTTGCGGTCCACGTCCAGGCGGCCGTCGGGCAGGCGGGTGATTCGGTCTTCGAGGCCTTCGAGGAAGTCTGGTGTGCCGTTGCGGTAGCCAGTGGCAAGGACCAGCGCGTCGGTGAGGAATGCGAGATTCTCCTTTTCCCGTTCGTGGTGCAGCTCGACAAGGATCGCTCCGTCCTGAGGGGCCACGGCTGTTGCGGCGCATCCTGTGCGCAGGTGAATGGGGGCCGGAGAAGTCACGCTGCGCTGGTAGAGCTCTTCATGTATTTCATCGATCAGGTCGGCATTGATGCCCTTGTACAGGCCTTTTTGCGCCTTGGACAGCGCGTCGCGCTCCGAGATCGGCAGGGCATGGAAGTGGTCAATATATTCTGGCGAAGTCATTTCCAAGGTCAGCTTCGTATACTCCAGCGGGAAGAAACGCTCGGAGCGTGTCGCCCATACCAAATGGTCTTGTTCCGGCAGGTTGCGCAGCAGGTCGAGGAAGATTTCCGCGGCGCTCTGTCCACTGCCCAGCACCGTGACGACCTTGGGCGTCTGCTCGGCCTTTGGCTCAATGATGCTCTGCCGTGAATGCAGGTACTCGGAGGAATGGGTCACCGAGCTCGTGGACAGCAACTGCTCGTCGACAAAGTCCGGGAGATAGGGCTGGGAACCGGTGCCGAGCACCAGCTTGTCCGCGCTGAAATGGGTCAGGCCTCGATCGGTGAGCACCGAAAGCTGGTAGGCGCCGTCCGCAAATTCGGCAGAAAGTACGCGATGTCCGAAGCGGACACTGGGCAGCAGTTGCGCAGCCCACGCTAGATAGTCGCTGTATTCGTTGCGCAGCGCGTAGAAGTTTTCGCGGATGTAGAACGGGTAGATTCGCCCCTTTTCCTTCAGATAGTTCAGGAAGGAAAACTTGTTGGTGGGATCTGCGAGCGTGACAAGATCTGCCATGAAGGGCACCTGCAGGTGCGCGCCGTCCAGCATCATGCCCGGGTGCCACACGAAGTTGTCGCTGGCCTCCAGCACCGCGACCTTCAACTCCGGGAGCGGGTCGGTGAGGGCAGCGAACCCTAGATTGAAGGGGCCAGCGCCAATGGCGATCACATCAAAGTGCTCCTGGGCTAATCCACGGTTCATGCGCGAGCTCCTTCTAAGCGTTCGAGCAGCAAGTCATTGCCGACGCGGCAAATTGCGTCGAGTATTTCGGTCAGGTCTTTCATGGTGGTATTCGGGTTCAGCAAGGTCAGCTTGAGCACGCGCTGACCGTCCACGGTGGTGGCAGCGATCATCGCTTCGCCGGTGCGGTAGAGCCGCTGGCGAATCTGGTTAGTCAGTTCATTCATTTCGGAGCAATTCAGGTGGCTGCCGGGATCTTTGAAGCTGAAGACCAAGGTGCTCAGTTGCACCGGGGCCGCCAGCTCCAGCTGCGGCCGGAGAGAGACCTCGGCCTCGAGGGATTCGGCGAGTTCGATCACCCGGTCGAACATGGCACCCAGACGCACCGCCCCAAGTGTGCGGAGGGTAACCCAAAGCTTCAGCGCATCGAAGCGCCGAGTGGTCTGCAGCGACTTGTCGACCTGGTTGGGGGTCTGCTGGGCTTGGGACTTCGGGTTCAGGTATTCGGCGTAGTGGACAATGGATTCGAAGGAATCTGCCTCGCGCAGGATCAAGGCGCTGGAACCTATTGGCTGGAAGAAGGACTTGTGGAAGTCCACGGTCACCGAGTCTGCAAGCTCTATGCCCGACAGCCGTTCGCGGTGCGAGGAGGAAAGCAGCAGTCCACCGCCATATGCGGCGTCGACGTGGAACCATGCGCCGACCTCATTGGCCAGGGCAGCTATGGGTCCCAGCGGATCGATGGCCCCGAAATCGGTGGTTCCCGCGGTCGCCGAGATCGCCATCGGAACCAATCCACGATTGATATCGCGGGCAATCTGCTCGCGTAACTTGTCGGCGTCCATCCGGTGGTGGCCGTCGGTTTCAATGCCGACGGCGGCCTCATGCCCCAGCCCCAGCATCATCGCTGCGTTAGAGATACTGAAGTGGGCATCTTGTGAGGTATAGATGCGCAGGTTCTGCAGCCGCTGAGGCAAGGAGCCGGAGGTTTTCGACACCGCGGCGTTGCGGGCGATCAACATGGCTTGCAGATTGGACTGGGTGCCACCGGAGGTGAAGATGCCATCCGCGGCGAGTTGCGGGAATCCAATGAGCTGCGCGGTCCACGCGGTGAGGCGACGCTCAATGAGCGTGGCCCCGGCGCTCTGGTCAAAGGTATCCATTGAGGTGTTCAGGCTGGTGACGAATGCTTCGGCGGCCACCGCAGGAATTACCACCGGGCAATTGAGATGCGCGGCGTATTTCGGGTGATGGAAATAGACGGCGTCACGCAGGTAGATCTTTTTCAGCTCGTCAAAAGACTCGGCGTTGCTCCCAAGCGGTGAGTCGAGGTCGATGGCATCGACCAGGCCTTGCAGATCCTCCGGCGAGGGGCCGGTGGTGGGTGATTCGACGGCGGCTAGCTGATCGGTGACCCGCAACAGTGCCTCTCGGGCCTCGGACTCATAATGATCTAAGGTGCCCGAGCACAGCAATGAGTCATCAAAAAGCTGCGAGTCAAACAGGGGGATGTGCAGGGTCTCAAGAGAGGTTCCCACGGATACTCCTCACATGGTGAATTAAGTATTTGGTTAGTCTTCCCTAACCGCGAACTATTAACATCACAACTAGGTAACGTATTGCAAGCCCTTTGCGGATATGACGATCCGCGGGGAACCATTTGAAGATGCTCAAGGAGTCGAAATCGCAGCGAATCTTGGGCGCGAGACGAAGATGGGAATCTCGCCAAATTTCGCCGCTCAAACACGCAAGATTGCCGGTCGACAAGGAGAAATGCTGGTCGACTCGGTTCGCGATGAGGTAGCGTTGCCGTGAGGCCTCGGTGTGACCTTTCTGACAATTTTCATGGAGCGTAATGGAAACGATTTTGCGTGGTGAGCGACGTTTCCTTTATTCAAATGCCAGCGACGCAGCCGGCAGAAACCTGGCGGACTTCACCGTGGACCTCATCTTCGTCACCGCACTTGGTGCAAGCGCCTGGCAAATGGGCCTGCTCAACACCTTGGGTTCCGCCGCATTCCTCGTCGCCACAATTCCCATCGGATACCTGGTTGACCGTTACCGGCCTCTGCGGTTGCTGCGCATTGGGCTTGCCGCCAAGCTCGTGCTGGCCGGTTGCCTCTTGCTGTTGACCTTCACCGGGACCCTGAACATCGGCTACGGATTCCTGCTGGTCACGCTGCTGGGCGTCTGCAATGTCGTAGCAGAGACTGCACAAGTCTCGGCCGTCCCGCAATTGAACACGAACACCGGCGCGAAACGCGCAACCTCGATGAGTCGGCTGATCGCTAAACTCACCGCCGCGGATCAGTCGCTGGCGATTATCATCCCTGTTGTCGCGGGCACCAGCTTCGTCATCTTCGGAGCGTCAACCCTTCTGGCGGTCGTCGTGGTTCTAGCCATGCTGGCCCTGGGGTTCGCCTATCTGGTCAGGCTCCCACGCAAGCCAGGGTCGCAAGGAAATCAAAGTCCCGGTACTGAGGAAGAAAAACACGATACCCGCTGGCTTTCCGGGCTGAAATACCTGCGCACAAACCGGATTCTGATTGCGGTCACCGTTGCGGTCATGTGCTCAAACTTCGGGCTCGCGCTAGGCTCCGCGGTAGAAGCGTTGTTCATCGTGAATTATCTAGGATTCGGTGCCCAAGGATTTGGCATTTTTGCCGGACTTGGCGGTGCCGGTGGGCTGCTAGGCGCCGCGCTGGCCACACGCATTGCCACTCGGTTTTCAACGGCTCGGCTGACGACGGTGACATTGCTCAGTCAATTTTTCTTGGCCTCCATGGTTTTTATCGCCGCATTCACTGCCCCGTTGGTTTCCATGATTCTGCTCGGTGTGCAAGCAGTGGCGTGGGGGATCGTGGTGATTGTTTTCAACATCGCCGTCTCGGCGTGGGTTGCAGAAATTACGCCGGAGCAGCTCTTGGGCAGGGTGAGCAGCGCTCGCCGATTGTTCACTTTCGGCGCGATACCGTTGGGAAGCCTTGCCGGCGGCGCCATCGGTTCGGCCTTCGGCATTCCGGCTGCGCTGGGGCTGTGGCCGCTGGCCGTTGCCGCCGGGCTCATCGCATACCTCATGGTGCGCCCGCGAAAGGCACTTTTGAGCGCAGGTCAGACTCGGTGACCTTAAACGATAAGCTTGGAAAACCAGCTCCCCAAACGAAGGCTTCCACGCTCGTGAAACTCGTCATCGATGCCCGATATACCCGGGTCACCCATCACGACGGAATCAGCCGCTATACCGCGGGACTCATCGAAGCAACGGCCAAGATCGCCGACGTGACGATGCTGATCAACGATCTGCGGCAGTTGGACCTGCTGCCAGATGTTCCGCACCTCAAGATTTCTGCCCCCACGAGCGTCCTTGAACCGTTGGTGGCGCTGCAGATCAATAAGCTGCAGCCAGATGTGGTGTTCTCCCCGATGCAAACCATGGGCACGCTGGGGCGAAAATTCCCGGTCATTCTCACCCTGCACGATCTGATTTACTATGCGCACCCGCATGCCCCGAAATTTTTGCCCGCGCCCATCCGCTGGGGCTGGTTCCTGTTCCACCAGGTCTACTTCCCGCAACGAATTCTGCTGAACCGTGCCGACGCGGTAGCTACCGTTTCACAAACCACCGCGGATCTGATGCGCAAGCACAGGCTCACTAAGCGACATATCGGCTTGGTATCCAATGCTCCGTCGCGCGAGAGCGCAAGCCGCGATCTGCGAGCGACCGCGAAGAACACGCTGCTCTACATGGGATCATTTATGGAATATAAAAACGTCGAGACGTTGATCCGGGCCATGCGGCTGCTGCCCGATTACGAGTTGCACCTGCTCAGCGGCATCAGCCAGCAGCGTCGCGCCGAGTTGGAAGCTGAAATTCCGCACAACGCCAAGGTGGTATTCCATGGGGGAGTGAGCGACGAAGAGTATGCCCGCTTGCTGGCTTCGTGCACCGCCTTGGTGACCCTGTCGCGTGAAGAAGGATATGGGCTTCCGCTGGTGGAAGCGATGAGTGCGGGCACTCCGGTGGTAGTCACCGACATGCCGATCTTCCGAGAAGTGGCCCAAGATGCGGCCCTTTTTGCGGACCCCGATAGCGCGGAAGCCTTCGCGCAACAGGTGCAGAAGCTCTCGGACCGGGATGTCTGGAGAGAATATGCGGACCGTGCGCTTGTTCGTGCCGGCCAATATTCGTGGGATGCCTCGGCCCGGCAATTAGTTGAACTGGCGCAGTACGCGATTGAGAACTCGCGCCGTTCGCCAAAATAGGTTTCGACTTGGATTTGAAAGGAATCGCCGACTCTCGGGTCGGGTAGCTGCATGCCTTGCGCGCGAGTTGAATCCCTGATTTCAAAACAGTACTTGGCTAGTGCTAAAGTAGTTCTCGTAGCTTTCCTCCATAGCTCAATTGGCAGAGCATTCGACTGTTAATCGAAGGGTTACTGGTTCAAGTCCAGTTGGAGGAGCCAAGTGAACACCCCGTATTCATCTTCAGATGAATACGGGGTGTTTTTTAGTATCGATCCGTTGTTCGGCACCCGGGCACGCGAATGGTCCTTCTGGTGGGTCAATGCCTGTGCGTTTACAGAACTATTACGCGCCACGACGGTCTCAAAAATTGCGTTGGGTTGCTGGGCGCAGCCGTCGGCGTCAATCAGGAACAAGCTTCCTCACTGGCCTAGTTGGAGAAGGAGTTATTTTCCGCGAAAACGAGTAGGGTCGGCGGTCACGAAACCAATTGATGCAAGAGGGTCCTTCACTTCCGACGCTCACGTGTTTCATGGTGGTTCTTGCCACGTCTGTTTTCGTTCGTATCATTGATATTTGCAACTGTATCCACGCGAGGGCGCGCAGACGGACGCTCCAGGAGCAGGCCAACTCCGGCAAGAATGATGAAAAGTCCGCCAATGAGTCCGAAGGTCACGGGCTCGTCCAGCCACAGCACGCCTATGGTGGAGGCCGAAATGGGAACCAGAAGCGCAACGGTCGATGCAGTCACCGGCCCAGCTTGGCGAATAACCCAGAAATAGACCAAATAGCCCGCGGCGGTAGCTCCGAAGCCCAGCGCAAGGACGGCAATTAGCGGACCGCCAGTGATTGGGCCAATCGGGGGTGCGATGGCGGTAAGTGGGACCAGAAGTGTTGCAGCGGCAAGTTGCTGGCCGAGGGCGAGTGTCATGGGAGGAGTGCCGAGAAATGACTTTCGGGCGTAGACGCCGCCCACAGCGTATAGCAGAGCCGCTGTCAAGGAGGCTCCAACCGCCACCAGTGCGCGGCTATCGACCTGCAACGGAGCTCCTCCCACGAGCATCGATACACCGACAATGCCAGTTATGACACCTACCATCTGGCGTCGAGTGACCCTTTGCCTAAGCCAGAAAGCGGCAACGAATACCGTGAACATTGGTGTTGTGGCGTTCAAGATCGACGCCATCGACGCGTTGAGTCCAACGATTGCCGTTGCGACAAGCGTGAGTGGAGCCGCGACATTAAGGGCCGCTAACAGTAGGAATGCAGGGAACCGCCGGCCGACTGCGTGCCAAGTTGCTTTGCTGGCAGCAGTCATAAGCGTAAGCGCCAACGCTGCGACGATGAAGCGACCATGGGTCGTTCCGACGGCTCCGAATGCCGGAGCGGCAATGGCAATCAAGGGGAACGAACTTCCCCAGAGCAGGCCAACTAGCAGTAGGGCGCCGGTTACTCGTACTCGGCCGGACAGGGCAACTCGCGCGCGTCGCCTTGGCCTTTGGTTGTAAGTTTTCGAAATGTCCGGTCGATGTGCGTCAGTCATGCTAAATCGCGACCTTTCGCTTCAGATCTTGGAACAACTGGAAATGCGCGGAGGATCCGTACCACGCGCTCCCTGACTGGAGTAAGTTGCTGATTCGCCGTCGTTCTCCTTGGCGCCACCGCACGGCCGTGTCACGCGGCATGTCCCGATCAATATTGGCGTTCGTGCCACTGATTCCAGCTGCGTCCAGCCGATTCGCAACGGAGTGTTCGGCTTGGTGCCAATCGAAGCCAACGGTCTCAATGCGTTTCGTCAGCAAATTAGATGCGCCGAAGAGTTCTGTGGACTCTCTCATTAGGTCTCCTTGGGTGAGGTTTCCGGAAATTCGATGTTGTTTGCCCTATGAAGAGCGTTAGCTGTCATTTGAGGTCAGCCATCGGGCCTTTCTCCTGCCGTATGACCGGTCGTGATGACGTCTCGGTGTGCTTAATTGACAGATATACCCCCCTATGGGTATACCTTATACCCATACCCCCTATGGGTATAGATTGTATCCATACCGGATATATCCTGGAATCTTTCAGGAGGAACTCACATGTCTGTCCACCCACCACCATCGCCAGCAAAGCGATGGTTCGGCTGAGCACTGATCGCCACGGCCCAGTTCGTAGTCATCATGGACACTTCGATCATTGGCGTCGCCCTGCCCGACATGCAACGAGATCTCGGTTTCACCCCGGAGTCCCTATCATGGGTATTCAACGCCTACGTAGTGGCATTCGGCGGCTTGCTCTTACTTGGGGGTCGTCTTGCGGATGCCTTCGGAGCGCGGAAGGTCTTTGTGTTGGGCTGGCTCGTATTGATCGCAGGATCGCTGATGGCTGGAGCAGCCACCAGCATTGAGCTTGAGATCGCAGGCCGCGCCGTTCAGGGTGCCGGATCTGCCCTGATCGCGCCGGCGGCGCTGACTCTGCTCATGATGCTCTTTGGCGGCACTGCCGATCTTCCTAAGGCCTTCGCGGTCTACGGAGCTGCGGCACCAATCGGGGGCACCGCCGGCGTCTTCCTCGGCGGAGTGCTGACCGAATACGCGAGCTGGCCCTGGGTTTTCTATGTCACCATTCCGATCGCGGTCTTCGTGCTGGCATTCACCGCAACGGTGCTTCCTCGAACCGCGAGGAAGGCGTCGGGATCAATTGACATCGCCGGGGCATCCACCGTGACTGGCGGGCTTGCTGCGACCGTCTACGCTATTGTGAATGCCCCAGAAGTGGGGTGGCTTACCGCGCCTACTCTCGGCGTCCTGGCCGGAGGCCTCGTCCTTTTGGCTATTTTCTTCGTGATTCAGGCAAGAAGTCGCAACCCCCTGCTGCGCCTCGGACTGCTTCGCACGCCGCTCCTCGGGGCGGCCAATGGCGCACAGCTCCTGCTGGGTGCGGCATGGGTATCCATGTGGTTCTTCCTGAATCTGTATCTACAGCAGGTGCTTGGTGCTACCGCTTTCGCTGCTGGTGCCGCGCTCCTGCCGATGACCGGCCTGGTCGTGCTCGTCATGGTCGCGTTGGCGCCACGGCTTCAAGCCCGGTTCGGTGCCAAGGCGCTGATTGTCACCGGGCTGCTCGTGCTGGCGGCCGGACTCATGTGGCTCTCCTTGATGCAACCGGACGGAAACTATGCCACAGACGTTCTACCGGCATCGCTGCTGGCGGCCCTCGGGATGTCATTGGCGTTCGTCCCCTCACTTGGTACCGCGATCAATGCCGCACCGCCCGTCGAAACGGGTGTTGCCTCCGGGTTGGTGAGTACCAGCTACCAGATCGGATCGGCCCTCGGCCTCGCAGCCCTCACGGCAATCGTTTACGGTATCTCCGGTGCCGAACCGTCCGCGGTGGATCTGACGCGGGGGTATTCGGCGGCCTTCATCGGTGCCGCCATCCTCGCCTTTGCAGGAGCGGTGATAACTGCCACCACTATGAGCAAATCCGCTGCTTCCACTCCCTCGTCAGGCGAATCAATCTCCGCATGACAGCGGGGACGAGGTATTAGGGCGCATCACTTCAGCTTCTTTTATTTCAGTCTGGATGCATCAACAGGTAATCAATAATCGACAGGCGGATACAAAAAGCCCAACACCAACTGCTGATCGCTCGCGAAGGGTCACTCAACTCATTGGGAGCCAAGCGATCCGCGGCAACCCTAAATCCAGAGGTAATGGGGGTGTGGCTCATAACCTGTGAGGAATTGAGGGCCGTGCGGCGGATTTAGCAGCGTCTTGACATCGCAGCCAATTCGCTAGTTTAGAAACTGGGGCCGGAGGCGGGCAACTAGCTCGTCTTCGGTTTCGTTAACTGTCCGTTGAGTTCTTCAATTATTGATACGGCTTCCGGAGCCTATATGGACACCGTCAAAGAACCGACCGTGAACTTCATGATTCGAGAGTACTGCGGACTAAGTGGGAGCTGTCACGGACCGTTGGACCGTAAAAACGTAGGCGGCCTCATTCTCTGGTGTAACGAGTGAGCATGGAGATTTTGGCATGCGGATTTGCACGCTGAAAGAAAGAAGCCAACGTGCACGGGAATCAGCTGGAGAACCTACCCTATTGAGCCGTCCGTGGTAGGGGCAGCGCACCTGCGCGAACGCTGGTGAACCGGTACCTCGCGGCGCAATCCACCATGTCACGATGGACCCCCGAAGTGAACTACAGCCAGTAGCCGGGCGATGGAACCAGTACCCTGGTCGGCGGCCCATAGGTTCTTGGCGTTACCGAAAACACGACGATCCGCCGATCTGTGTAATGCCGTGGAGCCAGCGTTCATCCGAAACCCCATGAAAAGCTCGTTAATGGGCCAAGGCGTGACGCAGGACAGTAAGTTCGTGTTTGGTCTGTACCGTTCGGGTTTGCTCCATAGCGGAAATTGTCTGGACTAGAACGTCGGCCACCAACAGGGAGGTCAGCGCTTCTGCGGTGAGTCCCGTCGGGGTATGTGGAGCGTGCAGGCAGACCTCGACCTCGCCGCTGAGTTCCTCTTGTAGTTCGTCGCTAATCAGTACGACTTTTGCTCCTACGTCGCGAGCGCGTTGGAGCAATACGCGAAGGTCGGCAAGCATTCGCCCAGGGGCGAAAACCATCACTGCGTCCTCGGCGCTGATCATCAGCAGTTGGTCGGCCAGTTGAAAGCCACTGGCGGATATGAAATGGGAGGGAAGCCCGATGCGATTGAGCTTGAGAGCAAGATGCTCCGCTGCCAATCCCGAGGCTCCGACGCCATAGGTGATTACCCGCGGGGCCGCCAGCGCCAAGTGCACGGCGCGCGTCATTGGTTCGATGGAGGATTCGGCGAAAGCCAGTTCCAAGCGTTCCGAGGCCTCCGTGTTCACGCTGCGCCAGACCTCCTCAATGTTCCCTCCGATACTCTTGATCCGTTGGCGTGCCCGAATCTCGGGGGAGACCGCGGCGGAGAACGGCGCCGCGACCTGCTGTTTGAGTTCGGAGAGACCGCTGTATCCGAGTGACTGGATGGTGCGCACCACCGTGGCGTTGCTGGTTCGGCTCTCTGCGCCAAGGTCTTGCGCCCCGGCGTAGAGCAGCCGCTCGGCAGTGGTGCGCACTAGTAGTTGGGCCACCGAACGTTCGGCCCTTGATAGTTCTTCCCAGTGGTCGCGGACCCGCTGCTGTAAAACTAACAAGCCTGGATTCTCCGTAATGTCTGTTACATCACCAGATTTTGTTGTATCGTTCATTTCAAGCACTTCCCTTCTTGTAACAGACAATACATCTGTTTATGGGAGCGGCACCAACGGCAACGGGCATTCGCGCCAATAAGGAACACCTTCAATGGAACAGTTGAAACTTCGCACCCTAGAGATTTCGGGAACCCCGCGAGAACGGGGTAGGCAATACGGACAAGGAGCTGCCGACCTAATCACGAAGGCCATTTCCTTCTACACGGAGGCCTTTGACCAACAACTCGGACGCAGTTGGGAGGGGATGCGTGAACGGGCGGCGGCTTGGGTGCCACTGTGCGCCGAGAAGGCTCCGGAGATCATGGAGGAGATCGCCGGGATTGCCGAGGGCGCCGGGGTCCAGATGCTTGACATCCTGTTGTTGAACCTGCGAGGGGAGGTCATCTACGACGCGGCGGCTCTGCCCGCCCCGGACGAAGATGAAGTTGAGGGTTGCACGAGCTTTGCGCTGCTGGATTCTGCCAGCGGAGACGGGCACGTCTACGCTGGACAAAACTGGGATTGGCGCCATGGCACTCGGGACACGGTGCTGATCCTGCGCGTTGTTCAGGACCCGCTGCCAACGCTGATCATGCAGGTGGAGGCCGGGCAGATCGGCCGGCACGGGGCCAATAGCGCGGGCATTGCGCTGAACGCCAATGGGTTGGGTGGCCGATTCGGCACTGCCTTGGGGCTACCGCAGACCTTCATCCGCCGTATGGTGCTGAATCAGAGCGAATTCGCCGACGCCCTGAACACGCTGGTGCGCACCAAGACTCACATCGCCTCCAACGCGTTACTCACTTTCGCGGACGGATTTGCCATTGACGTGGAAACCACCCCGGGGCGCAGTGGCTGGATGTATCCCACGAACGGGCTGCTCGTGCACGGAAACCACTACCAGGCATTCATCCCCGCCCAGCTGGCTGAGAGCTACCAGCCGGTCTCGGTGGACTCCCTCTTCCGGGTACCGCGCACAGAAGCGGGCTTGAGCCAGGTACGCATGGCCACGGACAGCCAGCAGGCACGCCAGCTGATTCATCAAGCCATGTCTGATCATCTGGGCTACCCGGAGTCGGTGTGCACCCACCCGGATGTGCGCCGTCCCGAAGTCCGCCAGTGGTCGACGCTGCTCTCCAGCTGCATCGACTTGACCACAGGCGAGTACTTCATTGCCCCGGGCAACCCCTGCACCAATGACTACCAAATTCTTCCCTGGAACGTCCTTGATGGCCCGGGCAGCCGCAACTCAATCGCAATGGGAACCACGAAGGAGAACGCATCATGAACAGTCCACTTCGCCGTAGCGCCGGACGCCGCACCATTCCGGCGCTGCTCGCCGCCCTTGCTCTCGGCCTCAGCGCCTGCTCCGGAGCCGGAGGCCCCACGGCGGTGCCCGAGGTCGAAGTGAGCTTCGGGCCCACCACCACACCTGCAACCGGGGACCTGGCCAAGGCAGTGTGGATGCTCTCGAAGGAACCGAGCACGCTGGATCCCGACGCCGACAGTGCCACCAGCGCCAGTACCGTGCTGGCCAATATCTGTGAGCGTCTCATGCAGCTCCAGCCGGACCTGAGTATTTCCGGCCATCTGGCGCAAAAGGCCGAATGGGTGGACAAAGCCACGGTCGTGTTCACGCTCCGCAAGGACGTGACGTTCCACGATGGAACCCCGATGACCGCCGATGACGTGCTTTATAGCATGAAACGCCACATGGCCGAGGGCGCCGAGGAATCGGACGAATACGCCAACGTGAAATCGCTGGAGAAGACCGGATCGCACGAGGTCACTGCCCACATGCTGGACGAAGACGCCATCTTCATCCAGGCGATGGCAGGCAACGGTGGCATCATCTACAACCGCAAGGCCCTCGAAGCTCAGGGCGAGGCTTTTGGCGGCCCGAGCGGCTCCGATGCCTGCAGCGGCCCCTATGAGCTTGGCAGCTGGAAGTCCGGCAGCGAGGTCGTTCTGAACCAGGCCGTCGAATACTGGAACCCGGCCAAGGCCGCGAAGACCGAAACCCTAACTTTCCGGTGGGCAGACGAAAATGCTGTGGTGAACGCGTTGATCAGCGGGGAAGCCCAAGGCGCCTACCTGGACTCGCCGGCCGCAGCCGTTCCGCTGCAGGGCAAGGACAATGTCGCCGTGTCCCAGGGGCCGGCCACCAACGTCTGGTCGCTGATTGCCACCGAACGCGGGATCCTGAAGGATGCGAACATCCGCAAGGCGCTGTCCCTGGTGCTCGACCGGCAAGGCATCGCCACCGCCGCATTCGGATCACTGGCCGAACCCTGGAAGACCCCCGTGGGCCCGGGCTCCTGGGGTTATGAACGCGAGACGTTCGAAACCGCCTACGACGCGCTTGAGGGCGCGCCCGCCAAACCGAGCGAGGCAGACATTGCCGCGGCCAAGCAGCTCGTTGCATCCTCCGCATTCCCCAACGGCGAGTTGGTCATTGCCAGCGACGGCAGCTCGGTTCGCAACGTGGTGTCCAACGCCCTGGTCGCGGCCGCCCAAAGCATCGGCCTGAGCGCAAAGATCATCACCGTCCCGCCACAGCAATACGGCGACTTCTATTCGGACGAGACCCTGCGCACCAGTGCCGACTTCTTCTCCGATGAGTACTACATCTCCAAGAACGACCCGGTGGGCTTCTACAAGAACGGCGAGAGCACCGCCCGGGTGAACTATGTCGGATTCTCCGATCCGGCCTACGACGCACTGGTGGCCAAGGCCAAGGCAACCACCGACGACGCGGCGCGCGCCAAGCTCTCCATCGAGCTGGAAGCGCGCTGGACCGAAGCCATGGTCTGGGTTCCGGTGGTTCAGACCCCCGCGACGGTGGCGCTGAATGCCGAAGTCACCGGCGCCCCCTCGTCGGCCGCCTTCATCTACTACCCGTGGGCCGCCGACCTTGGCGCGGCGGCGGGAAAGTAGCCTCACATGAAACGCATTATTGGCCGGCTGGCAGGTATGCTGGTGACCCTGCTGGCCGGGTCGTTCATCATCTTCATGGCCATGCACGCGGCCCCGGGGGATCCGGTCACCTTCCTGATCGGCAACCCCGAGGGCATCACCCCGGAACGAATCGCGGCCGTGCGCGCCCAGTACAACCTCGACCAGCCGGTGCTTGTCCAGTACTGGCTGTGGCTCACCCACGCGTTCACCGGCGACTTCGGGACCTCGTTCCACTACCTGCAGCCGGTGTCGGACTTGATGGCCACCCGGTTGCCCAACACGCTGTGGCTGGTTGGCTATGCCTCGGTGCTGTTCATCATCCTGGGCATCGGGCTTGGCATCGTTTCGGCGATCCGCCGTGGCTCGCGGGTCGACTCGGCGATCACCGGCTCGACGACGCTTGCAGCATCGATCCCCTCCTTCGTGACCGGCTTGCTGCTGGTCTACTTGTTGTCCGTCACCTTGGGCTGGTTCCCGGTCACCGGGGCCGGGGACGGAATCGCCGGACGGCTGCACCACTTGTTCCTTCCCGCGGTCTCCCTGTCCATCGGGGCGCTGGCCATCGTCAGCCGGGTGACCCGGCAGTCGATGATCGAACAGTTGGACGCAGACCACGTCGAGGCGGCCCGCAGCTTCGGGCTGGCGGAACGCAAGCTGGTGGTGCGGCATGTACTGCGCAACGCCTGGGGTCCGGTGATCACCATGGTCGCCCTGGTGGTGGCGAGCATGCTCGCCGGCACCGTGGTGATCGAGGGGGTCTTCGGGATCAGCGGCGTCGGCGCGCTGCTGGTCGACGCCATAAACACCCATGACTTTGCCGTCGTGCAGGCGGTGCTGCTCTACATGATCGTCGCCTACATGCTGGTGACCACGCTGGTGGACATCGTCCACCCACTATTGGATCCACGGATCCGTGCCAGAACGGGGAAACCATGAGCACCTCAACGACCCTGATCAATGCGCCGCGGAAACGCACCAAGGGGTATGGCGCGGCCTTCAACACCTGCCTGGGATTTCTGGTCCTGGTGATCCTGGGAGCGGTCCTCGCGCCCTGGATCGCACCGTATGCCCCGGACGAGATCGACTTCTCGGCCATTTGGACCTCGCCCGGGGCCGGGCACCTGTTCGGCACCGACCAATTGGGCCGGGACATCTTCTCCCGAGTGCTCTTCGGGGCGCGCGAAAGCCTGATCGGACCGCTGCTGCTGCTCGCCCTGGCCACGGTGCTCGGGGTGTTGATCGGCACGCTCGCGGCCTGGCACGGCGGATGGGTCGATACGCTGCTGGCCCGCATCACCGACGTGATGTTTGCCTTCCCCGGGCTGCTCTTCGTGGTGCTGGTCATCGCCGTCTTTGGCAAGGGGCCGGCCACCGCGATCCTGGCCCTGGCGCTTGCCTACGCGCCGGTGATCGCGAAGTTCACTCGCAGTATTGCGCTGGCCGAACTTTCCCGCCCCTACATCGACGCCTACAGGATCCAAGGCGTGAGCGCGCCGATGATCTGCCTGCGCTACCTGATCCCCAACATGTCCCCGGCCTTACTGGGCTACCTGGTGGTGCTCTTCGGAGAGGGCCTAATGAGCCTCGCCACGCTGAGCTTCCTCGGCTTCGGTGCCCAACCGCCAAGCTCCGAATGGGGGCTCATGGTCCAGGAGGGCCAGGCCGGGATTATCCAGGGCCATCTCTGGCCAACGCTCGCCCCGGGCTTGGTCATTGCCGCCGTCGTCGTCGCGGTGAACATCGTCGGCGTCCGACTCTCGGACCAGCTCAACGTCAAGAAGCCATAAGGAAGACAATGCTCCTGGAGATCAAGAACCTGCAACTGGATTTCGCCACGCCCGGAGGCAGCACTCGCGTGCTGCACGGGGTGGATCTGCACGTGGAACGCGGCGAGGTGGTTGGCCTGGTAGGGGAGTCCGGCTCCGGCAAGTCGACCACCGTCAGGGCGGCCCTTCGGCTGTACCCCCAGTCGGCCTCATGTACCGGCACCGTCAACGTCAATGGCGAGAACGTGCTTACCTGCGGGGAGGATGCACTCCACTCGGTGCGTTCCCGGGAGGTGGCCATGATTCACCAGGATCCGCGGGGCAGCTTGAACCCGGTGCGGCGCATCGGTGACTCGCTGACCGAACGCCTGGTCCACGTGCTGGGCGTGGACAAGTTCGCCGCACGCGCCAAGGGCATGGAGCTGCTGCGCGCCGTGGGGCTGACCCAGCCGGAGAAACGCATGCGCCAATACCCGCATGAGTTCTCCGGCGGCATGCTCCAGCGTGTGGTGATAGCTGCGGCGCTCAGCAGCGAACCTCAGTTGATCCTGGCCGACGAGGCTACCAGTGCCTTGGACGTCACCACTCAGGCTGAGGTGCTATCGGTGCTGCGCGAGGCCCAACGCTCACGAGGTTTGGGCATGCTCTTCATTACCCACGACCTGCACCTGGCCGCCGCCTATTGTGACCGGGTCTATGTCATGTTCAAGGGTCGCATCGTCGAGGAGCTGGAAGGCAATAACCTATTTGCCGCCGCGCGTGAGGAATACACCAGGGAATTGTTGTCGGCAGTTCCGAGCTTGAAGGGACAAAGACTGTGAGTATCGTCGTTCGGGAGCTTTGTAAGAGCTTCGACATGGGCAAGGGGCGCCCCGCCGTGGTGGCTGCGAACAAGGTCTCTTTCGACTTGGCGCCGGGGGAATCCCTGGGACTGGTGGGTGAATCCGGGTCCGGCAAGACCACGGTGGCACGTATGCTCGTGGGCTTGGAGACTCCGGATTCCGGTAGCGTTGAAATTGCTGGCCGCGACCGCGCACTCAATCGGCGGGGTGCCGCGGGGCGAAAGGAACGGGCCGCAGAAATTCAGATGGTGTTCCAAGATCCGTATGGATCCCTGGACCGCAGGCTGTCGGTGAGCCAGTGTTTGGGCCAGGCGCTGAAGTTGCAATCGCCCCTGCGCGGCGACGAGCTGCAGCGGGCAATCACAGAGCTCATGAACTCTGTGCGTCTTGAACCGCGACTTCTGTCTTCCTTCCCGCATCAACTCAGTGGCGGCCAACGCCAACGTCTGGCCATTGCCCGCGCGTTGGCCAGCAGCCCGAAGCTGTTGGTCCTCGACGAGGCCGTGTCGGCACTGGACGTGTCGGTGCAGGCACAGATTCTTCAGGTGCTCAACGAGATCCGCGCGGAGCGCGGCATCGCGTTGCTCTTTGTTAGCCATGATCTAGCAGTCATCCAGGAGGTCAGTGACAAGGTGATGGTCATGTATCGAGGGGATCCCATCGAGCAGGGGATAGTGTCAGACGTGTTGCAGAATCCGCAGCACGACTACACCAAGCTGCTGATTTCTTCGGTCCCCGGTCTCGGGTGGGACCCAGACGAGGTCATGGCACGTCGTCGGGAATTCGATCTGCTCCAGTCAGTACGCTGACATAGCAGATTCGAATTATTGGTTCGACAGTGTCAAGGCTCCATGTTGAGATTGGTCGGCCGGCAGTCACTACGATCCTCTTTTTTGGGCTATTAAAATTAACTGGGCACGTTGTTCTGGACGCAGCGTGTAGTCGATTTGAAAACGTCATTTGGCCGATGCTAAGGTATTACTCGTTGTATTCCTCCATAGCTCAATTGGCAGAGCATTCGACTGTTAATCGAAGGGTTACTGGTTCAAGTCCAGTTGGAGGAGCTTTCTTAAGGCCCCAACCGCATGACGCGGTTGGGGCCTTATTCATTAAAGCTTCACCCATTGGACTTCGGGATATCTGCGCGATCTTCAGGGGAAACCCTGATAGCGTCGCGAGTTGGGCTCTGGCTAGGATATTTATTAGGTAATCGCGTGTTCGCTCCGGTGCGTTTTGAGACGCGGCGGACGGCTAGAGGTTCGGGTAGTCAGCATGGACTATATAAAACTGATCCTTGAGAGCGAATCGGATTTCTGGTCGGTGAGGTATTGACGGGCCTCGGACACGATTAGTCGGCAGGTAACTGATGAACAGGATGTGAACTACGGGGCATGCATATTGATGCGGTCGCTTCCTATAAGCTCAAGTGGATAGACGATAGACTTTCAAATCGTTAACAGTTACACCCGTGGCATGAGATTTAGCTGTGGGGTTTACGCCTGAAGACTGATACGTAGGCGGTAACCGGAGTGCTAGCGTGGAAACACCGGTTGCCGAGCGATCGAGAATATGGAGAAACCATGTCTGAAGCTGATTCGATGCAAGCAGATGAAAGCCTGAAGTCGAGCGTCAAGAGTGCCAAGGCGCAAGTCGATGGACTCAAGGAGCTTGTCCCGCAGCAGCTCTCGGACGAGATCAAGCTAGGAACCACCTTGCTCAAGAGCAAGGGCATCAGTTTGGGTGTGGCCGCCGGACTTGCGGCGGGCGCACTTGTAGTAGTTTCGCTGTTTGTAGTTGCAGTGGTTGTCACCTTGGTGAACGTGTTGGCTATCTGGTTCCAGGGCTGGGCAGCTGCACTGATCGTCGCAGGTTTCTTCCTGCTGGTGGCAGCAATTCTTGCCCTTGTTATTTATCTCAAGGTTAAGAAAGCCTTGCCGCTGACTCCAGAAGCAGCGATTCGCGGCCTGCGCCACGATATCGGTGTGATCAAGGACGGCAGCAACTTCGACGTCAGCACCTTGGATGAGCCAATGCGCAAGAAGGACGAATCCGAAGAGTCCGCAAAGGACAAGAAGAAGGAACCTAAACCTCCGGCTCCTAGCGCGGATGAATTGGTACTTCGCACAAAGCGTCGCCGCCGCCAGATACAGGCGTTGCGCGACAACTTGGGTCAGAGCGTTCTAGGACCCAAAGCCAAAATCGACAAAGCACGCCAGTTTGCCGAAAACGCCGGAGACTCGGTGACTAACGCTGCTGCCAAGGCACGTAGTTTCGTCACCCCGTCGGTGAACAATGGTGAGAACAGCGAAGCTGATCGTGCAGGACAAGAACGGGTGGAGAAGGCTAAGCCTTTTGCGATCATTGCAGCGTCGGCCGGGGCTCTCGTTGCGATCATTCGTAAGCTGGTCAAGCGCTCCTAGGTTCTTGAACCGATGAGGTGGCGCGGCGATATCACGCAACCGCGCAGCATGGCCTCTCGGAATACAAGGAACTAGTGGGAAAGGCACTGACATGGTTTGGATCGCTATTGCAGCGGCACTATGCGGTGCCTTTTGCCTTGCCTTCGGCGCGCACTTCCAATCGAGCGCCGTAAAGTCTGCCGCCGGTGGTTTGGATGTCACCCTCGGCAATATTGGCAAGCTGATGGGCAATGGCCGGTGGATGAGTGGTTTGCTGCTGCTCGGGCTTGGCATGGTGCTCAATGTCTTCGCATTGGCCAGCGCCCCGCTGACCGTCGTACAGCCAATTGGCGCCATCGCGCTGGTGGTGACCACGGTGGTCAATGCGCGCGAACACAAGCTCACGATGAATCTTCCGACGGTACTCGCGATCGCCGCTTGTATGGTTGGCTCGGCCACGTTCGTACTGATGGCAATCAACGTTACCGGTGATCAGCATCAGGTCAGCAACTCCGAGGAGTTGCTGATCGAGGTGATTCTGGCGTGTGTTATCGCAATGATCGGAATCACTGCACTGTTTTTCCACCGGAAACTCGGGGCTATCTTCTACATCGTAGGGGCCGGTGTGCTCTTTGGCTTCGTAGCGGTGCTGGTACGTACCGTCGCAATCGATGTGCTGCACTTGGGCAGCCAATTCTGGTCATCGGTGCCATGGCTTGCTCTAGCAGCTGTGGTGGTGGCGGGGCTGCTTGGTTCATATTTTGTGCAAAACGCCTATTCAAAGGGACCGCCGGACTTGGTTATCGCAGGACTGACGGTAATTGACCCGATTGTCGGCATCGCCATAGGCATTACGATCCTGGGTGAGCTTCGTCCGGATGTGCCTGCCATGCTGGCTGTGGCCATGGCGCTGGCCGGGGTGCTTGCGATCGTTGGCGTGGTGGCGCTGTCTCGTCATCATCCGGTGGTTCTGGATCGCAAAGCCAAGGCGCGGCATTTAAAAACCCTGTCTAGCCATGACACATAGAAATAGCTAAGTACTTCTCACAAGACAATATGTTGATCGAACAAGGACAATACGTGGCCGAGGAAAAACCGCTGACGATCGTCATCGCCGCCGATACCTACCTGCCGGATATCAATGGCGCGGCCATGTTCTGTTATCGCTTGGCCACCGCCATGAAAGAGCGTGGGCATCGCGTGCACGTCTTGGCGGTACGCGGGGAGAACGGCAAGACCTTCACCGAAGTTCGTCCGGAGGCGATTGTGCATCGCCTGCAATCCCACGCCGTACCAACCCACGAGTACTTCCGGATCGTTTTTCCTTGGGAAGTTAACTCACAGATCAATAAGCTCCTGGCTGATATCAACCCGGATGTGGTGCACGCGCAGAGCCACTATATGATCGGCCAGCAGACGATTGCCTACGCACGGAAGCACGGTGTGCGCTCGGTCGCAACAAATCACTTCATGCCCGAGAACCTCGACCCGTTCTTGCCATTCCCGAAGTGGTTCAAGAAAATTGTCGCGCGTAACTCCTGGCGCGATATGGGAAAGATCTTCGGCAAGGCCGACGCGGTTACCACGCCCACCCCTCTGGCGGCCAAAGCCATGAAAGACTATGCACGACTGACCAAGGTTTTGCCGCTGTCCAATGGCATTGAAGCCGGAAATTATGAGTTGGCTGAGGGCGAAGAGATAGTTCGCAACGAAGCGCCGACGATTCTTTTTGTTGGCCGTTTAGCTGTTGAGAAGAACGTCAATGAACTGATCGAGGCGTTGGCCATCATGAAGCAGGTTCCCGACGCAGTCCTCGAAGTAGTCGGAGGCGGTGAACAGCGCGCACCCCTGGAGCGTATTGCCCACGAGCAGGGATTGAGCGATCGAGTTCGGTTCCTAGGCCACGTCACTACCGAGGAGCTTCGCCTTGCGTACCTGCGCTGCGACGTATTCTGTCAGCCGGGCACCGCCGAATTGCAGTCTCTGGTGACGTTGGAGGCGCTCTCCGCATCGAAGCCTGTGGTGCTCGCCAATGCGATGGCACTGCCGCATCTTGTCGATGTGGGGGTGAACGGCTACATGTTTGAACCCGGGAACCGCGAAGACCTGGCGCAGAAGCTTGATACGGTGCTGAGCATGGACCAGCAGGCCCGCGAACGACTGGGCGAAGCTGGCCATCGCAAGGTCATGAATCATGCGCAGGAGAAGACCATGAATTCCTTCGAAGCGCTATACCGCGGTCAAAGCGTCAACCAGCATTAGAGCGTGAGGACACCACCGCGACCTCGAATCGAGATTTTGGCTGGTCATGCCCTAGAATATTTCGAGTGTGGTTACCGCTGTGGCGGTAATTCTCATAGTGGGGCGTTAGCTCAGTTGGTTAGAGCAGGGAACTCATAATTCCTTGGTCGCCGGTTCAAGTCCGGCACGCCCTACGGTAAAAGCCACCGAGCGACTTGTGGAAACAAGTCACTCGGTGGCTTTCCTTTTTGCTATGTCGGCCATGAGCCGAGCGAATCCGCAAGTTCAGTCGTTCAGCGGCAATAGGATTGACGGGCGCAAGTCCTCGATCAAGAGCGCTGGATCAATATATTCTCCGTCCAGTCGCACGCCCCAGTGAATGCATCGGCCGGTGCAGTGCGCCCCCACCGCCACGAACCCGAGTTTGGCGCCGGGCTCAACCCAGCTGCCCACCTGCAGCTCACTGGTTACCGGTTCCAGGCTCGTCTTAAAGCCGTAGCCGTGGTCAATAACCAGCACGGGACGGTCCACGACCACCCCGGTGAAGGTGATGCGTCCACGATTCGGGGCAATCACTTGGGCGCCTTCTGCTGCGGCAAGATCCACGCCACGATGACCGGCCGACCATTTTTCGGCCGGCTTATCAAAGGCATTCAGGACCTTCGGCTCACCGGTCAACGGCCAACGCCACACGGCCGCAGCGGTTGGTTGCGCGAGGGAATCCACTGGCTGTGCGTGGGCTCCCGGAGGAATCAATGACAGCACTAGCAGTGCTTGGGTCAGCAGCAGGAGGTGTTTCGAATTCATCTATTCAGCATGCGCGGCCGAATCTGGCTAGACCTCGGATCGATGGCCGTTTGTGGGTAACTTCCGGGATGAGTTTATAGGCGCTAGATCACCAAGGATCTCTGTCAGCCGGACGGGGTCGGTGTAGTACACTTGGAACTGCAGTTTCTTGTCATAGGTGTGTCCAAAATTGGTGCACCAGTCAAGAGATTGACTTCGCGTGCGAGGTTCCACGACCTTTACAGGAAGTGGGCGCAAGTTCCAGTGGTCCGAGAGAATCGGTGGACTTGCGCGGACTGTCAAGCAGTCCGGGCCGCGCACTAGGGCAGATAACCAAAACGGGGATCTGCGTACAACCCAAACAACTAAGAGCAGTTACCGCGGACGCGCATGCGTCCGGTCCGCCACTGCTGAGAGGAGTTGCGACATGCCAGTCGTAACCATGCGAGAGCTGCTTAACAGCGGCGTCCACTTCGGCCACCAGACCCGTCGCTGGAACCCAAAGATGAAGCGCTTCATTCTGACCGAGCGCAACGGCATCTACATCATTGACCTGCAGCAGTCGCTGTCGTTCATTGACCGTGCCTACGAGTTCGTCAAGCAGACCGTCGCCCACGGTGGCACCGTTCTGTTCGTCGGTACCAAGAAGCAGGCTCAGGAATCCATCGCCGAGCAGGCTAACCGCGTTGGCCAGCCATACGTGAACCAGCGCTGGCTCGGCGGTATGCTGACCAACTTCCAGACCGTCTCCAAGCGCGTTCAGCGCATGAAGGAACTGGAAGAGATCAACTTCGAGGACGTTGCCGGTTCGGGCCACACCAAGAAGGAACTTCTGCTGCTCAAGCGCGAGCTGACCAAGCTGCAGAACAACCTCGGTGGTATCCGTAACCTGACCCGTACCCCTTCCGCTATCTGGATCGTTGACACCAAGAAGGAACACTTGGCTATCGACGAAGCTCAGAAGCTGGGTATCCCAGTTGTGGCCATCTTGGACACCAACTGCGATCCGGACGAAGTTACGTTCCCAATCCCAGGTAACGACGACGCCATCCGCTCCGTCAACCTGCTCACCCGCGTTGTCGCAGACGCTGTTGCTGAAGGCCTCATCGCCAAGAACAACAAGGCTGCCGGCAAGACCGAGGGCGCTGCAGAGCCAATGGCCGAGTGGGAGCGCGAGCTGCTCGAAGGCGAGAAGGCAAAGGCCGAGGCTCCTGCCGAAGCTGCAACCGAAGCACCAGCTGAAGCAGCAACCGAGGCACCAGCTGAAGCTGCTGCTGAAGAGGCTCCAGAAGCCAAGTAGTCATCTGACTATCTCTTAGAGTTTGCTTTCACGCGCTACCATGCGTGGAAGGATGCTCAATAAAGTCTCGTGGGACGGGTTGGTTATCCGACCCGTCCCACGAGCGACATAAACTTGAAACCTCCTAGTGAACGGGGATGCACGTGGCAAACTACACCGCTGCTGATATCAAGGCTCTGCGCGAACGCACTGGCGCTGGCATGATGGACGTGAAGAAGGCTCTCGACGAGGCTAACGGCGACGCCGAGAAGGCCATCGAGATCATCCGCGTCAAGGGTCTGAAGGGCGCTACCAAGCGCGAAGGCCGCTCGACCGCAGAAGGCCTCGTAGCCGCCAAGGTCGATGGCACCGTTGGTGTCATGATCGAGATCAACTGCGAGACCGACTTCGTCGCCAAGAACGAGAAGTTCATCGAGCTGGCAAACAAGGTTCTGGATGCCGCTGTGGCCTCCGGTGCCGCAGACGCCGAAGCACTGCAGGCTTACGAGCTGGACGGCAAGCCACTTTCGGAGATCGTCATCGAAGAGGGCGCAATCCTCGGCGAGAAGATCGTTGTCCGCCGTGTTGCCCGCGTTGAGGGTGCAAGCGTTGCAGCGTACCTGCACAAGACCAGCAAGGACCTGCCTGCACAGGTTGGCGTCCTGATGGCCGTTGATGCGGATTCCGAAGCCGCCGCAACCGTCGCCCACGACGTTGCAGTGCACACCGCCGCATTGGCTCCTACCTACCTGTCCCGCGATGAAGTTCCTGCGGACAAGGTTGCAGACGAGCGTCGCATCGCCGACGAAACCGCACGCGCCGAGGGCAAGCCAGAGGCCGCCCTCACCAAGATCGTTGAAGGCCGCTTGACCGGTTTCTTCAAGGAAATCGTGCTGGTTGACCAGGCTTTCGCCAAGGACGCAAAGAAGTCCGTAGCCAAGGTCTTCGAAGAAGCTGGCACGAAGCCAGTTGCCTTCGCCCGTTTCCGTGTTGGTGCCTAAGGGTTCAGCCACACAGTAAGCGAATGCCGCTTCTAGCGAGCGGCTAAACAAGTCAAGGGAGGTGAGCCACCGAGCAACTCGGTGACTCGCCTCCCTTTTCTTGAGCCCGGATGACAAGATAGTTTGAGATCCGGATACAGATTTCTCAACCCCAGGAGACAGACCCCATGCCTACCAGCCCAGAAACCAAACGCCGCCGCGTCTTATTGAAGCTTTCCGGAGAGGTCTTCGGCGGAGGCAACGTCGGCGTTGACCCAATCACCGTGCGTGGTGTCGCCGAACAGATCGCTGCGACCGTCGGCGAGGTCGAGGTGGCAATCGTCGTCGGCGGCGGCAACTTCTTCCGTGGCGCCGAACTTTCGGCCGCGGGCATGGACCGCTCCCGTGCGGACTACATGGGCATGCTCGGCACCGTGATGAACTGCTTGGCGCTGCAGGATTTCCTGGAACAGTGCGGCGTGGAAACCCGCGTGCAGTCGGCCATCGCCATGGCGCAGGTTGCGGAGAACTACATCCCGCGCCGCGCCATCCGCCACATGGAAAAAGATCGCGTGGTCATCTTCGGCGCCGGCGCCGGCCTGCCGTACTTCTCCACCGACACCGTGGCCGCCCAGCGTGCCCTGGAGGTGGACGCGGACGAAGTCTTGATGGCCAAGAGCGGCGTTGACGGCGTGTACACCGCGGACCCGAAAAAGGACCCAAGCGCGAAGAAGCTCGAGACCCTGACCTACTCGGAGGCGCTGCAGCGCGATATCCGGGTTATGGACCAGACCGCGATGACCATGTGCCAGGACAACAACGTGAACATGCTGGTCTTCGGCATGGAAGGCGAAGGAAATGTGGCAAGCGCCATCCGCGGCGAGCGGATCGGCACCACCGTCACCCCATAAGGGTGTTCGTGGCATAGGATTGATTTAGATCTATTTGTTCGGTTGCTTCACCTGCGTGTTATCGCGGTTGAGGCAGCAGAGCGCAGGCAAAGTACTGAGGAGTACCGGTGATTGACGAAACGTTGGCGGATGCCGCCGAAAAGATGGACCGCACCATTGAAGCCGCCAAGGAGGACTTCGCGACGATCCGTACCGGTCGCGCCCACCCTGGCATGTATTCCAAGGTCATGGTGGACTACTACGGTTCCCCAACCCCACTGATGCAGCTAGCCTCCTTCGCTGTTCCAGAAGCACGCACCATCACCATCAGCCCCTTCGATGTTTCGGCCATGCGCGCCATCGAAAAGGCCTTGGGCGACCCAGAGGTCGGTGCCAACCCATCGAGCGACGGCAAGATGATCCGCGTGGTGCTTCCGGTGCTCACCGAGGAACGCCGCAAGGAATACGTCAAGCTTGCCCGCACCAAGGGCGAGGACGCGAAGGTTGCCCTGCGTAACCACCGTCGCAAGGCCAAGGACAGCATCGACAAGTTCGTCAAGGATGGCGAAATTGGCGAGGACGAAGGCAGCCGTGCCGAAAAAGAACTCGACTCGCTGACCAAGGCGCACGTTGATTCGGTCGATGAGATCCTGAAGAAAAAAGAAACTGAGCTGCTGGACGTCTAATGCCAGGCTCGACAGACAACACTGAGGGCAACGCTTCGGCGGTGCCCTCAGTGGCATCCGGCGAAGACCAGCCCATGACTCGGCGTGAGGCCCGCGCTAAACGCGAAGCCGCCGAACGCGGAAACTCACGCGCCTCGAAACTCAAGCGAGCGCTCTCCGGGGCGCAAGCCGAGCCTGCGAAGCCAGCCGGGGCTAAGGCCGCCGACAAGGCGAAACCGGCTACGGCCCAGCCGGCAGCCGAGACCGCTTCGCCGTCCCCAAAAACTTCTGCACCGACCGCGCAGTCGGCCGCCGCTCAGACCGCGCCCCAACGTGCACCCGAAACCGCCAAGCCAGCCGCTCAACCTGCAGCAGGCAAAACCGCAAAGCCCGGAGCGGCTAAACCGGACGCCGAAGCTCCCGCAAAGCCCGAACCTGTTTCGGTGGCTCGCCCGGATAGCGTCAAAGCCCCCGAAGCTACCATCGGTTCCTCCCCGCAGCCGGCCCAGGCCGAAGGCTCGTCGAAACCAGCCGAAGCTGCCGGCGCTGACCAAGCTCCGCAAGCTCCCAAACCGGTAGTCGATGTGGCCAAGGCGAAAGCTAAAGCGCAGGCAAAGGCGCAACTAGTTGCCCCTGCGCCGGCGTCGAAGACCTCGGACGGGCAGCCAGCGGCGGGAAAGCCAGCGGAAGCAACGCAGCCAAAACCTCCGCAAGCGAACAGCGAGGACCTGGCCGAAACCGGCAAAGCCGAACCCGAAGAAGCGGAGATCCCCGCAGAATTGCTGATCGGGGGACCACCGAAGAAATCCCGGGCGGGGCGAAACCTTCCGGCGGCCATCGGCGTGGGCCTTTTGATGCTCGGCTTGGCGATGCTGGGACTGTTCTGGATGCCAACCCTGCTGGTGGTTCTGATCGTGGTGCTCGCCGGGGTAGGTTCCTGGGAGGTGGCCCGCGCGACAACCCATGCGAAAACCGAGGTGCAGCAATTCCCGCTGTATTTGGCGGCCATATTGCTTCCGGTCAGCGCTACCCTCGGTGGCCTCGACGCGTTGGGTTTCGCCTATCTGGGTAGCTTGATCTTGGCATTGCTCTTCCGAATCCTCGAGGGGCTCAAAGGTGCGGCAGCCTCGGTGATGAGCAGCGTCTTCATCATCAGCTGGGTTCCCTTGCTGCTCAGCTTCGCTCTCTTGGTGATGCGTGGCGAGAACGGCAACCTGCTGATTACAACGATTCTGCTGTTGGTGGTCAGCAACGACACCTTTGGCTACGCCGTGGGCGTGCTATTCGGAAAGCATCCGATGGCCCCGAAGATTTCGCCCAAGAAATCATGGGAAGGCTTTGCCGGGTCCATGGTCGGGTCCATGGCCATCGGCGCGCTGGCAGCCAACTACTGGCTGGATATGCCTTGGTGGTCCGGAGTGATTCTCGCCTGCTTCACCACGGTCGCAGCGACCACCGGTGACTTCGCTGAATCCATGGTCAAGCGTGAATTGGGCATCAAGGACATGAGCAACCTGCTTCCGGGGCACGGCGGCATTATGGATAGACTTGATTCGCTGTTGTTCGCCATCCCGTTGGCCTATCTCATCTCGCACCTCTTGGCCTGGAGCGTCGCGGTTTTCTAAACGCGTGAGGCGCAGAACCGGTGACGGATCTGCGCCGGACGGTGTGCCCATGGCAGCAAAAGATTTCACAACACATAAGATTGAAGGGTGCCGCATCATGGCGGTACGCCTAATGACTTTTCGTCTAGAACTAAGGAATAGTCGTGTCGCAGCAACAAGATGCTCCGTTCTCCCGGGTCCCGGACAAGGAATTCGGCTACAACGTAAAGCAGGTTGATGCTTTTCTCAGCCGGGCGCGTGCCACCTTTAACGGCGGCGGAAACGATGATGCCGTGGTGACCAGCCACCTGATCCGCCGCACTACCTTCGCACCGCAAAAGGGCGGCTACCAGGCCCGCGAAGTGGACGGCGCACTGGATCGGCTGGAAGACGTATTCGCCAAGCGCGAGCGTGATGACCTCATTGCCCATCAGGGCGAAGAGGTCTGGTTGCAGCAGGTCGGACGCCTGGCAGCGATCCTCCGCGGGCGTTTGCACCGTGCCAAGGGTGAGCGTTTCCGCCGACCTTCACGCTCCAACGCCTCAAGCTACAACATAGAAGACGTCGACCGGCTCTGCGATCAACTGATCGACTACTTCGAACGCGATGTGCCGATGGCCGTCGACTCGGTACGCCGCGTGGAGTTCCGCTCAGCGGTAGGCACCGAAGGCTATGAAGAGTCCCAGGTGGACGCCTTCCTCGACCGCGTGGTCGAGCTGATGGCTTCGATCGACTAGGAATTTTGAGACGCGCCAACCGCGGCTCTGGCAGACCAGCAGGCCTGTCAGAGCCGCGGTTAGTGCTTTAAAGCGTCCTGGGCTGCATCTCTTCGATTCGTGGTCGAATCAGCGGAGCCGGTCAGCGCCCGTGTCACCAGCTGGCTTGTAGCTGCGCTCGGGCACATGCAGCAGCTCCATCACGCGGTCTGCATTGGCTGGGACCCTGCGCCTGGTGGACTTGGAGACCAGGATCATCACCACGAAGGCCAGCGGAACGCTCCACGCCGCCGGCTGGCGAAGCATCAGCACCCACAGCGAATCGCTGCTTTCCGGCAGCATATTCGATCCGAGCAACGCCAAGCCGCAGCAGGCCGCGCCGACGGACATGCCAGCAATGGCCCCGCGGGCGGTGAGCGAACGCCACCAGATGCCCAGCAGGAGCAGGGGGCAAATGGTCGAGGCGGTAAATGCGAAGACATTGCCGATCGCGCCAGCCAACGCCAAGGAATTCGTGAGCAAGGCAATCAGCACCGGCAGCGCGGTGGCGAGCACCGTAGAGATCCGGAATCCGCGCACGGTGCCCTGGAAGAACTCTTGCGACAGCGCTCCGGCCAAGGAGACGGCCAGCCCGGAGGTGGTGGACAGGAACGCCGCGAAGGCTCCTCCCACCACGATCGCGGTGAGCAGATCGGCGAGGAACCCATCGAAGATGCGTTGCGGCAGCAGCAGGATCGTCGCGTCGGCGTTATTGGCACCCAGATCCTGGGTATAGAGAATCCCCAGCACCCCCAGGGTGGTGGGGAGCAGGTAGAACACCGAGAGCAGGCAGAGCACAATGGCCGTCGTGGTGCGTGCGGCTTGCCCCGAGGGGTTCGTGTAAAAACGCACCAGCACGTGGGGCAGGCCCAAGGTGCCAAAGAGCAAGGCCAGGATGATCGAAATCGTCTCATAGAGGCTCATCCCGCCGATGGACTGCAACTGCCCGGCGATCGCTGCCGCCCGCTCGGGCACCGAGTATTCCGGCATGACCTGGAAGAGCACGAATAAGGTCGGGATCACCAGGGCCGCAAGCTTGAACCAGTATTGGAAGGCCTGCACGAAGGTGACCGAACGCATCCCGCCGGAGACCACTGTCAGGCACACCACCGCGGCGACGATGACCGGTCCGACCCAGCCGGGCAGCCCGGTGGCGATGGATAGGGTCAGCGACGCGCCATGCATCTGCGGGACGATATACAGCCAGCAGATGATCACCACCAGATAGGTGGTGATCTTGCGCAGGAGCACGGAGTCTTCGAAGCGGATCTGGGCGAAGTCCGGGATGGTGTAGGCCTGGGAACGGCGCAGCGGAGCGGCCACAAAGAGCAGCAGCATCAGGTACCCGGCGGTGTAGCCGATGGGGAACCAGAGCCCGGACTGGCCGCTGAGCACAATCAACCCGGCCACTCCGAGGAAGGAGGCCGCCGAAAGGTATTCTCCGCCGATGGCCGAGGCATTCCACCAGGGTTTTACGGTGCGCGAGGCCACGTAGAAATCGCTGGTCGTGCGGGAGAGCCGCAGCCCGTAGAAAGCGATGAGCATGGTGGCCACGCAGACCATCAGCAGCGCCAGGATCGAAAGCACGCCGGTCATCGAGAGATGCTCCGGTAGCGTCGCTCGTTGCGCGCCGCGGCCCGATTGAACAACAGCCCGGCAACGATGATCATCGGGTAGATTCCCACGCCCAAGATCCACCAGGGCAGGGGAATGTGGAAGAGCGTCACCTGGGCGACCACCGGCCAGAAGGCCAAGATCGCCGAGATGCCCACCAGCATGATGAGCAGCCCCGCAGCGACCGCCACCGCCAAGCGAAGCTGGGAACGGATCAGCTGGCGCACGTAGAAGGTCTCGGCGCTCTGCTCGGGGCGGGCGGCGGCGATATTCAGGCTTGCGTTCTGCGGTGCCTGCACGCGCACGCGTTGCGGGCGCTGTTCGGCAAATCGGTCTTGCTCCGGGCTCACAATGGGCGGATCCGGTTCGCGGCCAATCGTTCACGCAGGTCGGGCAGGGCGCGCCGGGAGATCGGCAGCTCGGCGCCGTGGACCACTACCGCCGCCTTGCCCGTTTGCAGCCGCACCGTCTCGATCTTGTCCATGCAGACCAGATAGGAGCGGTGGATCCGCACATAGCCGGATCCGGCCCACTGCTGTTCGAGGTCATTGAGCGGCACGCGAATCAGGTAGCTGGCATCGCGGGTGTGCAGCCGAGCGTAATCGCCTTGGGCTTGGACATAGCCGATATCTTCGCGGGCAATGAGCTTGGTGATGCCGCCTTGGTCAACGGTGATCATTTCGGGTTTGGCCGGTTCGTCATCGACCAGTTCGCAGATGCGGCGCACCGATTCGGCCAGGCGCTGCGGGCGGATGGGTTTGAGCACGTAGTCGATTGCCGCCAGCTCGAAAGCCTGGAGTGCCTGGTCCTCGTCGGCGGTGACAAACACGATCAGCGGCGGGTGGGTGAAGCGGGAGATGACTCGGGCGATATCCAATCCGGACAGCGCCGGCATGTGGATGTCCAGGAACAGGGCATCGACATCGTTTTCTTCCAGTGCCTTCAGCGCCGCGGCGCCGGAGGTGGCACGGTGGATTTTTCCGATACGCGAATCCTGTCCGAGCAGGAAGGAGATTTCTTCAACCGCTGGAAGTTCATCATCGGCAACGACCACATTAATCATGGCTAAAACTCTACCGTCAGTTAGGCCAATACGTCTGTCTCTAGCCCTTGTGGGGGACGGAACTTGGGGATTCTCAGGGTAATCAGCGTCCCGGCACCCGGAGCGGTGTCGATGAGCAGCCCATTGGCGTTGCCGTAGAGCTGGCGCAGCCGCACATCGACATTGCGCAATCCGACGTGCATGTTCACGGTGGTTCCGGCCAATACCGAGGCCAGCTGTTCCGGGTCCATGCCGGCCCCGTCGTCTTCCACGGCGATCACCGCGTGCAAACCGTCCTCGGTGGCGGTAATCGAAATCCTTCCGCCGTCCGGGCGGGCTTCCAGCCCGTGGTGCACGGCGTTCTCCACCAGTGGCTGGAGGCACAGAAACGGGATCTGGGTGGGCAGTACTTCGGGGGCGATCTGCAGCGACACCTTAATGCGATCCCCGAAGCGGGCCTTTTCCAGGAGGAGATAGCGGTCAATGGCTTCGAGCTCTTCGGCCAAGGTGGTGAACTCACCGCGACGGCGGAAGGAGTACCGGGTGAAGTCCGCGAACTCGATGACCAGTTCGCGGGCACGCGCCGGATCGGTGTTGATGAAGGAGGCGATCGCGTTCAGCGAGTTGTAGATGAAATGCGGGGAGATCTGCGCGCGCAGCGCACGCATCTGCGCCTCGAGCAGCTGCGCCTTGGACTCGTCGAGCTCGGCGGTGGTGACCTGTGCGGAGACGAAGACCGCGACCTCGCTGACGGCTCGCACGAAGCTCGCCCCGGCGCGTTCGGCCAGGGCGGTGACGGTGCCCACCGCCTGCCCGCCCACCATGATCGGGGCCGCCACCAGATCCAGCCCGGAGGTGCGGTGGACTTGTGTTTTCTGGCTGCCGATCACCGAGGAGCTGACGGACTGGGCGTGTGCTTCGAGATCGGCGGTGAACTCGATGGCCGCGTCGGTGGCGAGGATCGCCCTGGTGTCGCTGATCAGGAAGGCGGAGCAGCCCAGCAGCTTGCGCAGCGCCTTGGCGCTTTTGGCCGCACCCTCTTCGGTGAGCCCGCGTCCGAGGTGGGGGACCGCAATGGACATATGGTGCAGGGCCTGGAAGGTGGCTTCCTCCGCGTAGGTCCCCAGTTCGTTGGTGGAACGGGAGATCTTGAATCCCAGGTAGCCAACGATGGCGATGCCCACGACCACGATGGTGACGATGAGGGTGATCTGCAGCGCTGGTGACATATTTCAATCCTAAAGCCCGCCGCCGTCGTTGACCGTTCGTCGTCACGCAGCGTGCCGTTGAGCGCAGGAATTTATCCGCTAATCCATTGGCGTGGCCGAACCCCTAGTGGGGGACGGGCAAATGACCAATAGTGAACTTAGTCACAATGCACATGTGTGCGTCATCACTACCCTGTTTAACTCGTTCAAGGAGGGCACCAATGAGTGCTGAATCGCAACCCGATGTCACCGATGACATTGATTTTGTGGCGGAAAGGGATTCGGAAGAATTCCAGGAACTGCGCAAGACCCACCGCAGCTTCGTTTTCCCCATGGCAATCTTTTTCCTCGTTTGGTACTTCGCCTACGTCTTGTTGGCGGACTACTTCCATGACTTTATGTCCATCAAGGTTTTCGGCAACATCAATATGGGTATCCTGCTTGGCCTGTTGCAGTTTGTCTCGACCTTCGTCATCACCGCACTGTACGTGCAGTTCTCCAACAATAAACTTGATCCCAAGGCTTCGAAGATTCGTGAGCGTCTGGAAAAAGAGGGCGTGAACTAATGAATTCTTCGCTGATCCTGGCCCAGGGGGCCGAATCGACTCAGGTCGGCAACCCGCTGGTGAATATCGCAATCTTCGCCGCCTTTGTGGGCATCACCTTGGTGATCGTGCTCAAGGCAAGCAAGAACAATAAAACCGCCGCGGACTACTACGCCGGTGGCCGTTCCTTCACCGGAACGCAAAACGGTACGGCCATTGCCGGCGACTACCTTTCCGCAGCGTCGTTCCTGGGCATTGTCGGTGCCATCGCGATCAACGGCTACGACGGATTCCTGTATTCCATCGGTTTCCTCGTCGCCTGGTTGGTGGCCCTGCTGCTGGTGGCCGAACTGCTGCGCAACACCGGCAAGTTCACCATGGCAGATGTGCTCTCCTTCCGCTTGAAGCAGCGCCCGGTGCGTATCGCCGCGGCGGTCTCCACCCTCGCAGTGTGCGTCTTCTACTTGCTGGCGCAGATGGCCGGAGCCGGTGCGCTGGTCTCCCTGCTGCTGGGCATTGATGGCAAGTTGGGGCAATCGCTGGTCATTATCGTCGTCGGCGCGCTGATGATCATGTACGTACTGATCGGCGGCATGAAGGGCACCACCTGGGTGCAGATCATCAAGGCTTGCCTGCTGATCGCCGGCGCACTGATCATGACCGTGTGGACGCTGGCGTTGTTCGGGTTCAACTTCTCCGAGCTGCTGGGCAAGGCCGCCGAGGTCGCCGGCAATCCGGAGCTGCTCAACCCGGGCCTGAAGTACGGCATGAGCGGAACCTCGAAGCTTGACTTCATCTCGCTGGCCTTGGCCCTGGTCCTCGGTACCGCGGGCCTGCCGCACGTGCTGATGCGTTTCTACACCGTGCCAACTGCCAAGGAAGCGCGCAGGTCGGTTGTCTGGGCGATCTGGCTGATCGGCGCCTTCTACTTGTTCACCCTGGTTCTTGGCTTCGGCGCGGGCGCACTGATCGGTCCGGATCGAATCAAGGCCGCTCCGGGCGGCGTGAACTCTGCCGCTCCGCTGCTCGCCTACGAATTAGGCGGCACGCTGCTGCTGGGCCTGATCTCGGCGGTTGCCTTCGCAACCATCCTCGCGGTTGTCGCCGGCCTGACGATTACCGCCGCCGCCTCCTTCGCCCACGACGTCTATGCCTCGGTGATCGCCAAGGACAAGACGACTCCGGAAAAGGAGATGAAGGTTGCCCGCCGCACGGTAGTGATCATCGGTATCTTCGCCATCGCCGGCGGTATCGGCGCCCAGGGGCAGAACGTTGCCTTCCTGGTGGCGCTGGCCTTCGCGGTCGCCGCTTCGGCTAACCTGCCAACCATCCTGTACTCGCTGTTCTGGAAGGGTTTCAAGACCCGCGGTGCGGTATGGTCCATGTACGGTGGCCTGTCCTCGGCACTGCTGCTGATCATCTTCTCCCCGGTCTTCTCCGGTTCGGAGACCTCGATGATCCCAAGCATCGATATGGCCATCTTCCCGCTGGCCAACCCCGGCATTGTCTCGATCCCGTTGGCCTTCCTCTTGGGCTGGCTGGGTTCGATCACCGATCCAGGCGTTGAAGATATTACCAAGCAGGCAGAGATGGAAGTTCGCTCGCTGACCGGTGTCGGTGCCGAAAAGGCGGTCGACCACTAGTCCGGTGCTCAGTTGCGGATAACGATTCAGGGCGGGGGCCGGGATCAGCCAGCAATGGCTGATCCCGGCCCCCGCCCGTTTAATTGCCGGCCTTGGCTCGGCGGCTACTTCTGCGCGAGCAGCCGCTCGACGCGCGGCTTGACCTCGGTGGCCAGCAACGTGATTGATTCCAGGAAGTGTTCCTGGGGCAGCCCGCCGATGTCGCTTTGCAGGAAGTGGCGCATGTGGCCCAGGTGTCCGTGCAGGTGGACGATGCGTTCGGCGATCTCGTCGGGGGAGCCGACGTAGTAGGCGCCGGGGGCGGCCGCCTGGGCGTCGAAGGCTCGTTTGTCCGGTTTCGGCCAGCCGCGCAGGCGTCCCATTTCGATGTTCAGGTTGTACCAGCCCGGGTAGAAGCGTTCCACCGCTTCCTTCGTGGAGGGCGCGACAAGCCCCAGCGCCGCTACCGAAACCTTCAGGGTCTGCAGTGCGTGTCCGGCGGCCGCCCCGGATTTGCGGTAGAGCTCTGCCAGCGGCGCAAAACGGTGCGGGGCACCGCCGATGATCCCATAGGAGACCGGCAATCCGAGCCGGCCGGCACGCGCCGACGAGGCCGCGTTTCCTCCGGTGGCGAGCCAGATCGGCAGTTTGCTCTGCTCCGGGCGGGGCACTACCGCCAGATGCGCCAGGGCCGGGCGCGTGGTTCCGGACCAGGTGATGTTTTCGGAGGCGGAGTCGTTGATGCTCATGAGCAGATCCAGCTTCTGCTCATACAGCTCGTCATAGTCCTGGAGGTCAAAGCCGAAAAGGGGGAAGGTCTCGACCGAAGATCCACGGCCGGCGGTGATCTCCACCCGACCGCCGCCGGAGATGATATCTGCCGTGGCAAATTGCTGATAAATCCGCACCGGATCATCGGTGCTGATAATGCTTGCCGCGCTGCCCAACGTGATCTGCTTCGTGGCGGCGGCGGCCGCGCTGATCAACGCGCCGGGGGAGGAAGCCGGCATGGTGGTGGTGTGGTGTTCGCCGATTCCGAAGTAGTCAAGACCGCTGGCATCTGCATGCTTGATGGCTTCGAAGAGGTTGCTGATCGCTTGGGCGGTGGAACCTAGCGAACCGTCGGGGTTTCGCTGGGTGTCGCCGAAGCTATAGGCGCCGATATCCATGGTGGCAAGTTCCTTTGGGTGAGTCGGTTGTCGGGCTAGTTGGAGAGGCGAACCGCATGCAGCAGCCCGTTGAGCTCGGAGGCGTTAAACCTTCCGTTGAAGATCTCGCTTCCCGGTTCGAAGTGCCGCCCGGCGGCCAAGTCGCCGGCATCCACTGCGTCGAATCCGATATGTTCGATAAATCCGCGCAGCACCGTCTTGGCTGCGGAATTATCGCCGGCGATCGCCAGCGCCCTGCGTTCGCCGGTTGCGGCGGGAAGCGCGTCGGGTTCCATCTCGTGATAGCCGATGTGGTTGAAGGATTTCAGCACATGAGAGGCCGAGAGGAAGGCCGCAACGACTTCGCTGGAAGTCAGTGCCGTATTCACGAAGTCGGGGATCTCCCCGTCGGTGGCGGACCAGTAATTCATCGCGTCCACGACGATCTTGCCCGACAGCGCATGGGAGTCGAGGTCCTTGAACTTGTGCAATGGGATGGCCACGATGACCAGGTCGGCGGCGGCCGCTTCGGAGGCGTCGACTGCTTCGGCTCCCGGGGTGACGATCTCGATGATCAGCGAGTTTTCTTCGGCGGGTTTTGAGGTTGCGAGCTTAACTCGATACCCGGCCGCGAGGGCCAAACGGGCAATAGCGGTACCTACGCGGCCGGCTCCAAGAATGCCGATCGTTGCCTGTGGGGCTAAGCGGGCCCCTTCGAGTGTGTTCACCAAAGCCATCCTTCAAAGATTTATGCTGTTTTACAGACTATATTTGCGGCAGAACATCTTGGCAACCCCATTGCTTCGGATATGATGGTGATCATGAGCACCTCACGCAGCACACCCCTCGGCGCCCACCAGCCACTTCCCGGTTTCTTTCCAGGGGACCTCGGGTGGCACCTGGGGATGATTCTGCGCGGACATCAGCTCGCGATGGCGCAGAGCGTCGCGCCAGTGCCGGGGCAGGTGCGCGGATATCAGTTGCTTTCGACCGTGGTGCATCGCGATCCTGCGAACCAGCAGGCGCTCGGCTCCCATCTGGGGATCGACCGCACGGTGCTGACTTACCTGATCGACGAGCTGGTTGAAGCGAATCTGGTGGAGCGCGTTGCCGCGCCCAGCGACCGTCGCGCGCGCAAGATCATTGCCACCGCGCAGGGTGTCAAGCTGCTCGAAGAACTCGAGGTGAAGGTGGCTGCGGCCGAGCAGGAATTGCTCGCCGGCTTGAATGACGCGCAAAGCGCGCAGCTGGCCGGGCTAATCTCAACCCTGTCGGCAACGATTCATAACGCACAGCCCGGTGCGAACCCCTGTGAAGCCATGGATCAGCTGGGCTAGCTGGAACCGCGCGCTGGGTAGTGCGCGACCGATTCCTTGGGCGCCTCCGCAGTGCCGGCATCCTTTGGCCAAGGGGTGGCCCTCGGCAAGTTTGCTCGCGAGCTACGCCCGCCTATTTCCGTTGTCATTGGCTAGCGACAGTTCAATGAGTTTTGCGGTGCGGTAGGGGATGAGCTCCGCCATGGACAGTGCAGAATCCGCCCGATTGACCCCTTCGATACTCAGCAGCAACCCATGGACACGGAAGAGCTCCTCGGCATTCGCCGCGGCGGCGCGCACCAGGATATCTGCCGAGCCGGTCAGCCCGTGCGCTTCGAGTACCTCCGGAATCTCTTCCAGCTTTTTGGCGATGTCCTCCAAATGGCGCTGGTCCACATGCAGTTCGATAAAGGAAAGCAGCCCGAATCCCAAGGCGGTTGGCGGGATGCGTCGATCCACGGTGGAGAGAACCTCGGTCTCCAGCCGGTTGAGCCGGGACTGCACGGTATTTCGGCCCAGGCCCAGCGCATTTGCCAGCGCTGAAGCGGTCCGGCGAGCGCTGCTGGACAGCGATAGGAGGATCCGTCGATCGGTGGCGTCTAAAGGCTGCATAATGCGCACATTAGCACTCGCGCAAGGGCCAAGATAGTGCGTTTTGCTTTAATTCTTTTCTTGCCATTGTGCAACATGTGCTATGTGAGTAGCATCACAGGTAGGTGGTAATGCTGAACTAGCCGTCCACCACTGACTACGCGAGAGTAAGGATGCCGATCGTGTCCACCAAGCACATCGACGTAGCCGCAGGTTGCCTACCTACGCACCAGCTGCTCAACGTCTCCGGAGAAAGAACTCCGGACGAAGAACTAGACCATCACCTCACCGGGCTTACCGAACAAGACCTGGCCGACTTCCTGCGCGACATGGTTGTTCTGCGTCGCCTGGACAATGAGGCCACCGCCTTGCAGCGCCAGGGCCAATTGGGCTTGTGGGCACCGTTGCTCGGCCAAGAAGCCGCACAGATCGGCTCGGTGCGCGCCACCCAAGACGACGACTTCATTTTCCCCTCCTACCGCGAGCACGGAGTTGCCTGGGCCAGGGGAGTCAAGGCCGAAGACCTGCTCAGCGTCTGGCGCGGCGCCACCGCCAGCGGGTGGGATCCGCACGAGGTAAATATTGCCTGCCAGCAAATTGTGATTGGCTCCCAGGCGCTGCACGCCGCCGGTTATGGCATGGGCATCAAATTTGACGGCGGAGAGCAAGTGGCCGTGGCCTACTTTGGCGACGGAGCCACCAGCCAGGGAGATGTGAACGAAGCGCTGATCTTCGCCGCAAGTTACCAAGCCCCGGTGCTGTTCTTCTGCCAAAACAACCAATGGGCCATCTCGGAGCCGGTAGCGCTGCAAAGCCGCACGCAGATCGCCGACCGCGCCAGCGGATTCGGCGTGAAGACCTGGCGGGTAGACGGCAACGACGTGCTCGCGGTCTATGCGGCGACCAAGGCCGCCTTGGCGCACGCCCGCCACGGGCTGGGCCCGACCTTTATCGAAGCCGTCACCTACCGCATGGGATCCCACACCACCGCAGATGATCCGACGCGCTATCGCAAGAACGCGCAGCTCGAAGAGTGGAAGGCCAAGGATCCGATCGATCGCTTGGTCAACCACCTGACGGTGCTCGGCGCGGACGTGCAGTCCTATCAGCAGCGTGCGCAGAACGCCGCGGACAAACTCGCCGCCGACCTGCGCGAGGCCATTACCAATATGCCGGATCCCGAACCCAGCGAGCTCTTCGAGAACGTGTACTCCGAGGACCATGAGCCCAACCGCAGGGAAAAGGAAAACTACCTGCAGTACCTCGCAGACTTCCAGGACGGTGAAGCATGAGCACCTCAATGATGAAGGCGCTAAACCAGTCCTTGCGCGACGCGCTGACCGAAGACGAAAAGGTGGTGCTGCTCGGTGAGGACATCGGCACCCTGGGTGGAGTCTTCCGCATCACCGACGGGCTGAAGGCGGAATTCGGCGAGCATCGGGTGGTTGACACTCCGCTGGCCGAATCCGGAATTGTCGGCAGCGCCATTGGCCTGGCTTACCGCGGCTACCGCCCGGTGGTGGAGATCCAGTTCGACGGGTTCACCTACCCGGCCTTCGACCAGCTGGTCTCCCAGCTGGCGAAGCTGCACTTCCGCTCGCGCGGACGGGTGAAGATGCCGGTCACCGTGCGCATACCCTACGGCGGCGGCATCGGTTCACCCGAGCACCATTCGGAATCACCGGAGGCGTACTTCTCGCATACCGCTGGGCTTCGGGTCTTCGCCCCGTCCAGCGTAGAAGATGCCTACGTGATGCTGCGCCAGGCGATCGACTGCGATGACCCGGTGATCTTCTTTGAACCCAAGCGCCGCTATCACGAAAAGGCGGAAGTCGAGCTGCGCACCCCGGAAAAGACCGGCTCGCCCAAGGCCAAGGTGCTCAATGTTGGCGATGACGTCACGGTGGTCGGCTACGGCCCTACGGTCTACACCCTGAAGGATGCGGTGCTGGCGGCCGAGGATGAGGGCATCGGCTTGGAGGTCATCGACCTGCGCTGCCTGGATCCGCTGGATCTGGACACCGTCGCGGATTCGGTGAAGCACACGGGCAAGCTTGTGGTGGTCCATGAGGCTAGCCGCACCTCGGGAATCGGCGCGGAGATTTGCGCGCAGATCACCGAAACCTGTTTCGACTATCTGGAGCACGCGCCGATCAGGGTGACCGGTTTTGATATTCCCTATCCGCCTTCGAGGCTTGAATCCCATCACCTGCCGGATCTGGACAAGGTGATGCATGCCGTGGATACGGTCATGCGCCGCAACGAGACGCACACTGGAGGTGCCAAGTGATGGCTCCGAATACTTTCAAGCTTCCCGACCTCGGCGAAGGGCTTACCGAGTCGGAGGTCTTGAACTGGAAGATCCAGGTAGGCGAACATGTCACGCTGAACCAGATCATCGCCGAGGTGGAAACCGCGAAGGCGGTGGTCGAGCTGCCCTCGCCATACGCCGGCATCGTGCAGAAGCTGCATGCCTCCGCCGGTGAAGTGGTACCGGTCGGCGGGCCGTTGGTGACCTTTGGAGACGAAGCCGCGGCGCCGGATGCCGATGCCCCGTCCGGCGATGACGGTGCCTCGGCGGAGCCCGGGCGCACGCCGACACTGGTCGGCTACGGTGCTCCGGCGGCCAGCGCAAACCGTCCGGCCCGGCGTGCTCGCGCAGGTGCAGCCTCCGCTTCGCCTGCCGCCGTTCCTGCGGCGCAGAATTCCGCCAGCCCAGCATCGGAGCAAAGCACCGAAGCGGTCCCTGCCGGCGCTCGCCGGACGGCCACCCGCAGCACCCCGCCGGTGCGCAAGCTCGCGCGGGACCACGGGATCGAGCTTTCCGCCGTGCGCGGCAGCGGTGCGGACGGCGCGGTATTGCGCGCAGATGTCGAAGCGCTGATCGAGGCACCGGCCAAAGCGGCGGAGCCGGCGGCGCCCGCGGTTGGCGCGGCCGCGGCCGATCGCCACGTGAAGATCAGCGCGGTGCGCCGCGCTACCGCGAAGGCGATGGTCGAGTCCGCATTCACCGCTCCGCATGCCACCGAATTCTTGACGGTGGACCTGACCGAATCGATGAAGCTCGTCGAGACGTTGCGCAAGCACCCATTGCTCAGGGACGTGAAGCTGAACATCACGACCCTCACCTCACTGATCGTCACACGGCTGCTGGGCACCTACCGCGCACTCAATTCCCGGTGGGATGCGGCGAATGACGAGATCATCGAGTTCGGCTCGGTGCATCTGGGCATGGCGGTTGCCAGCGAGCGTGGGCTGCTGGTTCCGGTGGTCAAGGATGCCCAGACCAAGTCCTTGCGCGATTTGGCCGAGGAGCTGACGCAGCTCATCGACCTGGGCAGAGCCGGAAAGCTAGCCCCAGCCCAGCTGAGCGGAGGCACCTTCTCAATTACCAATGTCGGTGTCTTCGGTGTCGATGCCGGTACCCCGATCCTCCCCCCGGGGCAGTCCGGAATTCTTGCTCTCGGACAGGTCAAGCGCCGTCCGTGGGAGTTTGAGGATCAGGTGGCCCTGCGCCATACCTCAACCTTGGCGCTGTCCTTCGACCACCGCGTGGTCGATGGAAAGGAAGCTAGCGAGTTCCTCGCCGGTGTGGGCGCGGTACTGGAAGACCCTGGAATGATGAACATTTTTATTTGATTTACCGGGGCTTTCATGAGTAAAAAATTGAGCCGATCGATGGATCAACTCAATTTCAAGCACTACTTTCATAGTTATTCATTGGTTGTTTCGCAATATTTGATGTAATCTCGTTCACTACGTGCTATGGCTCACAACTTGGAGCCCATGGCGTCTGTGAACTGCAGAAGCAGCAACGATCTGTTGAGGAGAAGAAGGATGCGATACTCGCACGCATCGAAGGCACTGGTTTTGTCCGCTGCCTTGGCATTGACCCTAACCGCCTGTGGCGGAGGGACTTCGGAAGAATCCGCCGGAGGCGGATCCGAGGGAGACGCCACCAAGGTCATCACCGCTAACACCACCGAGCCGCAAAACGGCCTATTGCCAGCCAACACCAACGAAGTTGGCGGCGGACGTGTCATGGACCTGATCTTTACCGGTTTGGTCAGCTACGACTCCAAGGGCAAGCCCGTCAATGAAATCGCTGAGTCGATCGAGACTGAGGATTCCCAGAACTACACCATCAAGCTTGCTCCGGGGCACACCTTCTCCGATGGTTCCCCAGTGACCGCTGCTTCGTTCGTGGATGCTTGGAACTTCGGTGCCGCAGCCAAGAACGCACAGCTGAACTCGTACTTCTTCGAGTCCATCAAGGGCTATGACGAAGTCAGCGCCGAGGGTGCAACGAGCGAAGAGATGGAAGGCCTGAAGGTTGTCGATGACAACACCTTCACCGTCGAGCTCAGCCAGCCGGAATCCGACTTCCCGCTGCGTCTTGGTTACACCGCGTTTATGCCGCTTCCCGAAGCAGCATTTGAAGACCCGAAGGCCTACGGCCAGATGCCGGTCAGCAACGGACCATACAAGCTGACCGAGTGGAACCACGACGTCAACCTGAAGCTTGAGGTCAACGAGTCCTACGAGGGCCCACGCAAGGCAGCCAACGGCGGTGTTGACTTCAAGGTCTACCAGTCGACCGAGTCCGCTTACCAGGACATTCTCGCGGGCAACCTAGACGTGCTGGACCAGATTCCGCCATCGGCGCTGGCCAATTACCAGGACGAACTGGGCGACCGTTCGATCAACGCTCCCTACGCCGGTAACGCAACCATCACCATCTCTGGCTACCTGGATCACTTCAAGCAGGGCGAAGAGGGCAACCTGCGCCGTGCGGCGATCTCGCGCTCCATTGATCGCCAGCAGATCATCGAAAAGGTGTACTTCGGCGGCAAGGTCAAGGCCGAAGAATTCACCGCTCCGGTGCTCGATGGCTACACCGCCGATATTCCAGGCTCCGAGGTTCTCGACTTTGATGCCGATGAGGCCAAGAAGCTGTGGGACGAAGCCAACGCCATCGAGGCGTGGGGTGACTCCGAAGAATTCTCCATCGGTTACAACGTCGATGGTGCCGGTAACAAGGAATTCGTTGAAGCCGTCGCCAACCAGGTGAAGAACACCTTGGGAATCAACGCAGTGGCCAAGCCGTACACCTCCTTCAAGGCCTTGCGTGAAGACGTGGGCAAGAAGACGATGTCCGGTGCCCACCGCTCCGGCTGGCAGGCTGACTATCCATCGATGTACAACTTCCTCGGTGCGCTGTACGGCACCGGTGCAGGTTCCAACGATGGCGACTACTCGAACAAGGAATTCGACGACAAGCTCACGGACGGGCTTGCCGCAACGGATCCGGCCGAAGGCGCCAAGATCTTCAACGAGTCCCAGGAGATCCTCTTCAAGGATCTGCCAGCTATCCCACTGTGGTACCAGGCTGTGCAGGGCGGTTGGAGCGAGAACGTCGACAACGTGGAGTTCGGTTGGAACGGCGTTCCAATCTACAACGCCATCACCGGCAAATAGGTTCACTAGCTAAGCTGCCTGCTCAGGTGGGCTTCAGCTGAAAAACGTCTCAGGGAGACCCTGCACCATTTGGGTCTCCCTTTGGCGTGTCAGTCCTGCCTCTCCAAATGAACGTCTGGCGATCGCCGACGGAAAGAGGAAATAAAATGGCCCAGCGCCTTGCGACGTCTCGAGGTGAGACGCGCTCATGTTAAGTTTTACGTTTAAACGATTTCTGCAGCTGATTCCCGTATTCTTCGGTGCCACCTTGCTCGTTTACTTCCTGGTATTTGCTACCCCGGGCGACCCGATTACCGCGCTCTCCGGCGGCAAGCCGATGACCCCGGCGGTGGAAGCTTCGCTGCGGGCCCAGTACAACCTCGACCAGCCATTCTGGATTCAGTACGGCCTGTACTTGAAGAATCTGGTCACCTTGGACCTGGGCATGTCCTTCTCCGGACAGGAAGTGCGTGACCTGTTAATTCGCGCATTCCCGGTGACCGCGCGACTGGCAGTCATGGCGCTGGCCATCGAAGCCGTCTTCGGTATCCTTTTCGGCGTCATCGCCGGTATGCGCAAGGGCAAATGGTTCGACTCAACAGTGCTGTTCGCATCGCTGATTGTGATCGCAGTTCCTACCTTCGTACTCGGCTTCGTGCTGCAGTACGTAGTCGGTGTTGAGCTTGGCTGGGCCAAGCCAACGGTTTCCGGCGGCGCTACGTGGGGTGAATTGATTCTTCCCGCCACAGTGCTTGGCCTGGTTTCTCTGGCCTATGTATTGCGACTGACCCGAACCTCGATCATCGAGAACAAGCAAGCCGATTACGTGCGCACGGCAACCGCCAAGGGCTTGAGCCGTGGACGCGTAGTCAACGTGCACATCCTGCGCAACTCGCTGATCCCGGTAGTCACCTTCCTGGGCGCCGACCTGGGCTCGCTCATGGGTGGCGCGATCGTCACCGAAGGCATCTTCAACGTCCCCGGCGTGGGCAGCCTGTTGTTCTCAGCTATCCGCAAGGGTGAGATCCCGACGGTAGTGGCCGTGGTAGGCGTGCTTGTGGTCGTCTTCGTGCTCGCCAACCTCATTGTTGACATGCTTTACGCTCTGCTTGACCCAAGGATCCGATATGCCTGAGAACCAGAATCCTAATCCTGAGGCCGGATTGCCCATCGGCAAAAACCGTGCCGGCAAGATCTCCAAATACCATATTCCACACTTCGTTGCACCGCTGGATGAAACCCCCTTGCAGGGAGTCGACGCGGTCAAGGAAACCGGGAAGCCGCTGTCCATGTGGGGCGAGGCTTGGCGTTCGTTGCGCAAGCGACCGCTGTTCATTGTTTCGGTTATTCTGATCGTATCGGTGCTCGTCGTAGCGGCTTTCCCAAGCTTGTTCAGCAGCACCGATCCGACCTATTGCGCGTTGGAGAACTCCAATGAAGGTTCCCGTGCTGGGCATCCGATGGGCTTCAACTTCCAGGGCTGCGATGTGTATGCCCGAGTAATCCATGGCACGCGCGCCTCGCTGATGGTTGGAGTGTTCACCACGCTCTTCGTCGTGATTCTCGGCGGTGCCATTGGCGCGCTGGCCGGCTTCTACGGCGGTTGGCTGGATATCATCTTGGCCCGCCTGGGTGATATTTTCTTCGCACTGCCGTTGATTCTCGGTGCGATCATCGTGATGCAGCTTCCCGCCTTCCGGGAAAACCGAAGCGTGTGGACGGTTATCATCACGCTCTCCATCTTCGGCTGGCCACAGGTCGCCCGCATCACCCGCGGTGCGGTCCTGGAAGCCCGGAATGCCGACTTCGTCAAGGCCTCCCGGGCCTTGGGGCTCTCAAGGTTCAACTCATTGGTACGGCACGTCATCCCGAACGCCATGGCACCGGTGATCGTCGTGGCAACGGTGAACCTCGGTATCTACATCGTTGCCGAATCCACGCTGTCCTTCCTTGGGCTGGGGCTTCCGCCAGATGTGATGAGCTGGGGCAACGATATTGCCGCAGCGCAGAATCAATTGCGAAATAATCCGATGATGCTGATGTGGCCTGCATTGTTCTTGTCCCTCACGGTATTGAGCTTCATCATGCTCGGCGATGCAGTGCGTGATGCACTGGATCCAAAGACCCGAAAGGGGAACTAGCTATGGTGCAGAACGCAGATCCAAAGCCCCTGCTGGAAATCAAAGACCTGGCCATTACCTTCAGTACTCCTGATGGCCCGGTCAACGCGGTGCGCAACGCAAACCTGACGGTGATGCCGGGGGAGACCGTGGCCATCGTGGGCGAGTCCGGATCGGGCAAGTCCACGACCGCCTTGGCCGCCATCGGCTTGCTTCCGGGAAATGGCGAAGTCTCCGCCGGTCAGATTCTCTTTGACGGTGAAGATATCTCCAAGGCCAGCGAAAAGCGTTTCGTCGAGCTGCGTGGTAACCACATCGGCATGGTCCCGCAGGACCCGATGAGCAACCTGAATCCGGTCTGGAAGATCGGTTTCCAGGTGAAAGAAACCCTGAAGGCCAACGGACTGGCGGGGAACAACCCGAAGCAGCGTGTTGCCCAGGTATTGTCGGACGCCGGTCTTCCAGATGCGGCAACCCGAGCGAATCAGTACCCGCACGAGTTCTCCGGTGGCATGCGCCAGCGTGCGCTGATCGCCATCGGCTTGGCCTGCCGTCCACGGCTGCTTATTGCCGATGAACCAACCAGCGCGTTGGACGTCACCGTTCAGCAGCAGATCCTGGATCACCTGGATACCATGACCAGTGAACTGGGCACGGCGGTCCTGCTGATCACCCACGATCTGGGTCTGGCAGCAGAGCGTGCCGAGAAGGTCATCGTGATGTACAAGGGGCAGGTCGTCGAATCTGGCCCGGCCCTGGAATTGCTGCGCAATCCGCAGCACCCGTACACCAAGCGACTGATCAATTCGGCGCCGTCTCTGGCCGCCCAGCGTGGCGACAAGCACGAGCTGGCGGTAGACCAAGTCGCGGCGCAGAAGACTGAGCCGCTGCTGAAGATTTCGAACCTGACCAAGGTGTTCGACATCCGCAGGGGCTTCGGGCGCAAGGACAAGTTCACCGCGGTGGACAAGGTCTCCTTTGAGATCCCGAAGGGCACGACCACCGCGGTGGTGGGCGAGTCCGGTTCGGGCAAGTCAACGATCGCGCAGATGGTGCTCAACCTGCTGGATGCAACCTCCGGTGACATCGTCTTTGACGGGCAGGCCATCGGCAAACTCAGTGAGCGCGATCTGTTCAAGTACCGCCGCCGTGTGCAACCGATCTTCCAGGACCCCTATGGTTCCTTGGACCCGATGTATTCCATTTTCCGCACCATCGAGGAGCCGTTGCGCATCCACGGTATTGGAAATCAGGCCTCCCGGGAGAAGAAGGTCAAGGAGCTGCTGGACCAGGTTTCCATGCCGGCTTCGACGATGCACCGTTTCCCGAATGAACTTTCCGGCGGTCAGCGCCAGCGTATTGCGATCGCACGTGCGCTGGCCTTGAAGCCGGAAATGATCGTCTGCGACGAGGCTGTGTCGGCGCTGGACGTGCTGGTGCAGGCTCAGGTGCTGGAGCTTCTGGACGAACTGCAGCGCGAGCTGGGACTCACCTACCTGTTCATCACCCACGACCTGGCGGTCGTGCGCGAGATCGCAGATAACGTGTGCGTGATGGAGCACGGACAGATGGTTGAGCAGGGGACGGTGGATGAAATCTTCGAGAACGCGAAGAGCGACTACACCCGCAATCTGCTGGCGGCGATCCCGGGTGCAAGCCTGATCTAGGCGCTGTCAACGGCCTATTTCCCGTCCATTTCAGGGCAGTGACTTCATATAGAAGTCACTGCCCTGAGTTCGTTAAAAATGACTTATTCAAGAAATGTTTCAGTTTTTGAGGATGTGAAATAAATGTTGCAAAAACGTTATAAATGAGTTTGCCCACCGTCGCGCGGAAGTGCGTCTTCTGATTGAAAAAACCCAATGTGAAAGAAATCCTTGAAATCTCGCGGATGTGAGCCGGATCTCTAAACTGATCGGTAACAAGGCGATTGTAACCAGATTGTTTCCCGGGGCCACTTGGTAGATGTGAAACGCATCTTTCTATATCCAAGATGGCAAAATCCGGTTAGTCTATTGCTCAATGGTTCCATCATGTGATGTGTTCCACACTGAGCTTCATGGTTCAGAACTCGTATCGTTCAATTTCTCAAGGAGGCGGAATGCGATTCCAACGTGTTTCGAAGGCAGTAGCAGTAGGCGCAGCGATGGCTCTGGCGCTGTCCGCATGTGCACCGGGCGGCGGTGGCGACCCAGCGGCATCCGAGTCGGGTGCAGCTGGCGGCAACGGGTCGGCAGAAGTTACCAACAGCGGCCTCGCGGATCTGGGGGATATCACCACCAAGGACGGCGCCATCAACGTGTCGATCGGTGCGCCGGAGTTCCTCAGCTACAACGGCTTCACCCCGAACACCTACTCGACCTATAACTCCGGGATCGTGGACCGCATGTTCGCAGGCTTCTCGTACTTCGGTACCGATGGAACCCTGTACCCGAATGAAGATCTCGGCTCCTACGAGAAGGTCAGCGATGATCCGCTGACGATCAAGTACACCATCAATGAGAACGCCGTTTGGTCCGACGGAACGCCAATCACCGTCGCCGACTCGGTGCTCGCCTGGGGCGTGCAGAACCTGAACCTGAACGAAGGCGGCGACAAAGAGAAGCCATTGTTCAACTCGGTCTCCGTCGACTTGGGCGACACCGTGCCAAAGGGCCCGCAGGGCGATGTTGCAGGCAAGGAATTCACCGTCGAATTCGCCGCTCCAGATCCGGACTGGGCCTTGCAGTCCTGGATGCTCCACCCAGCACACGTGGTGGCCAAGGAAGCCGGCATGAGCACCGAAGAGCTGGCCAACGCCATTCTCGCCGGCGAATCCGACAAGCTGAAGGAGGCCGCCGAGTTCTGGAACGAAGGTTGGGTGACTAATCCGGGCACCCTGCCGGACGAAGCGATCAGTCCCGTTTCCGGACCGTACAAGCTCGGTTCCTGGAAGGCCGGCGAATCGGTCACCCTGGTCGCCAACGAGGAGTACTACGGAACTCCAGCGGCAACCAAGGAACTGACCTTCCGCTTCGTTGAAGATGCTGCCATGGTGCAGGCCCTGCAGAATAAGGACCTCGACGTCATCAACCCGCAGCCAACGGTTGATACACTTTCCCAGCTTGAGGCCTTGGGCGATCAGATCAACATCCAGAAGGGTGACACGCTGACCTGGGAGCACTTGGACTTCAACTTCACCGAGGGCAACGCGTTCACCAACTTGGAATTGCGCAAGGCCTTCGCCATGTGCGTCCCTCGCCAGAACATCGTTGACAACCTGATCAAGCCGCTGAACCCAGAGGCTATTGTCATGAACGCCCGCGAGGTCTTCCCGTTCCAGGACAACTATGAAGACGTCGTCTCGGCTTCCTATGACGGACGCTACGATGAGGTCGATATCGAAGGCGCGAAGAAGATCCTGGAAGAGCAGGACGCAGTGGGCACCAAGGTGCGCATCGGCTACTCCGCTCCGAACGAGCGCCGTACCAACCAGGTCGCAGCCATCAAATCCTCCTGTGATGAGGCTGGATTCGAGATCGAGGATGACGGCGATGCGAAGTTCTTCGCACCGGGCGGCGCCCAGGATCGCGGCGACTACGAGGTAGCACTGTTCGCTTGGGCGGGTTCCGGCCAGATTTCTTCGGGTCAGAACATCTACGCAACCGGCAAGCCGCAGAACTTCGGCAAGTACTCCAACGAACAGGTAGACGCCGAGTGGGAGACCCTGGCCACTTCGCTGGATCCGGCCGTGCACCAGGAGCAGGTCAAGAAGATCGAGAAGCTCTTGTGGGATGACCTCTACGGCATTCCAGTCTTTGCCCACCCAGGCCTGAGTGCCTCGGGCTCAGATATCCAAAATGTCCGCCACACCGCGACCCAGGACCAGATCGTCTGGAACGCAAATCAGTGGGTACGTGCAGAGTAACTGCCGGTAGGCACAGAACTCAGACACCGTGAGTGAACGACTGCGGGGCCCGATAGATCGTCGGGCCCCGCAGTGTGTCCACCACATCCCCACAACGGTTCAGAATCGCCACCACCCTGGGCGCCGCGAATCGTTCGGTGACAACGAAAGTAGGACATAGACGCCGTGTTGAAATTCATCGCCAAGCGACTTGGATCGGCCCTCGCAGTGCTGTTTGCAGCCTCGCTGCTGCTGTATATCCTCGTCATTAACTCCGGTGATCCACTCAAGGATCTGCGCGAAAGCAACGCCGATAATCGCGAGTATCTGATGGCCCAACGCATCGAGTACATGGAGCTGGACCAGCCCTGGTACCTGCGCTACTGGGACTGGCTGACCGGCGTTTCAAAGTGCTTTGTCGGCCAGTGCGACCTAGGACGGAATATCAACGGCGTGGAGGTCTCCGGATTGCTGGCAAATGCCGCATCCTCGACCCTGCGACTGGTGCTGATCGCCACCCTGATCGCAGCGATCTTGGGTATCGCCATCGGTGTGCTCACCGCGGTGCGCCAATACTCGGGTCTGGACTACACCGTCACCTTCCTGACCTTCCTCTTCTTCTCCCTTCCGGTGTTCTGGGCAGCGGTGCTGCTCAAGGAATACCTCGCTATCGGATTCAACGACTGGATCGCGGCACCGGATATCTCCTTGGGAACCTCAATACTTGTCGGTATGATCCTAGGGCTGATCCTGCAGACGTTCCTCGCCGGATCGCTCAAGCGCCGCATGCTGACCTTCGCGGTGGTCACCGTCTTCGTGCCGCTGGCCATGCAGTATTCGCTGTGGCTGAACTTCTACCGCTACCCGCAAATGGGACCGGCATTCATCGTGGTGCTCACCGCGCTCGTCGCCCTCTCGGCCACCGCGATGAGCACGGGACTGAAGGAAAAGCGAGTGCTGTATCCGGCGCTGATCACCGTGGCGCTCGTGCTGATCGCCTACTACGCGACCTTCTACCTGATGGCCGAACCGAACACCTGGATCCTGCTGGGCGGCTTAATCCTCGCGGTGCTGTTGCCCGCGCTGGTCGGACGTTTCATGGGCGGGCGGCTGCGCAAGGTCGCCGCCAGCGTCGCGATGGCCACCGGCTTTGTCGGAGCCGCACTGACCGTGGTCGATCACCTGTTCCGTGCTTGGCCAGGCTTCCTGGACAACAAGGGACGCCCGATCTCCACCATCGGCTCCTCTACGGCGAACTTCGAGGGCGGCTACTGGGACCACTTCCTGGACAATGGCACCCAGCTGCTGCTGCCCACCATTTTGCTGGCAATCATCTCGCTGGCAAGCTACTCGCGCTACACCCGTTCGTCGATGCTCGAAGTTCAGCAGCAAGACTACATTCGCACCGCCCGCTCCAAGGGCCTGAGCGAACGCACGGTGATTTTCCGCCACGCATTCCGCAACGCCATGATCCCCATCGCTACCATCGCAGCCTTCGACTTCGCCGGGCTGATCGGTGGCGCGGTGATTACCGAGCGGGTGTTCGGTTGGAAAGGCATGGGCGAAATGTTCGCCACCGGTCTGGACCGGGTGGATGCCAACCCGGTGATGGCCTTCTTCCTGGTCACCGGCACCGCAGCAATTCTCTTCAACCTGATGGCAGACATTGTTTACGCCCTGCTCGACCCGCGCATTCGCGTCTAGGCGGCCATGACAATTCACACCAATCGTGTCTGGGACATTAAGGACAAGCGATGAGTAACACCAACGACAAACTGCCAGAGAACGTCACCTCCCTTGCAGAACTGGAGGATGCGAAGCTTGCCCGCCAGGCCGAAGATTCAAAAAGCCAGGGGCGCATCGTTATTGGGCGCTTCCTCAAGCACAAGCTCGCCATGACCTCCAGCATCATTCTGGTCTTCATTACCGTGATGGCCTTCAGCTCGGTGGGCTGGGGAGTATTTCCGGGCTGGTGGGATAAGTCCTACCTCAACGCCGGTAGCGTGATCGATGGCGGCAAGCCAACCTTGAGCTTGGTCCCCACGTGGCTCGGCGGCGAAGGAATCCGCTGGGGGGAGAACCCCTTCGGGCAGGACTCCATCGGTAAGGACTACTTCGCGCTGGTGATGACCGGAACCCAAAAATCGATCATCATCGGAGTGGTCGTCGGCGTGGTATCCACCTTCCTCGGAGCGGTCATCGGCGCGATCGCCGGATACTTCCGCGGCTGGGTCGATGAGGTTTTGATGCGCATGACCGACCTGTTCATCGTGATCCCGCTGCTGGTGCTGGCCGCAGTGCTTGGCCAGCTTGCCGGCGCGACCTCCGGCTCGATCATCACCTTGGCCCTCGTCTTGGGCTTGGTGACCTGGACCGGTCTAGCCCGACTGGTCCGCGGTGAGATCCTCAGCTTGCGCGAACGCGAATACGTGGCGGCGGCCCAGGCCATGGGCTCAAAAACCTCACGGGTCATTTTCAAGCACCTGCTGCCTAACACCATCGGGGTGATCGTGGTCAACGCGACCTTCGCCATTGCCGGCGCGATCCTGCTCGAATCCGCCCTGTCGTATCTGGGCTTCGGCGTACAACCGCCGGAATCCTCGCTGGGCCTGCTGATCAGCCAGTACCAGAATGCGTTTACCTCACGTCCGTGGTTGTTCTGGTGGCCGGGCATGATCATCGTCGCCATCGCGCTGAGCGTCAACTTCCTCGGCGATGGTCTGCGAGATGCCTTCGATCCACGCCACACCGGCAAGCGCCGCCGCCGGGCAGGGCTCTTTGCCCTGCCAACCCGTAAGGAGAAGCCATGAGCACCGAAGCAACAGAAGACTATGCACTGAGCTTCAATGACCTGAAGGTCACCTTCGAAACCGCCGGACCCGACGTCCACGCCGTCAAGGGGCTATCCCTGGCGGTGCGCCCGGGCGAAGTCGTGGCGCTGGTCGGTGAATCGGGGTCCGGGAAGTCCGTGACCTCCACCGCGGCCATGGGCCTGCTGCCGGAGAACGCCCAGGTCACCGGCGTCGCCAAGATAGGCAATGTCAACGTGGTAGGACTGGAGGCAGGCAAGATGCGTAAAATGCGTGCCACCGACATTGCCATGGTCTTCCAAGAACCCATGACGGCGCTGAACCCGGTGCTGACCATCGAACGCCAGCTGACCGAAGCGCTCGAACTGCACGACGTGGCCTATGGCAAGGAAGCCACCGACCGCGCCATCGAGCTGCTGACCATGGTGGGCATCCCAGATCCCGCCAAACGCATTAGGCAGTATCCACACCAATTTTCCGGTGGCCAACGCCAGCGCATCGTGATCGCCATGGCGATCTCCTGCGAACCGAAGGTGATCATTGCCGATGAGCCGACCACCGCACTGGACGTGACCGTGCAGGCCGAAATCCTGGACCTGCTCCGGGAACTCAAAGACCGGCTGAATACGGGAATTCTGCTCATCACCCACAATATGGGTGTCGTGGCAGATATGGCCGATCAGGTCGCGGTGATGTTCCAAGGAAACCTGGTGGAGACCGGGGATGTAAAGCAGGTGCTGCTGCACCCGCAACACGAATACACCCAACGCCTATTGTCTTCCGTGCCGCGGCTTTCGCGAGTGAGCGTAGAAGAGCCCGCGCCGCGCAGCGAACCGATCGCGCAGGCCGACCGCGAGCTGGTCTTGGAAGCCAAGGACCTGATACTGGAATACGACATGCGCGGCACCGTCTTCCGGGCGGTGGAAAACGTCAGCTTCGACGTCGCAAAGGGCGAGGTGCTCGGCATCGTGGGCGAATCCGGTTCGGGCAAATCGACCATCGCCAAGGCGGTGCTCGGCCTGCTGCCGGTGGCCTCCGGAACGCTGTCGGTCAAGGGCCATAATCTGCCCAAGCTCTCACCGCGCCAGGCGCGCCAGGTGCGCAAGCAGATCGGGGTGATCTTCCAGGACCCGGCCGCTTCGCTTAATCCGCGATTCCCCATTGGCGATTGCATTACCGAGCCCATGGTGGTGCATAAAGTCGGCAGCAAGACCGAGCGGATCAAGCGTGCGCAGGAACTGCTGGATGCGGTGAAGCTGCCGCGAAATGTCATCAACCGCTACCCGCACGAGCTTTCCGGCGGCCAGCGCCAGCGTATCTGCATTGCCCGCGCCCTTACCTTGAATCCGGAGTTGTTGATCGCCGACGAGCCGACCAGCGCGCTGGACGTCTCGGTGCAGGCGCTGGTGTTGGAGATGCTCCAGGAGTTGCAGCGCGATTTCAACTTCGCTTGCCTATTCGTCAGCCATGATTTGGCGGTTGTCGATATGCTCGCCGATTCGGTTGTGGTGATGCAAAACGGCAAGTCGGTGGAGCAGGGGCGCGTAGATACCGTGCTGCATGCACCGACCCACGACTACACGCGCAGGTTGCTGGCCGCCGCTCCGGTGCCGGATCCGATCGAGCAGGCGGTGCGTCGTGAGGCGTGGCGGACCTTGAATTCCACGAAGTAGTCCGCGGGAACCGGGCCGGGCAAGGAAGCGGGGCGCAAGCCATGGATCTGGTATCGATCCTGATTATGTCCGCCGTCATCGCCCTCTGCGCGCTGCCGTTCATCGTTGGGGCCTATCGCAGCCTGGATCGCAAGGCTACTGACTTTGACCATAGCGATGAGCAGACGGCCAAGGCGTTGCGGGATGCAAGAAAAGATATTGATCGAGGCAAGGGCTATTACGGGCCTTGAAACCCCGATAGATCAGCATTAAACAGCTAACCGCAGTTCACACGTCGTCGGGTGAACTGCGGTTAGCTGTATTTAAGCGACTGTTAGTCGTCGAGCTGGAGAACGATCTCGGTGACAACCGCGGCACGGGCGTTCGAGAAGATCTGCTCGGTGCCTACCTGCTTGAAGCCGCGACGTTCTAGGACCTTGAGCGAACCTAGATTGTCCTGCACCACGTGTGCGGTCAGCGGACGCTTAGTGAACTCGGCCAGGAACGCGTCCACAGCGCTGGTGGTGATTCCCTTGCCCCAGAACTTGGTGGAGGTCCAGAAATTGATCTCGGGCTTCGAACCGTCAAAGACCAAAATGGAGCCGGCAACGTCGCCTTCGTGCTCGATAGTGCGAACCAGTACCGACTCATCGTTGAGGATTGAGCTCCAGTGATGATCGAATACGGCCCGGTCCGAAGGGTTGCGGGCCTGATAGGCCGCCATCAGGTTCGCCTCGGGTTCCTGCTGGTGAGCAAAGAAGGCGTCCAAGTCGGAAGGGCGGACTTCACGTAGTTGCACGGTAAAGGCCTTTCTTTCGTGAGGTGGTACGCGCCCGATTGAACGCGCCCAGAATAAGTGGGACTTAGTTTCTAGACTACCGGGGATGTGAGAGCCGCGAGTGCCATATTGGAGAGCAACGGCTTTAACCCGGATTTCTTGGTGCGTGGTGAGTGCGCCGAGTGTGCGGTGGAGTTCAACAGGCCAAAGACCGCGTGTGCCCTAAAGCGATGCGACTGCGGGCTTCCGGTGGGATGCATTTGGGCCAGCTGCTCGGTCCACAACGCAATGTAATTATTCTGAAGTTTTCGGACTAAGGCGAGTTCGGCCTTCGGGAGCGACTTCAAGTCGCGGTCCTGAACCTGAAGGATGTCTGGTCGAGAGAGGGAGAAATCGGTATGGAAATCAACCAGTCGGGACAACACCTCCAACGGCTTGCCGCCACTCTCTGCGGCCTTCAGACCGCCGGCGTAGATGTCCTTAGACATATCTACCAGCAAAGCGATGAGGAGCGCCTGTTTGCCGGCAAAATGCCGGTACACGGCAGGCCCCGAGATGCCGCAGGCGGCTCCCAGATCTTCTAAGGAAACACCGGCGTAACCGTGCAACGCAAAGAGCCGTGTCGCTTCGCGCAATAGCGCATCACGGCGTTCGGCCTTGGCACGCTCGCGTTCGGTTGGCTCAGTGAGCGATTGATATCTGCTCAATGCATTTACTCCTTCGAAAACCCCGTCCAACTATGGACAACTATGAAGTACGCCACTAGTGTCAAAATGTAGCTGGACATACACAGTTAATAGAAATTAACCATACGCGCCGGACGGTCAGCTTCCAAGATATGGCCTCCGCGTCCAACATGGCCCGCCATCGATCATTGCGTCAAAAACGCAAGGACGGTGTGGACAACCTCGAAAGAAGAGAGTGCCCGTGATTGATCTCGAACTCGACGAACTGTACCAAGACCTGGTCGACGTCGTCCGTGAATTTGCCCAGCAAGTCGTCGCGCCGGTCAGCGCTAAACACGATGCGGAGCACAGCTTCCCCTATGAAGTTGTTGCGCAAATGGGGGAGTTGGGCCTGTTTGGATTGCCGATCTCCGAGGAATACGGCGGATCTGGCGGCGATTACTTCGCTCTGGCCCTCGCGCTGGAAGAACTTGGTCGAGTCGACCAGTCGGTAGCCATTACCTTGGAGGCAGGTGTCTCACTCGGGGCGATGCCGATCTTCCGTTTCGGAAATGAGGAACAAAAACAGCGTTGGCTGCCAGATCTCGCCGCCGGCAAGAACCTCGCAGGATTCGGACTGACCGAGCCCGGTGCCGGATCTGACGCATCGGCCACGAGAACCAAAGCAAAGCTCGAAAATGGCCAGTGGGTTGTCGACGGTTCCAAAGAATTCATCACGAACTCGGGAACAGACATCACTTCGCTTGTCACGGTCACCGCGGTGACCGGAGTCAACGAGGCCACCGGCAAAAAAGAAATCTCCACGATTATCGTTCCATCGGGTACCGAAGGATTCACCGCGGAACCGGCTTACAACAAGGTCGGCTGGCATGCCAGCGATACCCACCCACTGAGCTTCAACGGTGCCCGAGTCCCCGAAGAGAATCTCCTCGGCGAACGCGGACGCGGATATGCCTATTTCTTGGAGATCCTTGACGAGGGTCGTATCGCCATCGCGGCTCTTGCGACCGGCGCCGCCCAAGGCTGTCTGGATGAGGCGGTAACCTATGCGAAGAACCGACAGAGCTTTGGCTCTTCAATCGGCAAGAACCAGGGAATCTCATTCATGATTGCGCGCATGGCTTCGCGCGTCCACACCGCGCGCCTTGCCTATTACGCGGCCGCGGCCAAAATGCTTGCCGGGAAAGACTTCAAGATCGAAGCAGCCCACGCCAAGCTCGTCGCTAGTGAGGCGGCCATGGACAACGCCCGGGACGCCACTCAGATTTTTGGTGGCTACGGATTTATCAACGAATCATTGGTGGCTCGCCACTATCGGGATTCAAAGATCCTGGAAATCGGTGAAGGCACTACGCAGGTTCAGCTGATGCTGATCGCCCGCAGCCTCGGGCTGTAAAGGCTCAATCCCTAATGAGCCGGGCCGGCGCGCTGCTGAGCTTCAGACTTGCTCGCCGGCACGGCTTGGCTTGAGCGCGCCGGTTGATCTGCACTTTGGGAGCTCACAGATATAACGGCCATAATGGGGTGGGTGAGCATCCAATCTTCTTTTAAAACTGCGGACCATCCGCGCCGTGTCACGCTGATCGGTTCTACCGGATCCATTGGCACCCAAGGCCTGGATGTCATCAAGAATGCCCCGGAGCAATTTAGCGTCGCGGCACTGAGCGGTGGCTACAATCTCAAGCTCCTCGCCGAACAGGCAGTCGCCTTCCGCCCGGACCTCGTGGGCGCGGCGGTAGAGAGCAAAGATGAACTCGCATCCGCGATTGCGCAGGTGGCGCAGGACAAAGGCGTAGGCGACTACTCCCCGGAACTCCTCGCAGGGCCGCAGGCCGCCGCGCAGATCGCTGGCTATATGGAATCTGATGTGGTGCTCAACGGCATTACCGGCGCCATCGGATTGGAACCGACCATCGCGGCGTTGAAGGCCGGACACCTGCTCGCGCTGGCGAATAAGGAATCGCTGATTATCGGCGGCCAGGTCGTGAAGCAGATTGCCGCTCCCGGGCAGATCTCTCCGGTGGATTCCGAGCACTCAGCTCTTGCCCAAGCCCTGCGCTCGGGCACCCCGGAGGAAGTCTCCAAGCTGATTGTCACCGCCTCCGGTGGACCATTCTTCGGATATAGCTATGAGCAGCTACGCGAAGTGACCCCGGCGCAGGCGCTAGCCCACCCAACCTGGGATATGGGGCGGATGGTCACCACCAACTCTGCGACCATGGTCAACAAGGCGCTAGAAGTCATCGAAGCCCACCTGCTCTTTGATGTGCCGCTGGAGCGTATCGAACCGCTGGTGCACCGCCAGTCGATAGTGCATTCGATGGTTGAGTTCATCGACGGTTCGGTGATCGCCCAGGCCTCGCCACCGGATATGCGGTTAGCGATTGCCTTGGGCATCAACTGGCCGCATCGCGTGGCCGGAGCCGCGAAACCCTGTGATTTTTCCACCGCCGCATCGTGGACCTTCGAACCCTTGGACGAATCGGTCTTTACCGCGGTGAAATTGGCGAAGCAGGCCGCTGCCGCCTCCGGCACCCATATGACCGTGTACAACGCGGTGAACGAAATTGCGGTTGACGCCTTCCATGAAGGCAAGATCCGCTTTACCGACATTGTTGAAACCATCGACCGGGTGTTGGAAGACTATACCCCGGTGAACGCCGAGCTTTCGGCGGAGCTAGTGCTAGAGACCGATCGGTGGGCGCGCGCCCACGCAATCTCGTTGCTGAAGGAAAAAGCATGAGCGTATTAATGTTCCTTGGCGGTGTCCTGTTCATGGTCGTCGCCATCGGGCTGTCCATTGCCTTGCACGAGGTCGGGCACCTGCTTCCGGCCAAGAAATTCGGACTGCGCGTTCCGCAATACATGATCGGTTTTGGCAAGACGATCTTTTCGGTCAAGCGTGGCGAGACCGAATACGGGCTGAAGACACTTCCGCTGGGCGGATACATCTCAATGGTGGGCATGTACCCGCCGCGCGCGGCCAGCAAAGCCGGCGCGGCGCAGAAGAAGCCGAGTTTCTTCGACAAAGTCTTCGGGCAAATGGTTGACGACGCCCGTTCGCAGGCCAATGAGAACGTGGAAGCCAGCGACGAAGGCCGGCTGTTCTATCAGCTGCCCATCTATAAGCGCATCATCATCATGCTCGGCGGACCCTTCGTCAACCTGCTGCTCGGGTTCCTGCTGATCGGCGTGGTGATCACCGGTTTTGGCGTGCCCACGGCGACCACCACCGTCTCCGAGGTGTACCAGTGCATCGCGAGCGCCGAAAATTCTGAGGCGACCGAATGCACCGCCAACGACAAGGAAGCTCCGGCCTACGCCGCCGGGTTGCTCCCGGGAGACACCATCACCGCCGTCAACGGCGCCCCGGTGGCGCACGATGCCTGGTATGAACTCACCGGTGTGATCCGTGACCACCCGGGGGAAAGCATCGCCCTGGAATATGAACGCGGTGGCATCATGCATGACACCACGCTGACGCCCTATCTGACCGAACGGCCGGTGCTGGATGCAGATGGCTATCCGGTGACCGACGAGAACGGCGCCATGAAAACCGCGCAGGTTGGGTTCGTCGGGATGGGCTCGCAGGAGAAAAACATTTCCCAGCCGGTCACCGAAATTCCCGGCGTGGTGGGGGACCAGCTGCTGAACATCGGCAACGTCATACTGCACCTGCCCCAGCGCATGGTCGACGTAGCACAGGCCGCCTTCGGTACCGAGGAGCGCGACCCGAACGGTCCGGTCTCCATCGTTGGTGTGGGACGTATCGCCGGTGAAATCAATGCTCATGAGGGCATCGAAATCAATGACAAGATCGCCTCGTTGCTCTCGCTGGCCGGTGGACTGAATCTGGCGCTATTTGCCTTCAACTTGATTCCCTTGCTGCCGCTGGACGGCGGGCATGTGATCGGTGCCCTCTACGAGGGACTGAAGCGTACCGTAGCCCGGATCTTCGGAAAAAAGAACATCGCTCCGGTGGATACCATCAAGCTGTTGCCCCTCACCTACGTAGTCGTTGCTGCGATGCTGGTCATGGGCGGGCTCTTAATATACGCAGACATCTTCAAACCAATCACGATCTTCTAGGCCTGGCGAAATAAGCTGTAGCCATGACTGTTTTTGCTGTTGAATACACCTATGCTCAGGACTCGACCGAACTGCGCAACGAACACCGTCCGGCGCACCGCGCATACCTCGGTGAGTTCCTTGGAGAAGGCTCGGTTCGTCTTCTCGCCTCGGGTCCCACCCCGGCTGCCGACGGTGCTCTGCTCATTTTTGTAGCTGAGGATAAGTCCGCCCTGAATGAGGTGCTGGCCAATGATCCATTCAGCAAGGTCGGCGCGCTAGAGCAGACCGACATCACCGAATGGAACCCGGTCATGGGCCTGCTTTCGCAGTTCGCCTCCTAAAAAGTCAATGCTTATCGACCCCGACCGCAGGCCTTGGCTTTGTGGCCGGGGGTTTCATTGATTCGTTGAGCGACAAGAGCGCAATGAATTTTGGCCTCTCGCGTCCGCCGCTAATCGAATTGCAGCTGCAATTTATGCGTAAGTATCCATCGTTTATTAGCGCTGCCTCTTTGCCGCACAATCTTTGGCCAGGTGAGAAAGCGAGGGGTGAGCGTCCCTTGAGGTGCCGAAGAGCGAATGGGCATTGGTATGCAGGCCATCTTCAGAGGGCGGCGGGAGCATGACCTATCGGCGCGAAAAGAAGAGCAAGAAGCGATATTGCCGCTTTTGACTGAATTGGACTAATCGGGACTGAGCAGCCGCGGCTTTACCGCTGACTGGTTGGTGCACGCGCAGTTATGACCCAGGAGTTCTCACGAGTGTGCCCTAAGTCATATCTAGTGGCGGAATTGAATCTTCTGATCACTCGTTGGAGTAGATGAAGCGTCAGCTTTGTCTACTTATTGATTCACTAAATATAGGAGAAGCACAATATGGCAACAAAGGTCATTACTCTGGTCGGTTCCCTGCGCGCTGGTTCAACCAACCAGCAGTTGGCAGAAGCTACCGCGCTGAACTCCCCAGAAGGCGTTGATGTGAGCGTGTACTCGGGCCTTGACAGCCTGCCGTTCTACAACGAAGACCACGATGTTGAAGGCGGTGTGCCTGCGGCGGCACAGGCATTGCGCGATGCTGTTGGCGCGGCGGATGCGCTGCTGCTGATCTCCCCTGAGTACAACGGCACCATGCCAGCCGTTCTCAAAAACGCCATCGACTGGCTCTCGCGCCCGTTCGGTGCTGGCGCCGTGAAAGACATGCCATCGGTTGTCATCGGCACCGCTTTCGGCCAGTACGGTGGCGTATGGGCTCAAGACGAAGCCCGCAAGGCGCTGAACATTGCAGGGGCAAACGTCCTTGAGAACGTCAAGCTCTCCATCCCCAACTCGGTGGTTCGCTTCGCCGAAACTCACCCGAAGGATGACGCTGAAGTTGCCGAACAGGTTGCCGAAGTGCTGGGCAACATCCGCACCGTTGCAGAAGCCAACTAAGTAACTTTTCTTGAATCTGTGATGAAAAGCCACGGCGCTCGTCGTGGCTTTTCTCGCATCCTTACCAATAGCACGCCAGACGGTGCGATACTTGATATAGAAATACCTACAATCACTTCGGAGGCATCCATTGACTTCGGTCAAACTCGGCATGCCGGCGGCACCACCGCCGGTAATCACTCCACGTCGTAAGACCCGTCAGTTTAATGTTGGCAATGTGGGCATCGGTTCGAACTCGCTTATCAGCGTGCAAACGATGACCACCACCAAGACGCATGACATTAACGCAACCTTGCAGCAGATCGCCGAGGTGACGGCCGCCGGTTGCGATATTGTGCGCGTCGCTTGCCCGACCGATAAAGATGCCGAAGCCTTGCCGATCATCGCGATGAAATCGCAGATCCCGGTCATCGCCGACATCCACTTCCAGCCGAAGTACGTATTCGCTGCGATTGAGGCCGGCTGCGGTGCCGTCCGGGTGAATCCAGGCAACATCCGCAAATTTGATGATCAGGTTAAGCAAATCGCTCAGGCTGCCAAGGATCATGGCACCTCGATTCGTATCGGCGTCAACGGTGGTTCGCTGCACCCGAAGCTACTGAAGAAGTACGGCAAGGCAACCCCGGAGGCACTCGTAGAGTCGGCCATCTGGGAAGCTTCGCTATTCGAAGAACATGGCTTTCACGACTTTAAGATTTCGGTCAAGCACAGCGACCCAGTCATCATGGTCCGCGCCTACCAACTCTTGGCTGAGTCCGGCGACTGGCCATTGCACCTCGGTGTTACCGAAGCCGGCCCGACCTTCCAGGGCACCATCAAGTCCTCCGTTGCCTTCGGCTCATTGCTCTCACAGGGCATTGGCGACACCATCCGCGTCTCCCTTTCGGCTCCACCGGTCGAAGAGGTCAAGGTTGGTAACCAGATCCTCGAATCCTTGAACTTGCGTCCCCGAAAGCTGGACATCGTTTCCTGCCCATCCTGTGGTCGCGCTCAGGTGGACGTCTACACGCTGGCCGAAAAGGTCACCGCCGGACTAGAGGGCATGGAAGCCCCGCTGCGCGTTGCGGTGATGGGCTGTGTTGTTAACGGCCCGGGCGAAGCACGAGACGCCGACCTCGGCGTAGCCTCCGGTAATGGCAAGGGGCAGATCTTCGTCAAGGGTGAAGTTATCAAGACCGTCCCCGAGGACCAGATTGTCGAAACCCTTATTGAAGAAGCTAATCGTTTAGCTGAAGAAATGGATCTTGGCGATGACGAGAATCCTGCCTCGGGTTCTCCCGTGGTCTCCGTCAGCTAGACAGAGCCCGCCCGGGGAAGTGCGGGTCTTGGGACGTAGAGATACTGCGGCCCTACTCGCATTGCTTGATCAAGACCCCGTAGCTAATATCTTTACCCGGTCGCAGCTTGCTCTGCACCGTTCCGCCGTTCCGGATGGTTTTGCCCACCTGCTCGGCATTAACGGTGAAGAGGGGCTGGAATCGGCATGCTGGGTGGGCGCAAATATTGCGCCCACCGCCATGAGCGCTGAACATGCGCGCGCCTATGCTCAGCAAGCGCTGGAGACGCGCCAACGTTTCGCTTCGGTTTTTGGCCCAGCCGAGACTGTGCTGGCGATGCAAGATGTCCTTGCCTCGGGACCCCAGACATTCTTCGACGTCCGTGAAAATCAGCCATTGATGACTATTGCGCACCAGGCGAATATCACGCCGATTGAGTCTCTGCGCGTGGCGACCTTGCAGGACTTCAACCTTGTCTTGCCTGCTAGTGCTGCAATGTTTGAAGAAGAACTTGGATACTCGCCGTTGGACAGTGGCGGTGGATATTACCGAACCCGGGTGCGTCAGTTGATTCGCGAAGGGCACACCGTGATCGACGTTGACGAGTACGGCGAGATTATTTTCAAGGCGGATCTTGGAACCGTCACCACTTCGGTAGTTCAGATCCAAGGTGTTTGGATTAGCCCCCGCTATCGCGGACAGGGACTTGCCGCCGGATATATGGCAGCCACGGTTGACTATGCGCTGCGATTTGCGCCGGTTGTGAGCTTGTATGTGAACAATTACAACGAGCCTGCCATTCGGTCCTATGAACGGGTGGGATTCGAGCAGGCTGGAACGTTCGCGACGATCCTTTTCTAGTACGTCCAGAGATCTGACGCGCGCAGTTGTCGACTGCAGGTTGCTCATGGCCGCAAATCCTCGTGTCGGACCAGAATCGTCTCATCAAGAACTGGTAGAAAACGCGGCGTTTTTGCACGGCATGCCTCGGGCTCAGAGGCCATAATCCGCCGAGAACGGTGCGCAATCTTCTAGACTCGAGCACAGTAACTATCGTGACAGGAAAATCTGTGGCTCTTGCCAATTGCTCTAAAACGTACCTCGCCTCGGCGCTTTGCCTCGCGGCGCTCCTGCTTAGCGGTTGCAGTACCCCGTCTGTTCCCAATGAGGCAACGGCGGGAAGCGCACTGCAGATCAACGCCGATGAACTTGAAAAGCAGCTCAAGGAATTCGTCAAGGACGATTCCAAGGCGAAGGTCATATCGGATTCGCAATTGCGCAAAAGTATCCCCGAAGCACAGGCCTGGATTGAGGGATTGAAAGTTTCGCCAAGTAAATGCGGTGTTACCTTCGCCGCTCCGGTCACCGAACAACTGGCCAAGGCCAAGATGTCGGCGGTGGAGTTTGAAGATCGATATCTGACGGTTGCGGTCTATCAAGACGAAGAAGCATTGCAAGCCCAATGGGAAAGCGAAGCGAAGGCGAGCGCCGACTGCGCACGATATTCGGTGACCATCAACGGGAAAACTCTCGCCTACCATTTGGCGAAACAACCAACTAAAACAATGGCGCCGTTCAATGACGCCTATGTGGTGACCAGTAGCGATGGCTCACAAACGCAACAGCAACTCATGGTGCGAGCGGCACAGGGCAACGTGATGGTCGGTTTCCAGCAGCAGACGACTGCAGAGCAAACGCAAGAGCGCCTCCAAGACGCTTCGGAACGAATCGACGCGTTGTTCGCCGAACTTGAGTAGCACCTCGGGGCTGCGTATTTCCAGCATTTCTAGCCAGGCTTGGAGCCGTGGCGCATTCTAAGGATTGATCTATGACCAAGCGTTCCCTCTGGCTGCTACCTCTGGCTGCAGCCCTGATTCTCACTGGCTGCTCGGGAAGCGATAATGCTGATCCGGTAACGGCGGAGTCGAGCCCCGCGCCGTCCCAGAAGCAGGATCAAACAAGCGGGGCATCGCTCTCCGCAGATCAGGTCAAGGACGTGGTCACGAAGCTTGTGGGCGAGGACTCTACTGCGCAGATCTTGGACAACGAGGTGATGAAACCCCAGTTGGAGAATGCCAAGGCCATGGAAGGCAGCAACGGGATCAAGCCGGAGAAATGCGCCAAACAGCAAGAAGAGTACACCGTCACGGACCTGACCGGCACAGTGGCGGCATCTGCAACGGTCCAGGGGGACTCCACGGGCAAAGTGATCCAGATATTCTCGATCACCGATGCACAGACTCGGAAAAATATCTCTGAGGCTCTGAAGCTGTCCGACATTGAAGGATGCGAATCGATCAGCGTGAGCGTCTCGGGTCAGGAAGTAAACACGGACCGACAGATATTGGACCTTGACTCAACCGCAGACCAGGCGCTGACGATGGCCACGCAAATGAAGGTTGGGGCGGACGAGTACCTGAATTCGGTCGCGGTGCAGGCTCTCGAAGGCAATAATTTCGTTCTGGTGACATTTTCCAGTGGAACCGTGGAAGCACCCTTGCTCGCGGGAGAAGCGATGAAGCTGGCCGATCAAGCGTTTGCCGAAATCAAATCGTTGCAATAATTAGGCCTTGGGCTTTTATTTCTAACCATTATTCAAATACAGTGGAAGCAACACCACTCAACGTGAGGACTGAATCATGAAAAAACGTTCACTTTGGTTGCTTCCGCTTGCAGGGGCGCTGGCGCTGACCGGTTGCGCGGACTCGGGCAATGAGGCCCCGGCGGCATCGGATGAGGCGCAAGCCTCGGAGCAAGCCCCGGCAGCGGAGCCTTTGAGTTCCGCAAAGGTAAAGGAAGTCGTAGAAAAGTTAGTAGCCGATGAATCCGGCGCGCAGATCATCGACGGTGCTGCGATCGCAGAGTCTCTGCCACAGGCGAAGGAACTGGTCAAGGGCATGAACATCGAGCCTGCCAAGTGCGCGGAACTGGTCGCTCAGCAAAGCTCATGGGACATCGAAGGCATCAATATGGCCGTTGCCACCGTCGCGGGCGCGGAGGCCGGCGAGTCAACCAGCTACAGCGTTGCATCCTACGAGGACGACGCAAAGCTATCCGAGATCAAGAAGACCGTCGAGGCCAAGGATCTGCAGGGCTGCGACAGCTTCTCCATGGAAATGCAGGGAATGAAGCTCAACGCTTCGGCTGAAATGCTTGACGCCACCTCGGACGCCGAAGTGACCACGGCAACGAAGACGAGCATCAGCATGGAAGGCACCGAGGTGCCGATGGGAAGCTACACCGTTCAGGGTCTTGTCGGCCCCAATGCGGTGTCCATTTCCTACTCCGGTGCGGTTGAGGACGAGCAGGCTAAAATCGACGAGTTGGTCAAGGAGCTCAACGTCGCAGTTGCAGAGTTGGAGAAGGCTCAGTAACGCGAGATTTTTCACCATTCGCCGCCTGCTTCCATTCTGGATGCAGGCGGCGTTGCTGTATGCCAGCTCAACATATACCTTGTGCACTTGCGAATCCTCGTGTGCGCGCGAGAGCATGGGAGGATGGCCACGATTGCAGACATTCGAGTAATAGCAGCAGCGCTGCCTCAGCTCGAGGAAGGCATTGGTGGATATGGCAGCGGAGCGAAGTGGTCGGTGCCCCGCGGCATGGTCATCTGGCGGCGACCGCTGGGGAAAGCTGACACGAAAAGACTCGTTGACCAGGGGCAACCTGTCCCGCGAGGCGAAATCTACGCGGTGCGCACCGCCTCGGAGATTGCCAAGAAAGAACTGATTGATGCTTTCGGAGAACTATTCTTTGATATTCAGCATTTGACCGGGACCGACATTGTGTTATTCCATTTAGAACACATCAAGATAGATCAGCTTCGTGAAGTGATCATCGAAGGGTGGTTGGCGAGAGTTTCGAGCACGACGGCCAACGCCTGGAGAGAAACCCTCCCAGGGCAGTAGTTTTTCTATTGCGGTAAGAATCACGGTAGTCTCCACAGCCTTAGGAATACTAGGGTTTTGCCTATAGAGGTTAGGATTGTGGAAGGCTATTTTTAGGCCAATTACACATCAGATTTTGCATAGCTGAGTCGACCTCCAGTGGCACACCATGGACCGGCGACTTACGGAAAAGGACGCCCCGCGTGGTTTTGAAGCTTTCCACCCTGTTCCTGCGCACCTTGCGCGAAGATCCGGTTGAAGCAGAAGTAGACAGCCATAAGCTGTTAGTTCGAGCCGGATACATTCGCCGCGCAGCACCGGGCATTTATACCTGGCTGCCACTGGGCTTGAAGGTGCTTGCTCGCGTAGAAGCTATTGTTCGCGAAGAAATGAACGCCATTGGTGCTCAGGAAGTTCATTTCCCGGCACTGCTGCCACGCGAGCCTTACGAACAGACCGGACGATGGACTGAATACGGCGAAGGCCTTTTCCGCCTGCAGGACCGCAAGGGTGCGGACTACCTGCTTGCTCCAACGCACGAGGAAATGTTCACCTTGCTGGTCAAGGACCTGTACTCCTCGTACAAGGATCTTCCTGCCTACCTGTACCAGATCCAGAATAAGTACCGCGACGAAGCACGTCCGCGCGCAGGCCTGCTGCGTGGCCGCGAATTCATCATGAAGGATTCGTACTCCTTCAACATCGATGACGAGGGTCTCGACGAAGCCTATGACGCACACCGCGGCGCGTACCTTCGTATTTTCGAGCGCCTGGGCCTAGAAGTCGTGCCAGTGTTCGCGCAGGCAGGTGCCATGGGTGGCTCGAAGTCCGAGGAATTCTTGCACCCAACTGCCATTGGCGAAGACACCTTCGTGCGTTCGCCAGGCGGCTACGCGGCCAACGTTGAGGCGGTCACAACCGTCGTTCCCGAAGCAATCGATTTCAGCGATGCTCCGGCATTCGAAGTCCTCGATACCCCGGAAACCCCAACCATCGAGACGCTGGTTGCCGCCGCCAACGAGCTGCGCCCGCGTGCAGAAGGCGAATGGGCTGCCGCCGACACGCTCAAGAACGTTGTCGTCGCGGTCATCGACCCCGAAGGCAACCGCCACGTCGTGGTCATAGGAGTGCCCGGGGACCGTCAGGTCGACTTGAGGCGCGCGCAAGCAACCATCGGCATGGCCCTGGATATCAGCGGTGAAGTGCTGGTCGAGGCGGCAAGCGCCGAAGACCTCGCCAAGCACCCCGAGCTGATCGCCGGCTACATTGGCCCAGGCAACGGACTGGACCAGCAGGTGCTGGGCTCCGAAGCCTCCAGCGGGATCACCTACCTGGTTGATCCGCGTGTGGTCTCCGGCTCCAGCTGGATCACCGGCGCCAACGAAAAGGGCAAGCATGTCTTCGGTCTGGTGGCCGAGCGTGACTTCTCCTTCGACGGCACCATCGAGTCGGTAAATGTGCGCGCAGGCGACCCAGCTCCGGACGGCTCCGGTCCACTGCGTGCCGAACGCGGTATCGAAATGGGACACATCTTCCAGCTCGGCCGTAAATACGCGGCAGCCTTGGACCTCAAGGTGCTGGACAAGAACGGCAAGCTCTCTGTGGTCACCATGGGTTCCTACGGTATTGGCGTTACCCGTGCGGTAGCAGCCCTCGCCGAGGCCTACCACGACGAAAAGGGCCTTGCCTGGCCAAAGCAGGTCGCCCCGGTCGACATCCACATTGTCGTGACCGGCAAGGGCGAAGAGCTGCTGGCAGCGGGCGAAAAGCTAGCCAAGGAGTTCGAAGCCAAGGGCATGGAGGTTATCTTCGATGACCGTGCAAAGGTTTCGGCCGGCGTGAAGTTCTCCGACGCAGAGCTGATCGGCGTGCCGACCATTGTTGTGGTGGGCCGCGGGCTAAGCGACGGAGTCGTTGAGGTCAAGGACCGTGCCACCGGCGAGCGTCGTGACGTTGCCGTTGCCGATGTGGTGGAAGAGCTGACCGCGTAAACTGCCGGTAGCTTTTCACAAGCAATAAATGAATAGAGGTGCAGCGCGGTGCCGGAGATTCTCTCCTTCTTGTCACTTGATGGTGTTGAGTTCAGCTGGACGTCGCTGATCCTGCTTTTACTGGCAGGGTTTGCGGCCGGTTGGATCGATGCAGTTGTCGGTGGCGGTGGACTGATCCAGTTGCCCGCGCTGCTTCTCTTTCCCGGAATGAGCCCAGTACAGGCCCTGGCCACGAATAAGCTGGGTTCCATTTTTGGAACCGCCACCAGCGCGATTACCTACTACAGGCGGACCAGCCCGGACCTGAAAACGGCAATCCCCATGGCCCTGATGGCCATGGTTGGTGCCTTTGGTGGTGCAGCCATTGCCACGATTCTGCCCGAAGAAGCCATCCAGCCAATCATTATCGCCGCGTTGGTGGCGGTGCTTGCCTTCACAATTTTCAAGCCCAAAGCCGGAGAGCTGAGCAAGCTACGCTACCGGGGCAGCGGGCACTACCTGCGGGCGGTAGCGATCGGACTGATCATCGGCGGCTATGACGGCATGATTGGTCCGGGTACCGGATCATTTTTGATCATCGCTATGGTCACGGTGCTGGGGTACAACTTCTTGCAGTCCTCGGCCAAAGCGAAGATCGTCAACCTAGCCACCAACTTTGGCGCCCTGGTGTTGTTCATTCCGGCTGGGCACGTGGTTTTCGGGTTGGGGTTGGCCATGGGATTGATGAATATGGCCGGCGGCTACCTCGGTGCCCGCATGGCGATTTCCAAAGGCAGCAAATTCATCAGGATCATCTTCGTGATCGTGGTGTGCGCACTGATCATCAAACTCGGTTCAGACATGATCTTTGCCTAGGGGCACAACGATTCCCGGGAAACGGTCCAGCGAAAGGCAGCCAGCCTGGTTAGAATCATCGCCTTTCCGAAACCGAACACCGGCTTGCCGCGGTGGTTGGCGGCGGCCAATTGCCCAACGTGGGCCGGGCGGATTAATGCATGCCCTTTAACCACGAATTGCCGGTTCGCTTGGACTGCGAGCCGGCAATTCCTGGAGGCAATGTCCCCATACTGCCTTACCTAGAATCAACATCAATCAGCCTTGACCCATCCCCATAGGCCGGGCGCATTAAAGAAGCTGAGCTTTTGGATTTGCCCCAAAAGCTTTCTCCCTAACGCAGGTTCCCAAAAAGGCTGACCGTCATCTAGGACGTCATACGGTGGCAGCAACCGCTCCCACCAGGCCACACCCTCGAAGCGCTGAGGGATTGCTGTGGCGTTAGTTCTAGGATCTCAAATTGAGGTTCTGCCGTCGTCATACCTGCACGGTATCTTTCTCTGGAAACTTTCAGTTTCGTCCCGGGATCTTGTCATCGGCACGGCTGAAGCCCGAGCGGTACGCCAAGGCCACAGCCGAAGCGCGGTCCCGGGAGCCGGTCTTGAAGAGGATTCGGGCCACGTGAGTTTTGACCGTCGCCTCGCTGAGCACCAGCAGGTCTCGGATCTCCTGATTGGACAGGCCCGCGGCCACAAGTCGCAGGACTTCCTGTTCTCGAGGAGTCAGCAGCTCCGTGATGTCCGGCAAGTCCGAGGAGCTCATGTGCAGGCGCTGCACGAGCCGGGTGGCAGCCGTCGCATCCAGCCAGGTTTCACCCGCCGCCACCCGCCGAATCGCGGCCGCGATCTCGTTGGGCAAGGCGTGTTTCAGCAGATATCCACTGGCACCGGCCTGGAGCGCCTTGACCACTACCTCCTCATCATCAAAGGTAGTCATAATCAGCACCCGGACCAGCCGGTCCTGGTTCTCCCGGGTTTCACGAACCAGCTGCTTGGTCGCCTCAACCCCGTCGATCCCAGGCATGCGCACATCCATGAGCACCACGTCGGGGAGGTGCTTGCCAGCAAGTTCAAGAGCTTGGGGCCCCGAGCCCGCCTCGCCGATCACCGAGAGGTCAGGCTCGGCGGAAAGCAACATGGAAATGCCGGCCCGGACCATTGGCTGATCATCCACTATGAGGATGCGAATTCTGGAACTCGCATTCGGGCCGTGGGCGGTGGGTTCTGGGTCTGCGATCATCGTGTTGACGCTCCACTCACAAATCATCCGACGAGCTGTTATGGCCCGAGCCTAGTTCAGTTCGCACGGGCAGAACCGCTTTGACGAGAAAACCGCTATCGGTAGGACCGCTGACTAGTGTTCCTCCGCAGATAGTGACGCGTTCGCGCAAGCCCAGCAGCCCGAACCCGCCCGAGAGGCCCGACTTTTCGATGATTCCGGATAGCGAACGGATGGATACTGTCAGCTCTTCGGACTCCCAATGGGTTTCGACGTAGGCTTTGGCGCCTTGACCGGCGTGGCGCATCACATTTGACAGGCCCTCTTGGACTACACGATAGGCAGCGTGTCCGACGCTTGGATCGAGCGGACGCTCGGGGCCGGAAATAGACTCGTGGATTTCGACCCCCGAAGTTCGCGCCGCCTGGATGAGCTCGGCAAAGTCGGAGATTCCGCGCGGCGGAGAATCTGGGGCGTCTCCCTCGCCGCGCAAGAGTCCCAGCAGGCGGTGTAGTTCGCGGATGCTCTGCTCCGCGGTCTGCTGCATATCCGCGAGTGCCGCATCCAGGTCAATTTCGCGCGACTTGGTGCGTTGCACCGCCCTCAGGCCAGCGGTCTGCAATACGATCGCCGTGAGCGAGTGCGCCACAGAATCATGCAGGTCGCGGCTGATACGCAGCCGCTCCGTCGTGGTGGCTTCTTCGCGGGCACGAATTGCCCAAGCACGTTCCGTGCGCAGCGTGCGCTCATAGCTGGCCAATGCCACGCCCGAGCCCCACACCGCGAGAACCAGCAGCGTGAAGACGGCCGCGCTGGGGAGAACCGTCGTGAGGTTACCGATGACTTGCAACTTCGTGGAAACCAACGAGGCGGTCAGTATCGGGATGGCTGCGCCGATCAGGGCCAGATATGCCCTGCGTCGCGGCAAGCGCCGGGCCAGGTAGAAAACGGCAATGAGGAACCCGACCATCATGGTCGGTGCCATGGGGTCGATGAGGCAGCCGGTGCTCAGCAAGATCATCGTGTAGTAGCCAAGGATCGGCGAGCGGGTCATCACGAAGGTGGTGTAACCCAGAGCAGCAACCGTGATGATGATCCAGGATGGAATTGTCCCTGCATAGCCCCCGGGGTTCCTTGCGGACCAGACGATCATCTCGAAGATAAACCCGGCGATAGCAACGAACAGGCGTTGGACCAGATCTTTGCCTGGCACCAGCGTGGCTACCCGGACGCCGCTTGCGGTGCCGCGCGGGGAATGCGCCTGTCCTGAGGGCGTGGAGAAACTCACCGTGGAATCCTTTGGCGGGATGCAGCGTAGTCTGAGCCGGTAAAACCGAGGCCGCAAGGGACGTCCATTAGCCGACTACCTGAGGCTTCGCAGTAATTGCGAGGGTTCCTCGCGACCGAGTGCCGGTCCACCAGAGGATGATGCCAGGCGTCAAAAGGACTGCGAGCGCCTGGCTGCCGAAAATTCCACCGGGGGAATCAAACACTGGGAACTCCTCAGAATCTGTGCGGTTGAATGTATCTTGTCACACACGGCGATGCGGGCACATCATTCTGAGCAGGTACGTTTTCGGCCGCTGAATCGTTCAGACCCAGGCGTGCAGGTAATACCTGGCGAGTATTACTCCCTGGCGTTCAGCAGTTCTGGATCTAGTCCACGTTGGCGCTGCTCAAGCAGAACCTGCCAGGTCGTTTCGGCCAACGTGCCTTGCGCGCTGTCCTTCGCGGCACCCGAGGCAAGAGCTAGCGCCTGAACAAAATCGTCCTCGGCTTCTGAGGCCAGCGAACCGAGTTCATTGAATCCGTCCTCGGGCAGAACATAGGCCGACTGGCGTAGGTCCGCACAGTCGCCTGGCAGCACCGAGCGCACCTTGCGCAGTTCGGCATTCAACATCGTGCGGCGCTCTTCGATCTGCGCCGCATCCGCGTTGGCTCCGCGCGCAGCCTGCAATTGCAAGATGTAGTCCAATGCATAGCCGCGGTCCAGCGCCCGGGCCACCCGTACGTCATCATGCAACGCCGGATCGGAAATCGGGGTTTCCGCGTCTAAGAGCTTCAGATCCCTGAGGCAACCCACAGGTTCCCCCTCGGCTTCGCCCTGCCCGGAGCGCAGCGGGGCGGGCAGCTGATCCACCGACTCCTGCTTAGCTACGGTGCGTAGCGCGCTGCGCGCTTCGAGATTTGTTTGGAAGGCCAGCTGCGTCAGCGCGGGTGCCAGCGGTGCCTGCTCTTCGGGGATGGCCGGCATGTGGGTGCTCAGCTCGGCAACCTGTTCGGCCAGTTTGGAAACCGCCTCCGGGCTGAAGCTTTGCGCCAACGGCTCCGCTGGCTGATCCTCGAAACTCAACTGGCCAACCAGCCGCGAGCCATGAGCCAAGGTGGCGCTCAATTCGCTCAGGGCGCCGGCGCTGTCCGAGCCTGCCAGCGCGGCCAACGCGTCGGCCTGGGAGGCGAGTTGCGCCAGGGTTGAGCCGTACTGCCACAGCTGGAGCTGCGCTTCGGAACTTCCGCGGATTTCCTCCGGCAGGCCACGATCTTCCAACGACCCTCGAAAGATGCTCATGCCCACACCCCAGGTGAGGCCAGCGCATAGAACTCCGGCTAGCAGCGGTGCGATCCAGCCCGGTGCGCGCCTGGCTTTTGGGGTGCGTCGGGTGGGTTGCGGTGTCGAGTTCTCAGTCATGGCGATTCGATCATGCCATGAAGTTGCGGGCTAAGCCCGGTTCAAACGCGCTGAATGCGCGAATTGCGCGTGAGTTCTTTCACCTGTGCCCATTAAGCAGTTTTCATCTTGCGTGCGTGCATATACCCTTAAAGGACAACATCGAATAACGTGGGAGGATATCCATGACCGCTAAGCCGGCTGATACCGAACAAGAGGCACAACGGTTGACGACCGTGCTGGAGAAGGAAGTGGAATCCCACGGGCTGGTGCTGGAAGAAGTCTCTGTCCGCCCTTCGGGAAAGCAGATGACCGTGCAGGTCATCGTCGACAAGGCTGACGGCACCCAATCGGTGATTTTGGACGAACTTGGTGAAGTAACTACCACCATTTCTAATGCCTTGGATCAGGACGCCAAATACGCGTCAGTAGATCCATATGAACTCGAAGTAAGCTCCCCAGGTCTTTCGCGCCCACTGACGCTGAATCGTCACTGGATCCGTGCGAAGAACCGGATGGTGAAGTTTAATCTCTCCGACGGCAGCAAGCTGCGTGGCCGGCTGACCGAGGTCACCGACACCGAGGTAGTCATTTCCGTGCACCACGAGCCTGCCAAAAAGGGCATGAAGGTCAAGGTCGACGAACCGAAGACCTTCGCCCTGGAAGATATCCGCAAGGCAGTCGTTGACCCGGAAATCAATTTCGACGACGCGCTATTTGAAAACATTGATAACGAAGATTTGGAGGGCTAGGCATGGATATTGATCTCGATGCGCTACGCATCCTGGAAAAAGAGCGGGACATCCCGATGGATGTGCTGATCCCTACCATCGAGTCGGCACTGCTGCTGGCCTACAACAAGACCGACGGCGCAATGCCCGGTGCTCGCGCTCATATCGAGCAAAGCAATGGACATGTGGCAATCCTCGTCGAGGACCGCGATTCCACCGGCGTGCTGCTGGGCGAATTTGATGACACCCCGCACGGTTTCGGCCGCATTGCCGCGTCCACCGCACGTCAGGTGATCATGCAGCGTCTGCGCGAAGCCGAAGACGCAGTGGTCGTGGGGGAGTACTCCTCCCGCGTGGGCACGCTGATCTCCGGGGTCATCCAGCAGGGCCACTCCTCGCATATGGTCCAGGTGAATATCGGTGAGGTCGAGGCACTGCTTCCACCGCCCGAGCAGGTTCCAGGCGAGCGTTACACCCATGGCAGCCGCTTGCGTTCCTATGTGGTCTCCGCCGAACGCGGTACCAAGGGCCCGGCAATCACCTTGTCGCGTTCGCACCCGAATCTGGTTCGCCTGCTGTTCGAAATGGAAGTTCCGGAGATCGCAGACGGCACCGTCGTGGTTGAGGCCTTGGCCCGCGAAGCAGGGCACCGCACCAAGCTTGCGGTGCACGCCACCCAAGCCGGAGTGAACGCCAAGGGCGCTTGCATCGGTGAAATGGGTACCCGCGTGCGTGCGGTGATGAACGAGTTGAACGACGAGAAGATCGACATCGTTGACTACAACGAGGATCCGGCCAAGTTCATCGCTGCCGCTTTGTCCCCATCGAAGGTCGTCTCGGTCGAAATCCTCGACGAGGACGAGCGTCGCGCTCGTGTAGTCGTGCCGGACAGCCAGCTGTCTCTGGCCATCGGCAAGGAAGGCCAGAACGCGCGTCTGGCCGCCAAGCTGACCGGCTGGCGCATCGACATCATTGCCGCATCCGGTGGCAAGGAACCACAGTTCTAATTTTGAGCAATTCCTGATCCCGGTCAACGGGAGACGGAAAATAGATTTGCCTAGCACGTTTTTTGGCCTCGGCGTACCTGTGATCTGGACCTCACGCGTGCGCCGAGGTCTAAACGCGCTAGACTAGTAGTTGGCTCGTTGACAAGTTGTGGAAGGTGAGGATGGCGCTCGCATGAAACTGCATCAGCAACGTACGTGCATTGGCTGTCGAACCATCACATCTCAAGATGAGCTACTCCGTTGGGTTTTGAATCAGGACTCACCGCTGCGCGGTGTGCATCTGGATCTTTCGGGCTCCGCCGCAGGGCGGGGTGCCTGGACCCATGGAACCGAAAAGTGTGTGCGGCATGCTGTGCGACGCAAGGCATTTTCCCGAGCTTTTAGAAGTTCGGTTGATGACTCCTGCGTGGCACAGCAGTTCGCCGCATACGAAGATCAGTCGGCAACGGGCCGGCTATCTGGCAATCATGATGAAAGCGGGTCAGAAATCTGATGGCAACCCGATGAGTCCGCTAAGTTGAGCGCACAACGATGAACAATCGGTTTTGCGTGATCCACCGTGCGGCGGAAGAATTTCACGAATTACAACGCTGATCAGCCAGAACACCCAAGTCTTATTGAACCCGGGGTTCTAGCCGATCGCATCGACACAGGAGAGATGTGGCTAAACCCCGCGTTCACGAGCTCGCTAAAGAGCTCGGAATTACTTCAAAAGAAGCCCTAACTAAGTTGCAGGATATGGGCGAATTCGTTCGCTCTGCTTCCTCAACCGTTGAACCTCCGGTAGCGCGCAAACTGCGCGATGCCTTCCCAGGTTCGGCAGCCCCAGCCAAGCCAGCAGGCTCGACCCCAGCACCACGTGCTGGCGGTCCAAAGCCAGGCGCTAAGCCTGCGGCCAAGCCAGCTGCCACCCCGGCTACCCCAGCAGCTAAGGCTCCGGAAGCTCCGGCGGCCCCAGCTGCTAAGTCGCCAGCTGCTCCGGCGGCTCCAGCCGCTCCGGCGGCAGCAGCACCAGCGGCCAAGGCTCCCGAGGCGGACGCCCCGGCAGCCAAGGCTCCGGCAGCCCCGGCCCCGGGCGGTCCACGCCCAGGTCCAAAGCCGGCACCCAAGCCAGCTGGCGCCCCACGCCCCGGCAACAGCCCGTTCTCCTCGCAGCAGGGAATGCGCGGCGGGGATGAACGTCGTGGTTCCCGCGACGGCGGCCAGAACCGTGCACCACGCCCACAGGGCGCCGGCGCAGGAGCTCCACGTCCAGGCGGTCCACGTCCGGGCAACTCGCCATTCTCCGCACAGCAGGGAATGCGCGGCGAAGGCGGCCAGGGCGGTCCACGTCCAGCAGGCCGAGGCCCACGCCCCCAGGGTGCTGGCGGTCAAGGTACCGGCGGTCCGCGTCCACCACGTGATGGTGCACCAGCTCGCGGTCCACGCCCACAGGGTGCCGGCGGACAGCGTCCGGCCGGCCAGGGCCAGGGCGGTCCACGCCCAGCAGGTGCCGGAACCGGCGCACCACGTCCGGCAGGTGCCGGCGCTGGTGGCGCAGGCGCCGCAGGTGGCGCAACTCCACGTATGATGCCTAACCGCACCGATCGTCCGGCTCCAGCAGCCGGCGGTCGTCCGGGTGCCGGCGGTCGCGGTCGTCCAGGTGGCGGCGGCGGTCCAGGTGGCGCTCCGGGTGCCGGTGCAGGCGGCGGCGGATTCCGTCCGGGCGCTCCACGCGGCCGTGGCGGCGTTGGCGGTGCCTTCGGTAAGGGCGGCGCCGGACGCGGCAAGCAGCGCAAGTCCAAGCGCGCCAAGCGCCAGGAATTGGAGCAGATGAGTGCTCCGAGCCTGGGCGGCGTCAACGTTCCACGCGGCAACGGATCCTCCGAGATCCGCCTGCGCCGTGGTGCGTCGATCACCGACTTCGCCGATAAGATCGGCGCAAACCCGGCAGCACTGGTCACCGTGCTCTTCCACCTGGGAGAAATGGCTACCGCCACCCAGTCGCTGGACGAGGCGACCTTCGAGGTCCTCGGTGCAGAGCTGGGCTACAAGGTCCTGGTCGTCTCCCCGGAGGACGAGGACAAGGAACTGCTCGAAGGCTTCGGCCTGGACCTGGATGCCGAACTTGAGGCTGAAGGCGAAGCCGAGCTCGAAGAGCGTGCCCCGGTCATCACGATCATGGGCCACGTCGACCACGGTAAGACCCGACTGCTGGATGCAATCCGCAAGTCGAACGTCACCGAGGGCGAGCACGGCGGCATCACCCAGCACATCGGTGCCTACCAGATCAACCACGAGCACGAAGGCCGCGACCGTGCGATGACCTTCATCGATACCCCGGGCCACGAGGCGTTCACCGCCATGCGTGCCCGTGGTGCCGAGGTCACCGACGTTGCAGTGCTGGTTGTCGCAGCGGATGACGGCGTCATGCCGCAGACCGTTGAGGCGCTGAACCACGCACAGGCTGCCGGCGTGCCGATCATCGTCGCGGTCAACAAGATCGACAAGGAAGGCGCCAACCCTGACAAGGTCAAGGGCCAGCTGACCGAATACGGTCTGGTTCCCGAAGAATACGGTGGCGACACCATGTTCATCCATGTCTCGGCGCTGCAGCGCGATGGTATCGACGAATTGCTCGATGCCGTGCTGCTGACCAGCGACGTGCTGGAACTGCAGGCGAACCCTGACAAGTCCGCCCGCGGTGTAGCCATCGAAGCGAACCTGGACAAGGGCCGCGGTTCGGTTGTCACCGTGCTGGTGCAGTCCGGTACCTTGGCAGTGGGCGACACCATGGTTGTGGGCACCGCCCACGGCCGTGTGCGTGCCATGTTCAACGAAAACGGCGAGAACCTCGACGTGGCCCTGCCGTCGCGTCCGGTTCAGGTCTTGGGCATGTCCTCGGTGCCACGCGCCGGCGACGGCTTCCTGATCACCGACGACGAGCGCACCGCACGCCAGATCGCCGACAAGCGCGAAACCGCAGAGCGCAACGCCATGCTGGCCAAGCGCCGCAAGCGCATCACCCTGGAAGACTTCGACCAGGCTGTGGCAGATGGCAAGATCGATACGCTGAACCTGATCCTCAAGGGCGATGCCTCCGGTGCTGTCGAAGCACTGGAAGACTCGCTGATGAAGATCGACGTGGGCGACGACGTGCAGCTGCGCGTGATCCACCGCGGCGTCGGCGCGATCACCCAGAACGACGTCAACCTGGCAACCGTTGACAATGCCATCATCATTGGCTTCAACGTGCGTCCGGCAGAACGCGTGGCAGACCTGGCCGATAAGGAAGGCGTTGACATGCGCTTCTACTCGGTCATCTACTCCGCAATCGATGACATCGAAGCTGCCCTGACCGGCATGCTGAAGCCAGAGTACGAGGAAGTTGCCCTGGGCAGCGCCGAGATCCGCATGGTCTTCCGCTCTTCGAAGTTCGGCAACATCGCAGGTTCGATCATCCGCTCCGGCACCATCAAGCGAAACACCAAGGCACGCCTGGTTCGCGATGGCAAGGTAGTGGGAGACAACCTGAACATCGATTCGCTGCGCCGCGAAAAGGACGACGTCACCGAGGTCCGCGAGGGCTTCGAGTGTGGTATCGGCCTTGGCTCGTTCAACGACGTCAAGGAAGGCGACATCATCGAGACCTTCGAGATGCGCGAAAAGCCACGAGCTTAATCCTTAGATGAGCAACGGCGTGGGCGCGCACCGGTAAACTGACCGGTGAGCGCCCACGCTCCTCACTTTCACGACAATTTTTTAGGAGAGATCCATGGCTGATTCAGCCCGTGCGGCCCGTTTGGCCAAGCGCGTACAGGTCCTCATGGCCCAGTCGCTGCGCACCGTCATCAAAGACGAGCGCATCGACAACGTGACCGTGACCGACGCGCGGGTCACCAACGACCTGCAGCACGCCACCGTGTACTACACGGTGTTCGGTGAGGGTGAGATCAAGGCGGAAATCGCCGAGATGCTCGCCAAGCGCACCGGTGCGCTGCGCAAGGAATTGGGACGCAACCTGACCATTCGCTTGACCCCTACCCTGGCCTTCGTGGCAGACGAGATTCCAGAGAGCGCCTCGCTTCTGAATGAACTGCTGGCCAAGGCCAAGGAAAAGGACGCTGAGGTCGCTTCGCTGCGCGAGGGCAAGACCCACGCCGGGGATGCCGATCCGTACAAGAAGGACGACGAGGACGAAGAGGCCTAGGCCTCCTCATGCTCTGCGCTTCCGCGAATCGGGAGCGAGCAAAAACCCCAGTGGTGCCGAACAGCAGTTCGTGCGCCACTGGGGTTTTTGCGTGCAGAAAAAAGCAAGAGCTTAGGGGGCGCCGGGTGTATCGCGGGGTGCGCTGGATGTGAGCCGATTGATCAGCGGGGTGCAGAGCAAATAGACCGCCACGCTGACCGCGGCGCTCGCCAGGGCCAGCGGGTAGGTGCTCATGACCAGATAGTAGCAGCCCACGATCACCACGAAGCTCAGCAACGATTCCAAGGTATTGCCGGCAATCTTGTCGGCCTCGGGAAATAGCATTCGCACCAGGCGGTCGGTGATTTCACCCGTAGCGAGCAGTACCAGGGTAAAGACGATGACGAGGACCGGAACCCATGGCCAAAGGCCCTGTTTCAGCTCGCCGAGCTGCGGGAGCCAGAGCGGGGTGAGGAATCCGAGGAGAAACGGAAGTCCAGCCATCAGCGCGCAGGCGGCCAGATAGAGGATGAAGATCAGCAGTTCGTGGGGTTTCGGTTTTTGTTCCGGCAAGTTTTCCTTTGCATGGATTGCAACGCGTGATTAGCGATGGCTCCGCGCGGTATTCGTGGAGTGGGGGGTGCTGTCCATGATGCCACAGAAAGAATTGAGGACCATGAAGAGCAGGGGCCAGTGCGCGTTGGCCAATCTGGCTCCCCGGCGGGCCGCTGGCAGCGTTTCGCAACTCATGAGAATTGATGGTGGTCAGCGCGGAGATACTGGACTACCGTGGAGATCAAAGACTTGCCTGAAACAAAGGAGCAGCTCATGCCGGAATTCACCACCACATTGATGGCCTCGACCGGAAATAACGTGGGCATTGTTGTTCCCGACGAAATCGTCCGGGGATTCAATCACGGCAAACGGGTACCGGTGACGGTGACGATCGACGGGGACTACACCTATCGAAATACCATCTCATCCATGGGCGGGCAATTTTTGATCTCTTTCAATTCCGAAACGCGCGGTGCCACCGGTCGGGGTGCCGGGGATGAGGTCACCGTGAAACTGGAACTCGACGAGGCACCGCGAATCATCGAAGTCCCCGAGGACCTTGCGGTGAAACTGTCTCTGGAACCGGCCCTTGCCGACGCCTGGAACAATCTCTCCTACAGCAAGCAACGCGGTCATGTTGAACCGATCATCTCGGCAAAGGGCGCGGATACCCGTGCTCGACGAGTGGAAAAAGTCATCAAGGCACTACGCGTCGACTAGTGTCGACTAACTTTGGTGCGTCGGTACCGGCGCTCCAGGCGACCGCGGAGGATAGGCCGGGCGGATTACCCGCCCGGTGGCGAGCATGGCGCAAGGGAGCCGACCACATGGGACAGCCAAGGGCCGTGGGGATTCAGGATCTACGGCTGTGCGCAGCACGCGCGGAAGACGCTGCAGCCATAGCCCAGCTGTGTGTGGACAGCGGCCGGGACCCGTGGACGGCGCAGGCAATCCAGAGCACCTCCCACCGGACCGTCGTAGTGGCGGTGGCCGGCACCCAGATTGCCGGCATCGCGAAGACCCATTGGCACGAAGACGCCCACGGAATTGCACCCGCAGGCCACTACCTCGGCGGGGTCATCGTAGATCCAAACTGGCGCAGGCATGGAATTGGCCAGGCCCTCACCGCGGCGCGTCTGGAATGGATCGCTGCGCGGAGCCGGCGCGCGTACTACTTCACCAACGAACGAAACGTCTCCTCGCTGCGCCTGCACGCGAAATTCGGGTTTGTGCAGATCGCGGCCGGCGAAGAGATTCGCATGGTGCGCGCCGACGACGGTGACTCGAAGCTATTGCTTTTCGAAGCGGTGCTCTGAGATGCCAAACGGCGCCTGCCGGCTCCGCTGAGAAGCCTGCAGGCGCCGTGGCAAGCGGCCCTAGTTCTTGGAAATTTTGCCGGTCATCGTTGCCACCGGCAGGAGGAACATTGGCTTCATGAACACCCAAGCCGCCGCGACCACCGCCACCGAGACCAAGAAGATCACCAGCCCCCATGCATCGGCCGCGTCCCGCGAGGCATACATGTGGTTCAGGTTCTTCAACGCGCCGGTGGTGAATACCAGGAATACGTGGACCAGCACGAAGGCGACGAAGAAGAGCATCACCGGGAAATGCACCTTGCGGGCCAGCTCGATCGGATAGACCCGGTTCAAGGCCTTGGGCTGAGTCGGCCACCAGCTGGACATCCGGACACCGGTCACAATGGCCAGCGGTGCCGCCACGTAGATCACGAGGAAGTAGGAGGTCATCTGCAAGGCGTTGTAATGAATCCAGCCGTTTTCGACAGGCCAATTGAGCGAGGCATATTGAATGGCGCCGGAGATCATATTCGGGAAGACATCCCAGCTGGTCGGAACCACTCGCATCCACTGGCCGGTAACGGCCAGCAGGATCACGAAGACCAATCCGTTCAGCACCCACAATGCATCCAGAGCTTGGTGGGTCCAGATGCTGAGCGAATATTTCTTGGGGCTATTTCCCTTCGGGGAGAACCAGGAGTTCGCCTTGGGCGTCCACATCGCTGCCGGTCGTTTCTCATGACGTACCTGTAACCCGGTGCGGATAATCAGCACGATAAAGAACATATTCAAGAAATGCTGCCAACCAAGCCAAGCCGGAATTCCAAGCGGCGCAGAGTCGGGCATGGTTGAATGCCCGTCATAGGTGGCGATGAAGTCCTGGATTGGTTCCAGCGTGCGCAAGCCGCGCGCGGCAAGAACCACCAGCAGGGCCACAATGACCGCTCCGATCACCATGATCGCCGGTTTGACCCAGGGCTTCATCTTGATCTTTGAGGTTCCTTGGGCATCGGAGGCCGGGCGCTTTTCCGCGACGGGAGGCTGGGCCGCGCTCGCGGCCTGCGCGGCTGGTTCCGCAACGGCCGGTGGCCTCTGGGCCGCGGGCTCGGCGGCTTCTTCAACGACCGGTGGTTGCCCGAGTGCGGCTGCATCGTCGGCGACTGGTTCGGAAACCGGGACAGCCACTGGGGCCTCGGCAACGGGATCCGCAGACTCGGAGGACTTTCCGGCAGTCGCATCCTCGCGTTGGCGCAGGGGAGTGTAGCCCTGCATGCGATTGGACGGAACTGCAGCCCGTTCGGATGAATCCGCCGAAGCTGCCTCGGCGCCCGAAGCGGCAATTGCCGGAGCAGCCGGTTCCGGGGCCGGTGCCGGCGGAGTTTCGCTCGGCGGTGCCGCCGTCTTTGCTGCGGCCACGCCAGCGGTTTCCGCAGCGGCGGCAGCCGGTGCCGCGACCTGTGCGCCAGTGCTGGCGGCGTCCGCGGCCGGAGCCCGGAGCGGGGTATAGCCCTGCATGCGTTGGCGTGAGGAGCTAGCGGCGGTGTTCGAGACGGGCGCCGGCACAGGCTCAGGCTGAACGGCCGCCGTCTCTGCCGGTGCAGGAGCCTGTTCTGGGGCCGGAGCGCTCTGCACTGGGGGAGCGGCGGGTACCGGCTCGCTGGTTACCGGTTCGGTGACCGGTGCTGCGGGCACGCTCGCCGTCGGTGGTGTCTCAATTTTCTGTGCAGGCTCGGCAGCCGCATCGGGTTTAACCCCGCCCTTGGCGCGCAGGGGCGTGTAGCCTGCCATCCGTTGCTTGGTCATAATCGTTGAACCTCATCGCGTCGTCGTATCCGGCAGGTGATGCTTCGCCGGAACCTACCTGAGTGGAGAATGCCGTGATTACCCTTGGCGGGTGCGGATTTCCTCGAGCAGTTTCGGGACTACGGTAAACAAGTCGCCAACGATGCCGAAGTCTGCGTGGTCGAAGATCGGCGCATTCTCATCCTTATCGATGGCTACGATCGTCTTGGCGGTCTGCATACCCGCACGGTGCTGAATCGCCCCGGAGATGCCCAAGGCAATGTACAGGTCCGGGGAGACGATGACACCGGTCTGGCCCACCTGCAGCTTCGGTGAGACAAAGCCTGAATCCACCGCGGCACGCGAGGCGCCAATCGCCGCGCCGAAGTGATCGGCCAGCTGCTCGACGATCTCGAATTTTTCCGCCGAGCCCACTCCGCGTCCGCCGGACACGACGATCTTGGCGCTGCGCAGATCCGGACGGGAGGCATCGCTTTGCATCGCTTCGACCGAGCGGATTTGGGCGCCCTTGGATACCTTGGGCAGAGCCGAAGGCTCGATGATGGTCAGCTGCGGTGCCGCGACGGACTCGGCTCGGGCATCTACGGCGCCGGGGCGAATCGTGAAGATGCGCGGTCCGCCCTCGACGGTGGATTCTGAGGTGACGTCTCCGCCGAAAATCGAGTGCATGGCGATCGGCTCGTCCTCGGCCCAGCGCATGCCCACCGCGTCAACGCAGACGGCACCCTCAACCCGAATGGCCAAACGACCGGCAATGGTGCGGCCGGAGGCCGTATTGGAGAGCAGCACCGCGGCCGGAGCCACGGTGCTGGTGGCCGAGGCGAGCGCCGCCACATCGGCCGAGCCAAGAGCCAAAGCGTCAAGGTCGGTAGGCAGCAGGTGAACTTCGGCGGCGCCGAGTTCACCGAGCTTGGCCGCAAGCTGCTGCTCTTGGCCCGCGGCGCAGACGGCAACGGCGACCGGGGTACCGAACTGGGCGGCCGTTCCAAGCAAGCCTGCGGTGGTGTTCTGCGGGGAGCCGTCCGGCGATACCTGGACATGGACGAGCACGCTGTGGGTGGTTTGAACCATGGGAAAATCCTCCTGAGCAAGGACAAATCGTGGGGATGAAGATTGTGGAAAGACCCGAGCTGAATTAGATAAAGTGCTTCTCGGCCAGGAAGTCGGCCAGCTGGGTGGCTGCCGTTCCGTCATCGGTAATCTTTGGTCCGGCGACTCGCTCGGGGCGGTCCTCCGCAGAGACCATCACCGAACGGAAGTGGGCCGCCTCGGGTCCTGCCTCGATGCCGAGGTCGGCCAGGGTCCACGTTTCCAATGGCTTGGTCTTCGCCGCACGGATTCCCTTGAAGTTCGGGAAGCGTGGCTCGGCGGACTTCTCCGTCACCGAGACAACGGCGGGTAGCTGCACGCTCAAATTCATGGTGGTTTCGCCCAGCTGGCTGGTTCCGGTCACTTCGCTTGCGCTGATTTCCAATTCGTCGGCGTAGGGCAGCAGTGGACGGTCAAGGAGTTCGGCGATCATTGCTGGCACCATGCCACCCTTGCCGTCGGTCGATTCGTTGCCTGCAAGAATCAGATCGACGTCGAGTTTCGCAAGAGCCGCCGCGAGCACCCGGGCGGTGGAGATCATATCCGACCCAGCCAGCGCCGGGTCGGAGATATGCACCGCCGAATGCGCGCCCATGGAGAGCAGCCGGCGCAGTGCAAGCACTGCCTTCTCATCTCCCATGGAGACGGCAATGACCTCAACCTCGCCCAATGACTTTTCCGCTTGGAGTGCGACCTCGCAGGCGCGTTCGCAGATCTCATCGGCGACCAGGTCTGCCGCTGCGCGGTCGAGCATTCCGGTTTGCAGGTCCAAGCGACGGCTCGACCATGTATCAGGTACCTGTTTGGTCAGGACGGCGATTTTCACGCTGGTCTCCTTCTGAGGGTTCTGTTTAAGGCCAGACGTTCTGGAGATTATCCAACGCCCTGGCACAACGCTTCAAATGAAAATTTCTCGGATGGCGAGCGCTTCGCAGCAACGTCACCGACTAGGAAAAACTCTACATGTCTATTGTGCGCTCATGGGGGTGGGGCGCACATAGAAGCCGAACTTCAGAGACAATCATGACGAAATCTTCCATTTAGGTGAAGGCAATATTCGGCGGATCGGTGATCAGTGTTAACGGATATGTCCTAAGATGCCGAATATCTTGCCATCGTCTCGAACGCCCACACCCGGATCTCGGAAACGATCACGGAACGGAATATTAGGGGGGAAGGCTCTGAGGCGACGGCATTGGGTGCCCTCAGATCCAAAACATCTAGAGTGGCGTTATGACTTTTGAATCCGTCAGGTCCTCATATGGAGCCAAGGCAAGCCAGTATGTGGATGCGGTCGGCAGCATTGAACATGCTGCCGCGGCCGATGTGGCTTTTGTCGAAACGTGGGCGCGCAGTATCAAGGGCACGGTGCTTGACGTCGGCTGCGGTCCGGGACAATGGACACATCATTTGAGTACCTTGGGGATTGCCGTAGAGGGTGTAGATCCCGTTCCCGAGTTCATTAAAATCGCTCAAAGGAGCTACCCCCAAGAACGGTACCGACGTGGCCGGGCAGAAAGCTTGCAGGTTGGCTCCGAAGCATTGGGCGGCGTGCTTGCCTGGTATTCACTGATTCACACCATTCCCGAACTAATCGGTGAGGCGCTCGCAGAGTTCGCTCGCTGCATTCGCCCCGGTGGCGGCCTTGCCTTGGGGTTCTTCACCGGCCCCACCCTCGAACCCTTCGACCATGCGGTTGCCACCGCCTACTACTGGCCCTTGGATCTCCTGGCTTCACATGTCGAGGCAGCGGGATTCACCGTGACCCAATCCGAATCGCGGAACGAAGGCCAAGCACGAACTCACGGCTCGCTCCTGGCTGTCCGCTAATCGACGCGGACCGGCTAGCACTGGAAAGCCGCCGAATAAAATGGCCTTCACTGTATTGCCGCGTGTGGGGCGGATTCCGCAATTTGCTCCTAGGGGAAACAGCATAAGGGCCGTTTTCCCAAGAAATCGAAAGAGGTTTAGCAAGTGGCAAACGAGCTTGCACGCAAGAGGGGAATGCTTGACGTTGGAGACGGCCAAAGCATCTATTGGGAAGAATGGGGCGCAGCCGACGGCGTGCCGGCGCTATATCTCCACGGTGGACCGGGCGGGACCCTAGGCGCGAGTGGCTATCGGCACAGATTCGACCTGAAACACACCCGTGTTATCGGGTTTGAGCAGCGAGGCTGCGGACGTTCGACACCGCATGCCTCGAACCCGGACACGTCGCTTCTGCATAATACGAGTGCCCACCTCATTGAAGATATTGAGGCGCTGCGCGAGGCACGAGGCATTAACGCGTGGATACTCAATGGGGTGTCTTGGGGATCAACGCTCGCGCTCGCGTACGCCCAGGCCCGCCCCGCACGCGTCCTTGGAATGGTTCTGTTCGCGGTGACCACCACTAGCAGAAGAGAAATCGATTGGATCACCGAAGGAGTCGGCTCGATTTTTCCCGAGGCATGGGACAGATTCGCCTCGTACGCCGAGCACGGCGGAGTCGGATATAGACGCGGAGAAGGGAGAATAGTCGAGGCCTATGCCCGGCTGCTGAATAGCGCAGATTCGAAGACCCGGGCGGATGCTTCGCAGGAATGGGCGCATTGGGAAGACACCCACATCTCGCTTGGCGCCGGCGGATTTGCACGCGATCCTCGCTGGGAGGACGAAGCATTTCGAATCGCCTTTGCCCGACTCACCACGCACTATTGGACGCATTTGGGCCGAACAGATTCACAGTTGCTAGAACGCATGGGGCGCATTGAGCACCTACCCGGAACCCTGATACACGGTCGACGCGATATTTCCGGGCCCGCAATCACCGCGTGGAACCTGCACCGTAGCTGGCCGAGGTCAAAGCTCATCATTTGTGATTGTTAACTTCGTTTGGCGGTTTCTGCGCACCTAATATTGGCGGTTCAACTGATTCCGATCACTAGCGTGGATCGCGCAGCTTCAACAACATCATCGGTAATCGTGTCCAGCTCATTGATTTTCATGACTCGCTGCATTTGTGTGAAGAGTCGATCGATCAGCCGGAAATTACCGCGCGTGATACGGGCGATCGCCGCGACAGCTTGCGTATCGGTGAAGTCCTCCAAGTCCAGAGTTTTTCCGAGGGCACGCCACTTTCGTTGCAGAACGAAATGCAGTTCATCCTGAGCAAGCGGACGGTACTCGTGAGCAAAACCAACACGGCTATAGAGCTGAGGGTATCGACTGAACTGCTTTTCGATGCCAGGCATCCCAATCAGCATCAGCGCGATATTGTTCCTGTCATACCTATCTCGTAGCACTTCTAAGGCAGTGGCGTTGAGTCGCTTCGACTCGTCGACGATGATCAGCTCAACATGCTTGTCTTGATTCATCGGGCCCGTCGTGGCACCTAAAGTATCGAGATGTTGATGGATACAGATCGAGGTCTGGGTGGTGACCAGAGAGAGTTCATCCTTGATTTGCTTAGGCGTCGTCAGAACCCCTGGGGTGAAGAAGACGGTCCGCGTTTTGGCCAGATCCTTGTAGATCTGGAGGTCACTGTCCTCCCGTCGGCCCCATTCCTCTATTAACGCCTCGGCTTTCGGGCTCCAGTTGGCATAACGTTTAGCCGATAGGGTTTTGCCAATTCCAGCTTGTCCATAGCAGACCCCGATAGTCCGCTGCCGACGCACCGCATTGGCGAACTCAGTGAAGCGGCGGTGCTCCTTCGTTGCGATAAAAGTTGTTGGTCCCATTACTCGTCCTCCGCGTAAGTGCGCAGCTTCGTTTTCTTGGTTCGGTGGACCGCCGGATCAGGCTGGGGTGCCTCCGTGGTTGGTTGCCCGGCCGGTAGAAATTCCGCGACGGTGGCGATTCGTTCATTGATTTGTCCGCGCAATTGACGCTTGCGTGCGGAGCGTGCCTTCTGGATGTCCTTGAACGTCACTGTGGCTCGTTCATGCGCGGGATCCACGGCTTTGCAGATGTGCTGGCCACGGTGAAAGACCTGGATCTCGGCAACGTCCCGCGGGTCATAGCGGAGAATGACGGATTCTCCGACGTAGGCAGCCAGCAACGGGGAAATGTAGCGTAGCCCTTGGAAATGCACGCCATCGCGGTGGACGATCCGTGGCTTGGCGACCGTGAGCAGCAGCAGGTTCAGTTCATCGATGGTTTCAGGCAGACGCGGTAACCAACCGTTGCCCTGCCACGCTGTTTGAGGCGTTTCCTTGATCTCTTGGTGCTCGCGCTGGTGGTAGTTCTGCCCAATGAACTCACCCAGCGCCATGTCCAGTTCACCGATGGACAGCCCCGGCTTGGGGTTGCGCACATTGTGCAAGTAGCCGGGCAGCCGGGCTAAGAGTTCGGTGTTGAGGGTGCCGAAGAATCGTTCAATCTTTCCCCTGCCCTGCGGCCGGGCCACAGCGGAGAAAATGATCTCGAAGTGCAGGTCTCTGGCGGCCTGCGCCAAGTGGTGGCTCGTGAAATCGGTTCCGTGGTCTACATAGAGCACATCAGGGATTCCGCACATCGCCCAATCTGCTGTCTTTTTGGGCCAGATCGCCTCACGCAACGCCAATGCCGTATTCAAGGATGAGGGAGCACCGGTGAAGATCATGTACCCGCACAGGGCTCGCGAGTAATCATCCATGATCGTGGTGAGCCACGGTCGGACCGGCTGGTGGCCAGCGTCAAAAACCAGGATGTCGAGCTCGGTATGATCGGCCTGCCACACCGCGTTCGGACGTTCGGCGCGGCGGCGCTAGACCAATTCATATTTATCGCGGTACACCGCCGTACCTTGCTGCGCCAGCGTCATCATCCCCGGATCTATCGCGCCGACGATCGAGCGGACGGTGGAGTAGGAAACCGGTGCCCATCCTTGGTGGAGCGCTACCTTGTTGACTTGTTCGTGGATGGCTGCCGTAGTCCTGGGCGGTTTAGCTAAGGCGAGGCCTTCGACCAGGTTCACGAATTCGCTGGGCATCCGGCGTCCGCGTTTGCCCGGTGCCACCGGTTCCAGACCAGGCTTCCCGTGGAGCTTGAAGCTCTGGTGCCATCGCTGCAGTGTCCTCAGGCCGATATGGTGTTCCCCTGCCAGAACCGTCAACGGCACTCCGTCTTCGACGTGTTGACGCAGTATTTCCCAACGTGCTGTTGCCTTAGCCAGGTAGTCACGAGGAGTTCCTGCTTTCTCGGTACTGCTGCCAATCTGGTCTTGCCCCAGCGGTACGTCCCTGCGCGTTTCGCTTCGCAGGGACACGGCCGATCACAGACTCTTGGAAGATGCGGGCTCTTGGCCCAAGTGGCGGTAGAACGTTGCGCGGCTCCAGCCAACCAGGCGTGCTGCGTCTTCGGCGGTGCGTCCCCTGGTGCGGGCATCTTTGGCGATCGCGAGCTTGTCGGCAATCACCGCCGGGTCCGAGACCGGCCGGCCGAAACGGGTTCCGGATTGCCGGGCGGCGGCAATGCCGGCGTTGACTCGTTCAACGATCAATTCGCGCTCGTATTCGGCCAACGAAGCAAGCATGTTCAGCATCATCCGACCGGTCGATGTGGCCGGGTCGATGCCATCGGAAATGGAGCGGACATTAATCCCGCGCTCCCGCAAAAGGTTCACGGTATTCAAGACATCGATCAGGGAGCGACCCAGCCGGTCAACCCGCCACACCACGACGGTGTCGCCGGCTTCGGCATAGTCCAGCAGCTTCTTCATCCCGGGCCGATCGATCGCGCTGCGGCTGCCGGAAGTCACGTCGGCGAACACGTCGCGCTTCTGCACCCCTAAAGCAACCAGGGCATCGAGCTGCAAGGCCGCGTCTTGGCTCGAAGTGCTCACGCGCGTGTATCCCAAATGTCTCACCTGCCCCAGTGTGGCTCAAAAACCCCTGCACGGCAAGCAGGTAAGACGTTTTACGTTGGGACGACTTTATAAGACGGTTGGACTCCTTGCCGTTACGGAATATTGAGACGGCATGGCCGGGCTGAGGAGAGTGTCTCAATAATCTTTAGGTTTTCAAGACGGTGGTTTCCCGGCTTATCCGCTCAATAACTGTTGTCCGTGGCTGCAACGCCCATCACTCTTTGCTGACTTGGCGGGTGGTGGTCGGCGCGTTTGGTGCCCTTAACACTGTCCGGAACCGGACGGTTCATGGGCCGATTCCTGAGGTACCTGGCTCCGCATGGAGCTCCGCGCAGGAATCGGTGCCCGTTAGCGATGTGGGAATCGTGCGAGCGACCTGTGCCAATGAGGTGAGAACCTAGGTACCTACTGTTCCGGAGATTTCCTTCAATGCCGCCTGAAGCCTGGCGTCGGCTTCGTTGGCGACCTCGCGTGTCGCGTCGCTCTGGCTGAGCTTGACCATGGTTTGCGGGTCGATGGCCTCGATGGTGGTTTCCGTGGCGGCGGGAGCGCGACGTACGACGACGTTGCACGGGAGCAGTGCGCCCAGCTGCGGTTCGGCGGTGATGCCGCGTTGGGCCAGTTGCGGGTTGCAGGCCCCGAGGATGATGTAGTCCCCCACGGAGACCCCGGCCTCCTGGCCCAGCTTTTGGGTGAAGGTCGCCTTCACATCGATTTCCGTCAGGACACCGAAACCCTGTTCTGCCAGGGCGCCGCGTGTCCGTTCGACGGCGTCTTGCCATGACAGCGGGACGGTGATGGCGTGGGTGTAGGTCATGGCGGTTCTCCTCGGGTCGTGGTGTGGAGGCGTGCCGAGCGCGACTGCGTGCTCCGCCACGGCATGGGACCTCGGTTCTGTGGCCATGCTACGGGTTGGTGTGGTCGCGCGGAAGTGTTGCCAGGGCATTGCCCCCAGGGGTCGGCCGGGGATGCGGTGGGTGCGTTTCATACATGCGGATCGCGACGATCAGCCCTGCGGCTGCACTGAGTGCCGCGGCCATCCAGACGCCGGCGTTGAGCCCGAACAGGTCGGCGACGATCCCGCCAATGATGGCACCGACGGCATATCCGAGGTCGCGCCAGACCCGGTAGACGCCCACCGCGCGTCCCCTCCAAGCGGGATGGGCGACGTCGCCCACGGAGGCCAGCAGCGTGGGGTAGACCATGGCGGTTCCCGCGCCGAGCAATACGGTTCCCGAGGCCCAGGCACCAAAGCCGTCCCCGAGCGCGATGATCGCAAGGGCTCCGGCCTGGACCAACATGCCGGTGGTGATGAGGTGTTTGCGTCCGATCCGGTCCGAGAGAGCACCGGTCGCCATTTGGCCTATGCCCCAGACCCCGGGATACAGGGCGAAAAGCAGGCCGATCTGGCCCATGCTGAGATCCGCGGTGGCGAACAGGAGGGGGAACAGGCCCCAGGAGAGTCCGAAGTTCAGGTTGTTCACCAGGCCGGCCAGGCTCGCCGAGGACAAGGCCGGTTCCCGGAAGCTGGTCAGGGAAAAGATTTGGCCGTTGGCTAGGTTGGCGTCCAGGCCATGCCGGGCGGAGGCGCCCCGGGCAGCCATGTTTCCGGCATCCAGGAGGGCATGTGGGTGGGTCTCCCGGACGAAAAGGCCCGACAGCAGCAGTGCCAAGGCGGTGTAGGCGATTCCCAAGAGGAAGGGCGCCGGACGCAGCCCGTACTGTTCGGCGAGGTATCCGGCCAGCAGGGACGTGGCGGCCACGGCACCGTAGCCCGCGGCCTCGTTCAGTCCCATGGCCAGGCCGCGCTGGGCCGGGCCTACCAGATCGATCTTCATGATGACGGTGGTCGACCAGGTCAGGCCTTGGTTGATGCCCAGCAGAACGTTCGCGGCGACGACCCAGCTCCAGTCCGGGGCGAAAATGAGCATGAGCGGCACCGGGATGGCGAAGAGCCACCCGGCCAGCAGCACGGGGGTGCGTCCGTAGCGGTCCGAGAGGGTCCCGGCGAACCAGTTGGAGGTCGCCTTGGCGATCCCGAAGGCCGCCACGTAGGCGAAGAGGAACGTGTATCCGCTCAGGCCGAACTCCGCGTGGGCCAGCAGCGGAAGGACGGTTTGCTGTTGCCCGACCATCCCGCCGACGAGTGCGTTGACCGCGACAAGCAACGCGAACTGGGCCGCGTTGGCGCGCAAACCCAGGACAGGGAGGATCTTGGTGGTGGACGGTTTCATGCGCGGACTCCTGGAGTGCCGAGGCTGGAGGGGCAACACGGAGGGGAGCCGGGGCTAGCGGGCTTCGGTTGCCGTGGTGGTGGCGGGTGAACCCAGGGACTTGCGTCGCAGGGGGCATGCGGGGATGGCAAACCAGCACAGGGCCGCGGCCGCGGCGATTGCGGTGGCCGCGAGGCCCAGGATGAGGTTGGCGGGGGAGGGTAGTTCCTGGACGAGGACGAAGACGCCCATGGCCAGGACGAAGAAGCCAAAGCCCTTGCGCAGGGCCGCTTCGGGGATGCGTCCGGCCAGGCGTGCGCCGAGGAAGGAGCCGAGGATCGCGGCGGCTGTGACTCCGCCGACAAGTGTCCAGTCCAGGGTGACGGTGGTGAGGTAGCCGCCGAGTCCGGCGAAGGACTTCATGGCGATAACCACCAGCGAGGTGCCGACGGCGACGGGCATGGACAGGCCGCCAAGCAGGGCGAGTGCCGGAACGACGAGGAAGCCGCCGCCGGCACCGACGAGCCCGGTGACCAAGCCGACGACCAGGCCCTCGATGATGACCTTGGGCACCGGCAGATCCCCCTGGTGGGGTGCGCCTGCGGGGTTCTTACGGCCGCGGATCATGGCCAGGGAGGTGGCGACCATCATGAGGGCGAAGGCGATCATGAGGATCGTTCCGGGAATATGGCCCCCCAGGAGGCCGCCGCCGAAGGCCCCTGCCATGCCGGCGGCGCCGAAGACGAGTCCGGTGCGCCATTGCACACGTTTCTTGCGGGCGTGGGTCACGGCGCTGACGGCGGAGGTCGCGCCGACGACGAAGAGCGAGGCGGCGATGGCTTCCTTGGGGTTCATGCCGGCGACGTAGGTGAGGATCGGGACGGTGAGGATGGACCCGCCCCCGCCGAGCAGGCCGAGGGAGATCCCGATCAGCACCGAGAGCAGGAGGGTGAGTGCGAGGGTGAGGGTCATGGAGGGGGCCTTGTCTGGGAAGGAAGGGCAGGGGACGCGGGTGGGGTTGGCGCCGGGGTATGGCTTTAGGTGACGGGCAGGCCGGCACGTTGCCAGGCGGTCATGCCGCCGGCCATGGTGTCGGCGGTGAATCCGGCGCCGGTGAGGGCGTCGGCGACGCGGGCGCTGCGGTTGCCGCTGCGGCAGATGACGATGACGGGGCGGGTCCGGTCGATCTCCCCCAGGCGGGTGTTGAGCTCTCCCATGTGGATGTGGATGGCGCCGGGGATCATTCCCTCGGCGACTTCGAAGTCTTCGCGGACGTCAAGGACCTGGTCCGTGGCACGTCGCTGGTCGGTGTCGGTGATGGTGATTTCGGGCATGGTCTGCTCCTTCGGGGGCGTGTTCAAGCGGTATGTGGGTGCTTTCCGGGCCCGGATCAACGCGACCCGGGCCCGGAAACCGGGAGGAATCCGGTTGGCGGCGGGCCAACCGGGTGTGCGCTAGGACTTCTTGGGCGGAAGCTGGGCGAGGACCGATGCACGGGTCGGTTCGTTGCCGGTCTTGTTCCACGGCATCTTGGCCAGGGCCTTGCCCATGGCGCAGGTGTTGGTGGCCGCGGAGAAGGTCAGGCCCGCGCCGATGGCACCGGCGACGGTGCGCAGCTGCGGGGAGAGGAACTTCCCACCCACCAGCCCGGCCACCACGAGGGAACCGGCGGCCATGCGCACCTGGCGTTCCAGGTCCCAGCGCTTGGAACCCTCGACGGTCCCGCCACCGGCCTGCTTGTAAGCGGGGACGCCGCCGGACAGGACATGGGCGTTGCCGAATCCGACTGCCGCGAGGTGTGTCTTGGCTTCGGTGGCGCGCACGCCGGATTGGCAGACCAGCACCACCTTGGTGTCGAGTTTCGAGGCGAGTTCCTCGGTGTGTTCTGCCAGCAACGGGAGGGGGACGTTGTAGGAGCCCTTGATATGCAGGGATTCGAATTCGGCGGCGGAACGCACGTCCAGCACCACGACGTCGGTGCCGGTATCGATCCAGTCCTTGAGCTCTTCGGGGCTGGTGGCCTGGGGGATGGTGTTCATGGGGGTGTGGGCCTTTCTGCCGGGCATGGCGCCCGGCCGGTCCCGCATCCGGAAAGGGGGATGCGGGACCGGGAATACGTAGAATTTATTGTTGAGGGATGGGCAGTGGAGAACCTAGGCGTTCTGCATTTGCTTCCAGTCGGCCCATCCGGCGTAGCTGCCCTCGAGTTCAACGACGTCGAACCCGGCCCGGCGCAGGGCGGAGGCGGCCACGGAGTTGCGCACCCCGGACTGGCAGAAGCTCACGATCACGCCGTCGGACGGAAGCTTGTCGGTGTTCCAGAGCACCCGTCCGGCGTTGAGCTGTTCGGAGCCGGGCACGTGTCCGGCAGTGTGCTCGGTCTTGTTGCGCACATCCAAGACCATGGCCGCATCGAACCCTGCCAGGTCGGCCGGGGAGATCGTGCGGGGCACGTAGACCGGCAGGCCGTCCAGGGAAGTGATGTATCCGGCGACGCGGTCGATGCCCACGCGGATGAGGTGGTCCCACATCTCGGTGGCCGTTTCGCTGTTGGGAGCCAAGAGCACCAGCGGTCGCTGGTCCGTTTCCGGGTCCACGGCCCAGGCACCGTAGCTTGCCGCCTTGGTGCCGGCGGGAATGTTCAGTGCCCCTGCGACGGTTCCCTCGTGGACCTCGGTGTGGTGGCGGGTGTCGACAATGCCGATTTCGTTCGCGGCCAGGGCGGTGGCAACGTCCTCGATGGCCAGCTGGGCCAGCGGTGCGCGTTCGCCCAGGACGGCCGGACCCTGGCGGTTTTCGCGCTTCATGCGTCCGAAGTAGGCGTGGGCGTCGGGCTGCCCGTCAAGCAGGGCCTCGACGAATCCAGCCTCGTCGTTTGCCTCTAGGTAGGGACCCCACCACGCGAAGTTGCGCTCATACCCGACGGTGGAGGACGGGATGGCGCCCAAGGCCTTGCCGCAAGCGCTGCCGGCGCCGTGGCCCGGGTAGACCTGGACGTAGTCAGGCAGGGTCAGGAACTTGTTCTTCAGCGAGACGAAGAGGTCGTGGGCCCCGGCGAAACGGGTGTCGGTACCGCCGGCGGCCTCGTCGAGCAGGTCCGGGCGGCCCAGGTCCCCGGAGAAGACGAAGTCGCCCGAGAGCAGGAAGCCCGGCTTGTCACTGAAGGCGCCGTCGGTGACCAGGAAGGAGAGGTGTTCGGGGGTGTGCCCCGGGGTGTGCAGGGCGGTGACGGTGATGTTTCCCAGCGTGATGGTGGACTGGTCAAAGAGGCGTTCGGCTTCGAATTCGTATTGCCAGTCCGGCCCGCCCTCGCCCGAAACGTAAATCTCCGCGTCGGTGGCGGCGGCCAGCTCCCGGGTGCCGGAGAGGTAGTCGGCGTGGATGTGGGTCTCGGTGACGGCGGTGATCTTCATGCCGTTTTTTGCGGCAAGGTCCCGGTACACCTGGATGTCGCGCCGGGCGTCCACCACGAGGGCCTCGCCCTTGGCCTGGCAGCCGATGAAGTAGCTGGCCTGTGCCAGGTCCTCGTCATAGATTCGTTCGAGAAGCATTGGTTCTCCTTGTGGTTGGTCAGTTTACCCTTCATACCCCTGGGGGTATCCGGTTCACAGGCAACAATAATACCCCCTGGGGTATACGTCAAGTCGTTCACGGATGCACAAAAAAGCGGCGATCGACACCATCGGGAATGGTGCCGATCGCCGCAGGCGCATGCGAGGCTGGGCCTAGCGGCCCAAGAGGCGCGCGAAGAAGCCGCCTTTCTTGCTGGACTCCTTCGGGGCATTTGGATCGCAGGAGCAGCGCTCGCTCCGCGGCACGTGGGCCATGACCTGCTTGACATGCTGGCCACATCCGGCCCAGGTGGTTTTCTGACACTTACGGCATTTGGTCGCACGGCACATATGGTGACTCCTTGCGTCTGGGGTTGTTGATGGAGGCTTGGCCGCCCCCTCTGTATTCGAGTATGGCATATACCCATGGGGGTATCGAGAATCACTGCCATTGATACGCTAAGGAAACCCCCGGGGGTATACCATTGAAGAAATCAACACCTTGAAGGGACCCACCATGGAACTTGAAGCGGACACCATGAAACCGGCCATCAACAGGCTCAAGCGCGCCCAGGGCCAGCTTAACGCCGTGATCCGCATGCTGGAGGAAGGCGGCGACTGCCGCGCGGTGGTCACCCAGCTTTCCGCCGCCTCCAAGGCCATAGACCGTGCCGGGTTCTCCATTATCGCCACCGGGCTCGAGCAGTGCCTGAAAAGCGAGGACCCCACAGCCGACCGTGCCGACATGGAAAAACTCTTCCTCTCCCTGGCCTAGCCCCAGCCATCCAGCGATAGCTCTCCCCGAGACCACCCATGGAGTCCGGCAGGACCACTGCGCGAACTTCGGCAGTGCGGCGGTTCCGCAACCGCCGAGGAATCACTCCCTGCCGCCAAGCGGGCCGTAGCGATCAGCACCCCTGTTCACTAATCAGACGCCGCGCACCGAGCGACAGCAGTCAATGTGGGTGCTTGATCCATCGGCCCGAAGATGCAACAGCCAAGGCCAGAAAACACCGCCACTAAGCACTGTGAAAAACAGGCCACTTATCGTTGTGGCTCACAAGTACTTATTCAGCGAGGCGAAGAACTCAGTAAACACCTGGGAACTGATGCACCAGACATGGATGCCTCAAATTTGCATCCTTGGGCCTGGGAACGAAGCAAATCTTTGTGGAATAGCGGGCACTACCACGAGGCTGTGATGGAGGCAGCTAAAACTATCAATCACGAAGCACAGCAGAAGCTTGGACGCATGGATCTTTCGGAGCGAAAGCTCTTCAACGACGCATTCAGCACCAACCCGGCCAAGCCAGGCGCGCCAAGACTTCGACTCGCCAAAAATGACGGTGGGGACACATATGCGAACCTGCACCAGGGCGCGCGTGCATTCGCCGAAGGGCTCTATGCGGGCATCCGCAACCCAGGCATGCACAAACCGCAGGAAAACCATGGCGGGCAACAGCAGCTAGCCCTCGAACAGCTCGCAGCATTCAGCCTGCTAGCCCGCTGGATAGACCAAGCAGAAGTGGAAACAGCTCCCGCCAATTAGCCGGCACTCAATGAGTGTTCCCATAAACGATAAAAAAACTTTCTGGGAAGAATCTATTTCGGGAAGCAGTTTCGGGAAAACAAGAACATTGAAAAACCGCCGATCCTGTCAGTTTCCGAAGTCCTCAGCATTTCTGTCCATAGTCCACAGCACTGCCGCCCGCAAGGGGAACGTTCTACGGGACACCGAAGTAAGTCGCGATCTCAAAACCTATTAACTCGTCAGTTCGTGACAACGCCAGGGTGCAAACCGGAAAGCACATCTCTATGCGATTACCTGATTTCACAGACGATTTCGTAAGGCTCAAAATTAAAGCCCTGACGCATGGCTTCTCTACAAGCTTCCTGGATCTGTTCATGCACCGGCCGCCCAGGTGAGAATGCACCGACCCTCACCTCGATCCGTGCCCCATTAAAATTAGACTCCAGTACAACCGCGGATTCCACTGCGGCAATTTTCTCTATCTCAGAAGCAATATAGTCGGCCTTCTCTTTCCCCGGTTCCGCAGTACGACTAACGTCTCTGGCTTCCGCCCACGAAACGATGAAGTGATTCAGCCCAAGATGGATTGAGAAGCCCACACCGAGCGCAAGGAACGCAGACGTTGCAACTATCACCAAGATAGTTTTTATCGTTCTGCCATAATATTTCATTTTTACAGCATAGGTTGTTTCACTGGAGTTTCTTCCCGGCTCCGGCATGCAGGGGACGTGTTGCGGACTTGCAATTCCGCAGTTCTGGCTGCGTCATCGCAGCTCTCAGGCCCGAATCTCAACGCATCCGACGAGAATCACGCCAAGATGGACTATTGATTTTACAGCTCATCTTCGTGACAGAGGGGCAACACTGCAGTAGACCGCTAACGTGCACAAAAGGCTAGCAATCCGCAAGTTGTTCCCACGGTTCAAAGTATCAAGCTTCTGGATGGAAATCGGACTGTTCAGCGAACTTTCTGGCAAGTGACTGGTACTTGTCTCTGAACTCCTCTTCGGGAATGTTCTGCCGAGCAACGACGGAGATATTTGTGTTTTCTACGATGTATCGACAACTCATGAGCTCTTCGTAGGCTTCGAGCGTTTCGCATGATTCACCGAAGAGACCAGCCATCCTTTCACCACTGCTATCTTCGACGGCGTCATAGGAGATGAAGAAAAGCTGCACGACACCATCAGCAAGCGTAAGCGCCAAATCTCTATTGTTGCATTCGCCTCCAGTCGCAGAAAGCTGGTGCCCCGATTCCAGATAGAGAAAGGTCCCGATGTGTTCGGTCTCTGTGGACATCTGCTCGTCTGAAGGGTTGCCTGTGCAGAACCCGGTCTCTGCCGCTCGTTCCGCAGTGATGAGTTCGTACCCGTCGATCGATTTTGACACCTTTGAATTCATATCTGTGCCAGATTCAATCAGCGGGCTAGTACAACTGGCAAGCAGTAGAACTGACGCAAGAAGTAAGGCTACTATCGGTTTGCGCATCATGTTCTGCCTCATCGTTCTCTTCCGTTTCTCAATCGCTGCAGCTTTCCAACAAGGCGTACTACGTTACTTATGCCCAGAGTTGGGCCTACAAAATGTAATTCACTGCGTCGTATGCAAACTGCTACGCGCATAGAGCTGACGAATATCCAGAATATCGCCTTGAACAGGAAATACTTTTTCTAGCATTCCTCCCGTTATTCGAGCTGATTCAAAACGGCTCTGGCGAATTCAGCCTACTTTTCATTATCGGGAAGAGCCAGTCCCTGTTGGAGCGAATCTAGCATCCTTGTTCCACAGGTGAACGTGAACTGGCAACTCGCTACTATTGCCTGAGGAGGCGCTGCAATCGCTGAATTCATCCTCAACTCATCAATTAGCTATTCGACATCGTCGTATTAGAGGGACCCATGAAGAAAAATGTCACGAGTTCCACCCTGATTATGGCTCTCGCGCTCTCTGGATGTACTGCTTACGAAGTCGCGCCCGGCCCATCAGTTGTCCCAGCAGAGGAACTTGCACATGGCACTGACGGCGGCCAAGAATGGGCGGATACAAAAATCAATGAGTGGCTCGGAGCGAATGGAGCCAGGAATATCAGTGCGCTCAGTGGTCCGACATTCTACGTCGATTCATGGGAGTCCCCGGCTGAAGGCGAGCTAGTCGTGCGAACTAAAGGTGGAGCCTACGACAAAGTTGCATTAGGCATGATTGCTTCAAGCATTCTTCACGGCACGGGTGAGGACATGCAGAAAATCACTGCGATCAATGAGTACAACAAAATTCAAGCCACCTACGAACGGCTTAAGTAGCGCGGGCTCGTCTCGAGAAAACATTGAGTCACACGATAAAAACGCGTAAATTCATCCATCCATCCGCTGGACTGAGGCATACCAATATAGATCGACTAGGGCATGCCCGTAGAAGGAACGCTAAACGGGAAATTTCGGAGTCAGTCCAGTCGCACTGTGCATGTCTTACCGGTCGGTTCATCGTCAACTGTGAATTCAAGTGTTAAGAATCGGGCTGCTCTCGGCGGGTTAGGAAGATATACCCAGGTGGACTCCCACTCTGTCGCGCTCCCGGCGACCTGTCCGGATGTCAACCGATAATTGGTTCCCACGTCGTCCGAGATGACAGCTCCAACCGGTCCAAGAATGAGCTGGCCGGGCATTGAAGGTGCGTCGCCCGCTGCTTCCTCCCCCTTACGCTTTCTCATGTCAGCCCATTGCGTCAGTTGCTCTTCGTAGCGAACGTCGCGTTGCCAGGTCTCGTGGCTGCGAATTCCTTGGAAGTAGATTTTGATGCCTTCACTTCCCAGCCATCCGGCGGAGTCGATCGGAACATCGGCAATCGACTCGATGCCGGCAAACCGTACGTCCACGCCATCATTGGTTGCGACAACGAGATCACCTGGGGCTGAAATAACTGTCATCATGTGATCATCTTAGAGCCACCCACTAGATTTGCTTCGGGAACAGCTGTTCCATTCCCATAAGACGAACCCATAAGGTCTATGTCTCAATTCTTGCCAGGTAAGCTCGCACTATGTCCGAGACTGAACCTGTATTGGAATTGAATCCCGCGTCTTACACCGTGGTGGAACTCGTCAAGAAATTGGTCGACGAGCCTTGGCCCCAGTCCGATGAAGAACGTGAAAATCTATTCGCGCACCTTGGATTCAAATCAGGGAGCCAGTACAAGCTGGAGAACGAAGAATCGCCCCACCAGATGACTGAGCTGGATATAGGCCTCGGCGGACAAGCACCTAGCTCGTGGGACACCTATAACAAGGAGTTCCTAGGTGTGTCCGTCCACCTCTACGGCACTCAAGACTCCGAGGATCCAGCTGCTCAAAGCGGATACAACAAACTGCGGATGGAACTCACCGAACTCTTTGGAAAACCGGATCATCCGTGGGACAACGAAGAGACGCCACCCTGCATCTGGGAAGCAAACGGCCGGACAATTATTACACACCTCTTCAACCGTCGGGATAGCAGTGTGATGTTGAGCGTGGAGGATTCGGCTCTAGCCGACATTGCGGAAGCCGATTCAATTTCCAGCTGAGCAACCCCAGACAGCATTCCGTGAGGAACACATCTCGTGACGAACAGTCGTATTTCGCCTCAAGCGAGTTTCGGCATCCTGTCAGAGAGTTTTCCGAATAGGAACTCGGGTGTCCCGTAAGACGGTCGCCATACGGGACACTCGATCCGTTGACTTGTTAAGTTTTCGAAACTCCGAGTTTTCAACGATTTCAGATTCCCATATACCCCGCCCGAGAAAATGCCCGGTGAAGGGGCCTTATACGGACGCCAAAAACGGTCGTTTACGACACACTGACCCACCGACTTGGTAGAAATCATAGACAGTTGAAAACTCAACAGATTTTCGAACTCGATTGGTCGCGAAACACAGTGCTATAAACTATGTATCGAAAGTTTTGCATTCCACGAGTATTGAGACATTTAAACATGGGGCATCGCCTCCCGCGCATTCGCGCCCGGCCCGAGCTCGATGAGCTCCTGAGCCAGATCCGCCCCGGCGGCACCCTCATAGTCTGGTGCCTCGACCTACTCGGAAGATCCATCCGGAGCTCACTAGCCACATGGACGCCCTGCAGCCTTGCGGTTATCGCATCGCAATAACTCTAAGATGATGTCCATGGGAATGGCTAAAAGACTACAAATTGAAATTGACGAGCAAGGATGGGCACCAACAGACTTATCCATTTGCGTCGACTGCGTTGAGGATCGAGCACTAAAAAACGCCGTGAGCGGCTCTGCTTCCGCACAAGATGAGTGTTCCTTCTGCGGACGGCAAAACGCAGCCACATTTGATCTCGTTGTTGGCATGTTTGCAGATGGAATTAAGAACGAGTTCAACAACATCGATGATGAAAGTGTTGCCTACGATAGCCGAGAAGGCGGATACCAAATCTCGGATAACCAGAGATGGGATACATGGGATCTCATTGGGGATTTCAGTGACTCGTTCGCACGGGAAGACATCGTCGAATCGCTCAGAGATTCGATGCAGGACAGAATTTGGGTCAAACGAGACGTTTTCTCACTAGGACCCGACATCGCTATGGCTGACGCATGGGAGAATCTATGTGAGCAGGTGAAGTATAAGACGCGATATGTTTTCTGGCTCGCGGATAGCAGGAAAACCGAATCATATCCATCTGCAGGTGAGATTACACCAGCCGAAGTCCTGGATCATATCGGCGAAGTAGTAGATAGCCAGCTAGGCCTGATTTCCACATTAGAGCGGGGAACCACGTTTTGGCGAGCCAGAACCCACCCCGAGGGAAAACTTAATACAGACGTACCAGCGGGTGAGTTGGGGACATCGCCGCGTCAATATGCGAAATCGCCTAACAGGATGAGTCCTGCTGGCATTCCGATGTTCTACGGCGCCGAGGATCAGATAACAGCCATCAAAGAAGTCTCAGCTCATACGCCACTAGAATCTGATCATGTCACTTTCGGACGCTTTAGGCTAGAAAAAGACATAGCGGTCCTAGACCTAACTAAGTTACCGGCAGAACCATCGATCTTCTGCCCCCAACTTGGCCATTTGCGCCGTGAAATCCGCTTTCTACATAAATTTGTAGAGCAGCTTGGACTGAAGATTGATAATGAAGATCAGCCTATTGATTACATCCCCACCCAATTAGTCACCGAATTCTTCATGCAAGCTCACATGCGTGCGAATAACGAACCTGTCATTGGGCTCCTCTACAATTCCACCGCCAGTCCTGGAGGTCTAGCTTGCGTTCTAGACATTCCCAACGACTGTTGCCTAGAAGAAAACGCAACCATCACGCACGATGAGGATGCTCCTACGCTAGTTCTCGAACGCAGAACAGTAGAAACTAGGCCACTGCAAAACTAGAACGTATCCGTATCTTCTATTTCCCAAAAAGAGGCTTCCACCTGGATGAGACGTCTTGCAACCCATGGGTTGCAAGACGTCTCACCGAGCGCCGCTCCCCCAGCTGAAAATCCTTGAAAACTCAACGGTTCTAAATTCTCGCAACTATGTGTCACAACCAATGTCGTAGAATCATATTGACACTATTAGTTGCGAGACACTTTCAAGGGTTCCATGACCAAGCTGATCGGATACGCTCGCGTATCCACCAAAGTCCAAGACGCCGACCGGCAAATCCAAGACCTATTGGCGGCTGGCATCCGGCGCGATGACCTCTACACCGACCGTGGACTCTCCGGGGCGCTGGCCAAACGTCCTGGACTCGATAAAGCCCTCGAAGCACTCTACCCAGACGACACCCTGGTGATTACTACCCTGGACCGGCTCGGACGCTCCACCCAGAAAATGCTCGAACTCGCCCAAGAACTGCGCGAACGGAATATCGGACTGCGAGTGCTAAACCTCGGCGGCGGCGATGTAGATACCAAGACACCCATGGGAGCCATGGTCTTCACTGTCATGGCAGCACTCGCGCAAATGGAGCTGGAGATCAAACGTGAACGCATCAACGACTCTGTGACCAAACGCCGCACCGCCGGAGGGGACCTCGGCGGTCGCCGACCTACCTTCACCGAATCCCAGATCCGAACCGCAGCCAAGCTCATCCAGGCAGGCGATCCAGCCACCCAAGTCGCCAAAGATATGGGAATGTCCCGAGCGACCCTCTACCGCAGAATTAAAGAGTTAGACCACTAAACATCCCAAAAACCTTCCGTGCCCCTTCAAGCCCGGTCGACTTTCGGTACCAGGTTTTGGGAATCCAAGAACATTGAAAAAGCGCACTTCGAACTGATGCTCGGAATGCGCTTTTCAGGTTCTCAGAAACGATCGATTTTGGGCGGTGCCACTAGTACATCAAGTGCTGTATAGTACATCGTATGATGAACATTGAATCGCGGATCGATGCGATGAACCGGCTTGGCCGCGCCATGGCCGACCCCACCCGGTCACGCATCCTCCTGTCCTTGCTGCACGAACCCGGATACCCAGCGGAACTTGCCCAGACCCTGGGACTGAGCCGCGCCAACGTCTCCAACCATCTGACCTGCCTGCGCGGCTGCGGAATTGTCGTGGCGAAACTGGAAGGCCGCAACACCCGGTACGAAATCACCGATCCGCACCTCACCACCGCTCTGAGCGCCCTGGTTGACGTGACGCTGGCCGTCGATGATCAAGTACCTTGCCTGGACTCTTCCTGCCCTGACTGCGCCACCAGCGCCGATCGAGAACACGAGGAGCAAGCATGAGTTCCGCCTGCGGTTGCGATTCACCGGAACCCACCGAAGAATTCGAAGAGGAACTGCCCTGGTGGCGGGATTGGCATGTGCTCGTACCCATAGCCTCCGGCGTTTTCTTCCTCGCTGGGCTCGTCCTTGAATGGAGCACCCACGGCGAGAGCGCCGCCATCGTGGCCATGGTGCTGTTTTGGATCGGCCTGCTGCTGGGCGCTTTTACCTTTGTTCCCAGCGCCCTACGAAACCTGTTCACGAAACGGAAACTCGGCATTGGGCTGCTGATGACCATCAGCGCCACCGGTGCGGTCATCCTCGGCTATGTCGAAGAAGCCGCAGCCCTGGCATTCCTGTATTCCATTGCCGAAGCACTGGAAGACAAAGCCATGGACAGGGCACGCTCGGGCCTGCGCTCTTTATTGAAGCTCGTCCCGGAAACCGCCACCATCATCCGTGACAGCGCACCGGTCGTGGTCAGTGCAGCAGAGATCAAGATTGGCGATGCCCTGCGCGTGAAGCCTGGTGAACGCTTGGCAACCGATGGCGTGGTCAGCCAGGGATCAAGCAGCTTAGACACCTCCGCTATCACAGGGGAATCAATTCCCGTGGAAGTAACAGTGGGTGACCAGGTTGCTGCTGGTTCCATCAATTCATCCGGCGCGCTAGTAGTCACTGCAACGGCTAACGGCACGGACAACTCCCTGACCACGTTGGTGAGCCTAGTCGAGCAAGCCCAGTCGGAACGTGGCGAACGGGCACGGCTCGCTGACCGCATTGCCCGCCCGCTGGTTCCCGGCGTCATCGTCCTGGCTGTACTGATCGCTGTGCTTGGAGCGACCTTCGGCGATCCCGAAACCTGGATCACCCGCGCACTGATCGTGCTGGTTGCAGCCTCGCCTTGCGCGATGGCCATCGCCGTTCCTGTCACAGTTGTTTCCGCTATCGGAGCTGCCAGCAAGTTCGGTGTCATTATCAAAAGCGGAGCAGCGTTCGAACGGCTTGGTTCCCTGCGCCGCATCGCGGTAGATAAAACTGGAACGCTCACACGCAATCAGCCAGTGGTCACGCAAGTCCAGACCGTTGATGATGCGACCCGCGAAGAGGTGCTCGCCGTTGCCGCCGCCCTGGAACAGCACAGCACCCACCCACTAGCTACGGCCATCACCGCAGCAGTGTCCATGATCCCTGAAGCAACGGAGGTTAATGAAGAGCCAGGACACGGCATTACCGGCGTCCTGGATCGTGTTCAGGTCGGGGTCGGCAGTCCTCGATGGATTGCCCCAGGATCGCTTGCTTCCGCCGTTGAATCCATGGAGGCCTCCGGGCAAACCTGCGTCATGGTCACTCGTGCAGAGCAGGCCATTGGCGTGATCGGCGTGCGCGATGAACTACGCCCTGAAGCGGCCGAGGCAATTCGAGACATGCAGGACCAGGGGATCGATGTGGTGATGCTCACCGGCGATAACTCACGTACTGCCCACGCGCTGGCTTCAATCGCCGGCATAGACACCGTTCATGCCGAACTGCGGCCTGAAGACAAGGCCCGTGAAATCGCTTCGTCGGTGCAGCAGGTTCCTACAGGGATGATCGGTGACGGGATCAACGATGCCCCTGCCTTGGCTAGCGCTACCGTGGGGATTGCGATGGGCGCTACCGGTGCCGATGCCGCCATAGAATCAGCCGACGTAGCCTTCACCGGCCATGATTTGAGACTGATCCCGCAAGCCTTGTCCCATGCTCGACGGGGCCGAGCGATCATGAATCAGAACATTGTCCTGTCAATGGCGATCATCGTTGTCCTGCTGCCCTTGGCTATTACCGGAGTGCTGGGTTTAGCCGCGGTAGTGCTGGTTCACGAGGTCGCAGAAGTCATCGTGATTGCCAACGGCCTTCGTGCTGCCCGCGTCCACCGCAAGCAGCTCACCCAGCAGCCGGGCAACGTCCTGCATTAGCGCTGGTTTCGTTGCTGTTGAAGGCGGGGCACTATTTCCACCGGGAAATTAGCGCCCCGCCTTCAACCATTTAGAACCAGAGTGAACCGTGCTGTGCGATGCGCCATTTTTAACGGTAATAAACCGCCAATTGAAACTAACAGTCACACATCATTGACGAAGGAGATGGACACGGCGGTAAGAGCATGATTGAACAATGGGACCACGCGAACGCCAACCTCATCTCCGATCAGTTCCGGAAACGTCCGGAGGATTCGAACAAGTAGTGCCGCTAGCCCGGCTATACCTGAGGCGTCGGCCAAACCCGATCGCCGCTCAATAGGGGGCTGCGCTTAGCCCGCTTGAGCTGCTCAAGGCAGACGCAGACTGTGCTGCGCAATCCTTGAGGAGCCGGAGCCAAATTTTCGTTTGCGTGTTTCGAAAGCTTGCCAGGGGGCTAGAAGGCTACGTTTTCACGCCCCTTGAGCGCCAGCATTTCGCGTGCTTCATCGGGAGTGGCCACCTCAAAATTCAGTGCTTCGAGGATAGTTCGGATACGGGTCACCTGTTCGGCATTCGACGCCGCAAGCTGCCCCGGGCCGATCCACAGCGAGTCTTCTAGACCCACACGGACATGGGAACCCATCGCGGCGCCAATCGTCGCCAGCGGCATCTGATTTTTGCCGGCTCCAAGAATCGTCAGTATGAACACGAGGGACAGTAGCGGTACTCATCCCTAGAGTCCAGCGTTGAGTTCACCCAATTGCGGGAATGCTAGTTGTGTCAAAAACCAAGCGCTACGGGTAGCCCCGAGCGCAGTAAGCAACCCGCCAAGAAAAGAATGAACTTGATCAGTTCGCGGGGTTCTAGTCTGTTATCTGGCATTGGGTCCTAGGAAATTCTCTTCCTTCCAGGTGCTTCGAACCTATCGAGCCGGGGTTCTCTGTCCACCGCTGAACTTAGGCACGGAATGATCTGTGCTTGCCGCGCCGGGAATGAAATTTGGATTGGATTTCTATTCGTAGCCGATTTTCGGGACGAGGGCTGTGGCCGCATGACACGCATCACCGCAAGGGCGGCCTTCATAACGCCTATACTGGTAGGCGTGAGTAAAGCCGGGCAGAACACTGAAGAGCAGGCCTCGGGCCTCGTATTAGTCGACAAAGATCAGGGAATGACCTCCCATGACGTGGTGGGCCGAATCCGTCGGCTTGCAGGAACCCGCAAGGTAGGCCACGCTGGCACCCTTGATCCCATGGCAACGGGTGTCCTGGTGATCGGTGTTAACAAGGCAACACGTCTACTGACCTACATTGTGGGACACGACAAGACCTACACCGCCACCATCCGTCTGGGACAGAACACCGTCACCGATGACGCTGAAGGCGAGGTTATCTCCGAACGCATTGCGGCAGCGGTGACCGACGAGGATATTGAACGCGAAATCGCCAAGCTTCGCGGCAATATCGAGCAGATCCCAAGCCAGGTCTCGGCGATCAAGGTAGATGGCAAGCGTTCCTATGCTCGAGTCCGTGCCGGCGAGCAAGTAGAACTCAAAGCCCGCCCGGTCACCATCTCCCGCTTCGACATCCATGAAATCAGCCGCGAAGTGGGTGGCAAGGTGTTGGACGTAGACGTCACCGTCTCCTGCTCATCAGGAACTTACATCCGGGCATTGGCCCGAGACTTGGGCGAAGCGCTCAACGTTGGCGGTCATCTCACCGCGCTGCGTCGCACCGAGGTCGGCCCATATCCGATAGCAAAAGCAAAGCGTTTGGAACAGCTCGCCGAAGAGTTCGAGATCCTCTCGCTCGACAAGGCAGCCGCGGCTCTATTCCCAAGCCGCGAACTGACCGAAGACGAAGCTTCCGAGCTCTCTTACGGACGAACCATCACCGCTTCCAAGAATGTTATGGAACTGCCCGAGGGCGAGCTCGTAGCGGCTTTCGCACCGGACGGCGGACTGGTGGCACTCATTGCAGATAAGGGCGAGAAAGCTCGCGGCCAAATAGTCTTCACCGGAAAGCAGTAACTCATTTCTTCGTGAGACTTTCAGAAAGGCTCAGTCTTGTTTGCCCTTAACGGCTTCTTTATCGCCGGCGCCATCGTGTGTGCGCTCGCCGTGTTGCTCGGAATCATTGCCACCATCATCCGGCGTTATCCGGATGATTGGGCGTTGATCGCAACAGCAGGAACCGAGATTTTTCTGATTGTCTATGCGGTAGCTGCGGGTATTCGCCAGGCCGGGGGAGAAGCTATTCTCGGTGAGCCTTGGGAATTCTGGGGTTATTTGCTGACCGCGGCAATCATGCCGCCGATAGCGTTCTTCTGGGCGGTCAGCGATAAGAGCCGCTGGGCAAATACAGTACTGGCTGTTTCGGGAGCCATCACATTTGTTATGTTGTTCCGCATGGAGCAAATCTGGCACGTAGGAGTTGTTGCATGAGCGAGAAACCACGTAATTCACGCATCGTACAAGCTGCGCAAGCTCGTGGCGTTGACAAAGCGCCACGTCCGGGAAGAACCACCGGACTGGGCCGCATTATTATCGCCGTTTACGGTGTGCTAGCGCTTTCGGCCACAGTGCGTGCGCTGTACCAGATTTTCTTTCGTGACTTCTCTGAAGCCCCGCTGGCTTACCTTTTGTCATTGCTTGCAGGTCTGGTTTATATCCTCGCTACTTTTACTCTGTCCTCCGCTAAGCCAGGGGCTTGGAAGCTCTCCCTGTTTGCGGTGAGCTTCGAATTGCTGGGCGTGCTCGTGGTTGGATTGCTGTCCTTCGTGCTACCTGATCACTTCGGCCACGACTCCGTGTGGAGCTACTTCGGCAAGGGTTATGGCTATATTCCGCTGGTGCTGCCACTGATTGGTTTGTGGTGGCTCTTCCGTAACCGTAATGAGCGTCACGTCTAAAGACGTGCAAGAATTACCTCGGTAAACTATTTATCTTTCGTTGCAGAGTCAAGAGGAGCAAAGTGCACTATTGGAAGGGCCTGGACTCAGTCCCCACGGATATGGCTCCCGCTGTCGTGACCATTGGTAACTTCGACGGCGTCCACCTCGGGCATTGTGAAGTTCTAGATTCTGCGGTCTCGCATGCCAAAAGGCGCTCGGCTAAATCGGTAGCGATCACCTTTGACCCACATCCAGCACAGGTGCACCGCCCTGACTCTGCTCCCGAGCTCATCATGGGTCTGGAAGATCGTATCGACACCTTGGCCAGTGTTGGCCTGGATGCGACTTTAATGATCAACTACACCCTCGAATTCGCCGAACAGTCGGCCGAAGAATTCGTGCATTCCATCATCGTAGAGAAGCTCAATGCGGTGGCAGTGGTGGTGGGCCACGACGTCCGCTTCGGCCATGGCAACTCCGGCGACTTCGACTTCATGCGCGAGCTGGGCGCAAAATACGGTTTTGATGTCATCGGTGTCGAAGACGTAGGCGATAAGCGTCGTCTTTCCTCCACGTGGGTCCGCGAAGAACTGGCGGCAGGCAACGTCGAAGCCGCAGCGGCCATCCTTGGACGTCCGCACCGGATGCGCGGCGAAGTAGTCCACGGGGCAGCCCGTGGACGCGAATTGGGGTTCCCCACAGCAAACCTGGCGCCAGAGGCTGCCGGTATTATCCCGGCAGATGGCGTGTATGCCGGCTGGGTGATCGACGAAGCCGAAGTGCGCTGGCCTGCGGCCATCTCGGTGGGTTCGAACCCGACCTTTGACGGTGTTGCGCGCGTCGTCGAGGCCCACGTGATTGATCGCCCCGTAGAGGGCTACGAGGAATTTGACCTCTATGGCCAGCAAATTGTTGTTGAGTTCATCTCTCATCTGCGCCCCATGGTGGCCTACCGTGGCATCGAAGCGCTGATCGAGCAGATGAATGAAGATGTGGTCCAGGCGCGCAGCGTGCTGGCCACCGAATCCCACTAGGAACATGCCGGAAATTCCTTCACTGCCTCGCCGTGCGTTCACCATGAAACCCGAGCGTCGCGCGGACCTGGCCTCCGCATATGAGGCTGGGGCCGCGAATTACGACAAAATTCGTCCGGCGTATCCACGCGAAGCGTTGGAATTTACAGTTTCCGGCGATTTCGTGGAGCGCGCCATAGACATCGGTTGCGGGTCTGGAATTTTCACCGAACAGCTCCTCGGGGCGGGGATAGATGTCTGGGCGGTGGATCCGTCCGAAGACATGCTAGCCGTGCTCAAGGAGCGCATACCGCAAGTGCATACGGTATGTGCCTCCGGAGAAGCGACCGGGATGCCGGAGAATAGTGCGGATTTGATCACCTATGCCCAAGCCTGGCACTGGGTTGATCCGCCTCTTGCTAGCGCCGAAGCCGCCAGGTTGTTGCGCAACGATGGTTCGCTTGTTTTGCTTTGGAACCAACTGGACGTAGAAGTGCCTTGGGTTCATCGACTGGCTCGCATCATGCATGCCGGGGACGTGCACCGTCCGGAAATTGCGCCACCGCTAGGCAAAGAATTCGACACCCCGGAATCGGGGATCTGGCATTGGCCGATGGAACTGGACCTTCAAGGCATCTTGGAACTGACTCGTTCGCGCAGCTACTACCGGCGCTCCAAGGAAGAAACCAGAGCCAAAGTTGAGCAGAATCTGATCTGGTATTGGTGCGAGCATCTGGGCTTTGAAGCGGCACAAATCGTCGAGGTGCCCTATCTCACCCATGCTTGGAGGGCGCGCCGACGGGTCCGTCGGTGATATGATTGTCGATGGTTCTCGCTGCAGTCCGCGGTTGCGAGACGCCGTCGTGAGTGTCTGACGCTCACACCGAATGAAACGCGGTCCAACTCCAGGAGTTTGTTATGGCATTAGATGCCGCAGTAAAGAACGAAATCATCAAGGCTTACGCCACCCACGAGGGTGACACCGGTTCGCCTGAGGTTCAGATTGCCGTTATGTCCCGTCGTATCAAGGACCTGACCGAGCACCTGAAGATGCACAAGCACGATCACCACACCCGCCGCGGCCTGATGGCTCTGGTTGGTCGCCGTCGTCGTATGCTCGGCTACCTCAAGAACACCAACATCGAGCGCTACCGTGCGCTGATCGAGCGTTTGGGCCTGCGCAAGTAGTCTCACGCTTCGGTGTGAACATCCCCGCTTCCCTTCATGGGGGGGCGGGGATTTTCCTTTTGGCGCCTTTGAAGCTGAGATGTGGTGTTCCAAAACCGATTCCCTGTTTAGCGGCTGTGGATATTTGGTGAAGTCCTATGGATTCCACACCGACTCACATTGCCGATGGAACAATTGAATGGTCAAGTAAATTGTCGTCGAAGGACGGCGTGATCAATCGAGAGTTGCAATGACAGAGCAGACAGATTCAGTCCAGTCCGTCGAGAAGAAATCCAAAAAGATACGGCGAGTATGGATTATTGCTTTGGCAGCAGTAGCCATTATTGCGGGCGTCTTTATTGGCAGTCGTATCTATGCCTCCACCGTCTCGGCTCAGGCCGAAGACGTGCCAACACTTTCCCAGACCCCTGCGGCTGAACAGTCCAACGGTGCGCCGGAAACTGGCAGTGATTCGAGTGCCGGGGACACCTCTGGAACTTGGTCCGTCGGTTCGGGTTCCTTCGCCGGATACCGTCTCGATGAAGTTCTCAACGGTGCCGACGTGACAGTCACTGGGCGTACCGAAGACATTACCGGGTCTCTCACAGTTCAAGAAGATCAGCTCATCGCAGCGGATCTCACCCTGCAAGTGGATACCATCTCAACTGACTCCGACCGACGCGACCAGTACTTCCGGACTACTGCCATCGATACCGAGCAGTTCCCTGAAGCAACCTTCAGCCTTGTCGAACCAGTTGACGTGTCTGCGTCACATGTCGGCGGCGCTCAATCTTTCAACATGACTGGTGAACTGACTCTCAATGGACAGACCGTTGCGGTGACCACTGACGTGGAGGCCGTCTTTAATGACGGACAGGCCCAGCTGGTCGGCCAGATACCTGTGAACTGGGCCGACTTCGGTGTTGAAGCCCCGGACTTGGGATTCGTTGCAGTAGAAGATGACGGATTCATCGAGTTCTCATTAAACGTCATGCAGCACTGAGCTGCGAAAGCTCAATAAACTCGTATTGTGCAGAGGGCTTAGCGGCGGCACACACCTCTTGCAGGTTCCTGCCGCTGCCTTGCCTTTGGTATTAACCGAACCGTTGCTACTGGCACAAGAAATTACCGACCGGTACGGAAAATATGTGGCGGTTATGCCGACAACCTTTTCAAGAAGCAATGCTCCATTTAGGTTCTAGCAGTTCTGCTCATTGCTGTCGCCGAGCACTGAGGAATCGGCTGAGAATTGGTGGCGCGAGTAGATCATTGAAAGCAAAAGATCGCCCAGCTCCTGCGGGAGCCGGACAATCTTAGCGAACAGTTGGTTGGATCCTCCGAGCGGAAAACCCGCGAGGCGTCCTAGACTGCCAGCCTGCGGCGGATAAACCCTGAGGCCTGGTCCACCACGATAATAAGCAACAGAACGATGATGATGTGGGTGAGCATGGTGTCGAACTGGAAAGACTTGATCGCCTGATTGATGAGCAAGCCAATACCTCCGGCACCCACCAACCCCAACACGAGTGACGAGCGAACGTTCACGTCGAAGCGGTACAGCAACAAGCCAATAAACTGAGGGACAACCAGAGGCAGGGAACCATGCGCTATCTGTTGCAACCTTGATGCACCGGTCGTGGAGAGGGCCTCTTGCGGACCATGGTCAGTTTCTTCCATTGACTCCGCCCACAACTTTCCCATCACGCCAGTATTGTGGCAGATCAGTGCCAGCACCCCGGCAAATGGGCCAAGCCCAACCGCGGTGACGAAGATCAGCGCAAAGACGATATCTGGTACCGCCCGGAAGAACGACAAAATCGCACGGGAAATTTGGTAGGCCAGCGGATGTGGGGAAGTGCTACGCGCCGCCAAAACTGCCAAGAGCAATGCAGTAGGAATGGATAACGTGGTACCCAACAGGCCAATCCATAGCGTGACGAGGGTGGCCTCCAACCCTGGCTTCACGACGGTTTCCCAGTTCAGATCCGGCGGGAAGGCATCACCGAGAAAACGTGCCATGCCCCGCCAACCCTCAACGAGTACTGCCGGGTCAAAATCCGTGCCACGTATAGCCAAGAGATGCAGTATCACGATGAGGACAGTGGCCGCGCCCCAGAGCAGGCGTCTGCGTACTCGGTTCCGGTCGTGTGGCACGCTGAGCGTTGCCGGCCGGGAAGCTATGACTGAGCTGGACTCGTCCATGGGGTGACTTTCGATTCGAGGTTCAATCTGCAGGCTCATGCTGCGCTCCGTTCAGGGGAGTAGAGCGTATCCAGGACCGGTTCGTTCAACGAGCTAGCCGGACCGTCAAAAATAATGCGACCGTGCATCAGGCCAATAGCGCGATCCGCGTGGCGCAGTGCCAAATCTGGTTGATGCAATACCGCTGCGACAGCTAGGTTCTCCTGATGGGCGAGTTCGGACAGCAGCTCCATGATGTTCTCCGCAGCATGTGGGTCTAGGGCGGATACCGGTTCATCGGCTAACAACACTGAGGCCCGCTGGCAGAGTGCTCGGGCCACGGCTACACGTTGCTGCTGCCCTCCCGAAAGGCGTCCGACTTTATCCAAGGCACGGTCTGCCATCCCCACCCGATCAAGACAAGCCATGGCTTCTTCACGTAATTGACGAGAGAAGAAAACCGGAGTGATCGAAGCTAATCCGGAGACGCGTGCCAAACCTCCAGCGCAAACATTTTCCAGCGCCGTGCGGCGTGGCACCAGATGAATTTTCTGGAAAACCATGGCGGCCCTACTGCGCGACTCGATCAGGGCCCGGCCATGGAGCGTTGCCAGATCGGTTCCCTCAAGCTCAACGATTCCGGAATCCGGTGCGGATAATCCGGCAACACATTTAAGCGTGGTCGACTTACCAGATCCGTTGGCCCCGAGGAAGGCAACCAGCTCTCCGCGGTTCACATGGAAGTTCACTTGGTCTAGCACTTTGCGGTCATTGAATGACTTTGCCAGACCGGTAACTGTTAGCGCTCGAGCGGGAGTTGAGGGTGGGGCAGGAACTGAATCGCGCACTTAGAGGTCCTTCTCGGTTAGGCCCATTTCGGCGGCAAGATCAAATAATGGCTGATAGGTATCCTTGGTGACTTCGAGCAGCGGACCTGGAGGAGTGACATCAAGGAATGCACCTACCTGGGCGATGTCCGCCTCGGGCAATTCAAGCAATGCGGTCTTGACTGCTTCCTTCAGCGCCGGATCGGCATCGGCACGAATGGTGATGGGGTCATTGGGGATTGGTTCAGAGGTCCAGATCTCGCGGTAGTCCGCAGGGTCGAAGGTTCCCTCAGCCTTTGCCACGGCCAGGGTCTGCGAGTTAATCTGGGCGGCGTCAACAGTGCCGTTGGTCAGCGCGAGCAATGACTCGGGGTGGCCTCCGGCATAGTTCAGATTCAGCTCGGATTCGGCAACGCCCGCGGTCTTGAGCGCATAGCGGGGTAGCACATCCCCGGAGGTGGAACCCACACCGCCCAAGGCCAGATCAGCATCGCGAAGCTGCTCGATGGAGGTAATATCCGAGTCCTTGGGAACCCAGATGCCGGCCGTGTAGGTACTCAACTCGCCCTCAGCGGTGCCGAAGGATACCAGTGGCTCGGCACCTGCCTGCTCGCTTGCGAAGACATAGCCCACGGGACCGAACTGACCTAGATCCAGCTTGCCATTGCGCATGGCGAGCACTTCGGCCGAATAATCTTCGACTACCTGCATCTCAACTTTGCAACCCAACTCACGCTCAAGTGCATTTGCCAGGACCCCATAAGCGGGCTCGAGTTTCGCTGGGGCTTCGAACGGTTCTATGCCAAACATCAGCGGACCATCGGCGCAAAATGCCGGGACGTCAGTTACCGCCTCCGATTGGGTCTGCGGGCTACCGCAGGCCGACAACGCTACGAGCCCTATGGCAGATGCCGCCACTGCGACGGTGCGTGAAAGTTTCATGATTACTCCTGAAGAAAGAAATGGGTAACTTTGTGTCACTTCGATGGGGCGCTCAGCGAGGGCTCCTGAATGAGCGAGCGAACGTTGCGGTCGGCCAAGCCGAAGGACAGCGTCATACCGACACCGGCGGTGACGGACACTACGGTGATGGCCTCGGCGACGTTGTGAATCAAGAGCGGTCCAACGTCGCTGGAGGCATAGACTCCCTGCCAGCGTTCGAGAATGCTCAGCGGTTCGCGGTGAAGAACGGATTCGATGGAGCTCAGCAGGGTGTTTGAAATGTCTTCCTGGATAAAAGGCGGATGGGTCAATTCGTAGTCGTGAGAGTCGCCTAAGAGCAGCGTTCCATCCGGCCGCTGGGTAAACATCACATTTGCTTGAATATCCAATAGGTTTTGATGCTTGGAGCGCACCTCGGCGCGTAATTTCTGAGCCGAGGGGACCTCGGTGAACGCTTCATAGCGCAGCATTGACGTTGCGGTGAGCACCGCTGGTTCTAGTTTGAGATCTGCAGGGCTTTCGGAACTTGCCATCTGCAGTGCGCAGCGCTTGATACGGTGTTCTTCGGCCAGAGCGGGGAACAAATAATCAACGTCGTGGCCCACACAAACAAATATCTGATCCGCTTCGATAGGCCCCCGGCTGGTCTCGACTCGAGCGCGGCGCTGCTCTCCGATGCCGAAGCCGAGCGCCGAAGTGTTCCAACGTACCGAAGCCTGTGGCAGCGAATCGATCCACCCTGCCAATTTCGCAACTGTGGTTCGGGGATCCACACGAAGGTCATCACGCAACATGGCACCACCGAGGAGCCCCTGGGTTTCGGAACGCCCCAGTTCGTGAGCGACTTGGGAAGCCGTGAGCAAAGTGATCTGACCAGGGGCACGCCGATCTGACAGCTCGCGCAGGATCTGAAGCTCGGTCGGGGTGGTAGCCACCACGAGTGCTCCGGACTCGGCGGCCCAGAAACCTGCGCGATCTGCGTAGTCCAACCACAAGGGCCGTCCGGCTTGAGCTAGCTCGTAAAGTTCACCGCTTTGGGCAGTAATGCAGCAGTGGCCGAAATTGCGGACGGACGCGCCGACTGCTTGGTGGTCACGATCGATGACGAGGACAGAGAGCCCGGCATCGACCGAGCGGGCGGCGTGGGCCAAGCCTACGATCCCGGCGCCAATGACCACTACATCGGCATGCATGGCGTTGGGAGTTTCGTTGTGGAAGGTGTTTTCGTTGATCACAAAATTGATCATGCACTTCTTCGGAGAGCCTATTCAAGCTAAAACAGCACTTGTCTATACAAGTTTGATTAGTGTTCAACTTGCGGGCCATCCGTTTACCTAGGATTCGTTTCGATGTCCATGAAAACCGCGAATTTTCAGTAGTCGCACTTGTATGATCAAGTTGTGAGCCCGAACAAGAACTATCCAAAGCATCAGCAATTAGCCGCCGACCTGAGGCAGCGTATTGCGTCAGGACAATGGCGAGAAGGAGACAAGCTTCCAAGTGAATCTGAACTGTGTGCCTTAGTCGAGGCTTCACGAGGTACCGTTCGCCATGCCCTCGCCACCCTGCGCTCCGAGGGACTCATTGCCGGTGGGCAAGGGAAGCCGCCTACGGTGGCGCACACCGTGCCGTCCCAGTCCTTCAGCACTTTCATGTCCTTTACCGAATGGGCTCAATCGATTGGACGCTCTCCGGGACAGCGCACGGTGGAACTCGCCCGACGCGTTGCCGACTCGATCGTGGCAGAGCAGATGGGACTCAGGGCGGACGAGAAAGTGATTCAAGTGCTGCGACTGCGACTGCTGGACGAAACTCCGGCAATGGTTGAACGCTCCAATTTTGCGCTGGAAGCCGGGCGACTATTGTTCGATTTTGACAGCGACTCAGGATCCATTTTTGGGTACTTGCGTGAGCAGGGAGTCGATCTCTCGCGCGGACGGCACACAATTGACGCAGTCGCCGCGGATGAGACGGATGCCGAACTTCTAGGTGTTCAAGTGGGCACACCGCTACTGCGCGAACGACGGATCACCTCGTCGCGTGCGGGAGAAATACTTGAATATTCCGATGACAGGTACCTACCGCAGCTTGCAAACTTCAGCATCGAAAATACCAGCGAGCATCGTGCCGCACTAACTCGCGTCCCGAGCTCAGTTACCTAACAACACCTTGGAGTAAGAACATGATCGAACTGATCGCCTGCGACATGGCAGGAACAACCATCGATGAACATGCGGATGTATACAGGGCGCTGGAGAATGCAGTGCGCGAAACCGGAGTGGACGTATCGCCTGAAAACCTGCAGACCTGGATGGGGGCGGAGAAGCGTGAAGCCATTACCGCGCTCATCCGTTTGGGTGGTGGAAAAGCGGAAGAACAATTAGTAGCGGAAACTTTTAATCGCTTCCGCGAATTACTGTTTTCCTACTATGCTCAGAACCCTCCGGTCGCCCTTCCTGGTGTAGTAGAGGCTTTCGAGATTTTGGCGAAACAAGGCGTGAAAATCGCTTTGACGACGGGATTCTCAAGAGATGTGGCCACCGATTTGCTCAACGGCCTGGGCTGGCGAGTTGGAGAGGGCGGGTTGCTTGATGCCGTAGTCACCGCCGATGAGGTGGCAGCTGGCCGTCCTGCGCCGTACATGATCCACCGGGTGATGGAACAGACCGGAGTACTAGACGTGGCGAAGGTGATTGCTGTCGGCGATACGGTCAACGATCTGCAGGCGGCGACGAACGCTGGAGCCATTGCGGTGGGAGTGCTCACCGGGAAGCTTGGACGCGCAGACCTCGAACTGCACCCTCACGATGCGATCTTGGAAGGTGTGCGAGAGCTGCCCGATTTTATGGCGCAACTGGGCGCTGCCCGCGTACAGGCGTAGGTGATTCAGACTCGTTGACTCGGAGGAAGGACCAGCCCAGAGTGGTCCTTCCGCTGTTTCGTGCAGGGTAGCGGGAGTCGGCGCGAGTATCGTCATTGAGGTTCGAGCGCAACGGTGTCGATAGCGCAATGCAATTCGACATCCGACATACGAAATTTAGTTTTCGCTATCAAGCGTTTTTGGTTCTAAGGTGAAGGTAACGCACGCCCACCTTGAATGAAAGTGAGTAGTCATGAGCACGACTGTTCTGCAACGTCATTTGTTCGGCCCAGGTCCCTGCAACCCATATCCAGAAGCAACCGCCGCGCTGGGGCTTCCCTTGCTCGGTCACCTGGATCCAGCATTCATTGCCCGCATGGACCGTGTAGGCGATGGACTGCGCACCCTATGGGGGACCAAGAACACTCGTACCTTGCCGCTGAGTGCTACCGGCTCCGCTGGCATGGAAGCCGCTTTCGTGAATACCATCAATCCAGGGGATGTGGCAGTCATTGCCATCAACGGGCTGTTTGGTGAGCGCATGTGCGAGGTTGCCTCGCGCGTGGGCGCCGAAGTCGTACGTGTGGACCACGAGTACGGAACACCTATCGACGCCGAGCGAGTCGCCGCGGCACACCCGAATCCCACCGTAATTGCTGGCGTGCATGCTGAGACGAGCACCGGAGTAGTTTCCGATATTGCCGCACTCGGCGCCATCAAAGGTGATGCCTTGTTGATTGTGGATGCGGTGACTTCCATTGGCGGAATGCCGGTCTTGGCAGACGAGTGGGGAATCGACATCGGCTACGCTGGAACCCAGAAATGCATTGGTGTTGCGCCCGGTCTGGCACCCTTCACCATCTCTGACCGCGCGTTTGAACGCCGCGTTCAGAAGCCCCAGTCCTGGTACCTGGATCTCGGTCTGCTCGGTGGATATGCCACCGGCGCAAGCGGCGGTGGGCGCACCTACCACCACACGGCACCAGTTGCCATGGTCACTTCGTTGGAAGCCGGCATCGACCGGATCCTCGCCGAAGGCCTGGACGCAGTGACCACGCGCCATCAGGAAGCTGGCAAGCTGTTGCAAGATGGTCTCGAGGCCATGGGCTTGGAATTATTTGCAACCGAAGGCTACCGACTTCCGCAATTGACTACGGTCAAGGTTCCAGAAGGGACGGACTCGGCCAAGGTCCGCGGCTACCTGCTGGAGCGTTTCAACATTGAAATCGGTGGCGGCGTCGGACAGTACGCGAACACCGTGTGGCGTATCGGTCTGATGGGGCCGAACGCTAACCCAACCTCGGTAGCGCTGATTCTTGCTGCGCTGAAGGAAGCAATCGACAAGGCTTAACAGAACCATACTGCGGGTTTCTAGAGATGTGGCGCAGCCTAGTCAGTGGCTGCGATAGCTACCTTGCAGATGTTTGGTAAGTGACTCTGAACCTTGTTCTGGGTGGCGGATTCAGCCTCATGCGGGCGTTCCCGATGGGCAACCCGTTCTTGGCTAAGCATGCAAAAGGTTCGCCGCGGTCCCGGTTCCAAGGCCTATTGCTTGGAACCGGGACGAACCGCGTCTTGAGAACCTGTATTCGCTCGCGTGCCGGACCTTTTGCTAAACGTAGTCGTTGATTCGACTACGCAGCGCGAAGACCGACTCGTCTATTGATTCCACGCTGGTTTTTCCGACGAAACCCATGGCGCCTTTGAACTCGTCGTGCAGAATCTTGAAGGCCTTGCTCACCGCTGGCTCACCACCGGTCGCCAAGGCGTAGGCAAATGGGCGTCCCGCCATTACAGCGGTGGCACCCAGCCCGATTGCCTTGACGATGTCATGTCCGCGACGTATCCCGCCGTCAAGGTAGATCTCGGCCTTTCCATCCACAGCTGCGACGATCGAAGGCAAAACGTCGATGGTGGCTGGTTGCGCGTCGAACTGTCGACCTCCATGATTTGAGATGAAGACGCCATCGGCACCTTCGGCTACCGCTCGCGCGGCGTCTTCGGCATCCATGATGCCCTTGATCACCAGCTTCCCGTCCCACTGCTGGCGCAGCTTAGCGAAATCCGCCCAATCAGCACTCGAATTCTTGTTGCTGGCCATCCACTGATTCATTTGATCCATGCGGAGCGCTTTGCCATCGATGGAGTAGTTTCCATAGGTCATCTTGCGCCCGGTCAGCCACCGGTAAATCCATCGTGGTCGCATTGCGGTCGTGAAGTAGTCGAAGACTGGTGGTTTAGGCGGCATGGAAAGACCGTGGCGCATATCGCGTTCGCGCTTGCTCGACGATCCGACGTCACCGGCGACAACCAAGGTTTTGACCCCGGCATTCCGCGCTCGTTGGATGTAGTTTTCGGTTTCGGCTGGATCCTTCCAGAAAGCGACCTGGGCCCAGAGCTTGTCCCCGGCTATGGGAGCGACTTCCTCGAGGGCGCACCCCGCCCAGGCGCTGTGAATGAAAATGGAGCCCGCGATGACCGCGGCACGGGCTACCGCCAGGTCTGAGCCAGGATGGAAGATGGTCAGCATGCCCATGGGGGCCACCAGCAACGGAAAGTCCACGGGTTGCTCCAGGACCGTTGCTTCGGTGGATAATTCGCTCAAGTCCACCATTGAGCGTTGCCTGAGCATCAGGGCATCGAGGCTCTCGCGATTGGCGCGAGTGGTGATCTCATCCAACGCCCCACCGTCTAAATAGTCGGTGATCATTTTTGGAAGGTGCCAGCGCGAAGCTTTTCGGTAGTCATCGATGCTGACGATCCATTTGTTACGCATGGTGTGAATACTCCAATTTGGGGCTGGCGCTAGAGGACTTTTGAGAGAAACTGTTGTGTGCGTTCGTGCTGCGGATTGCTGAGAACTTCGCGAGGGTGACCCTGCTCGACCACGTAACCGCCGTCCATAAATACGAGATTGTCACCGACCTCTCGGGCGAAACCAATTTCGTGTGTCACCACGATCATGGTCATGCCGGCTTTGGCGAGGTCGCGCATGACATCAAGGACTTCGCCAACGAGCTCAGGGTCCAACGCCGAGGTCGGTTCGTCGAAAAGCATGAGTTGGGGTTCCATGGCTAGGGCGCGGGCGATTGCAACACGTTGTTGTTGTCCACCAGAGAGCGCAACCGGGTAAACGTTGGCTTTTTCTGACAAGCCGACTCGTGCCAAGAGTTCGTTGGCCCGGGCAGTCACTGCCTTGCGACTCTCTTTTCTGACGCGGAGCGGCGCTTCACAGATATTTTCGAGAACGGTCATGTGCGGGAAGAGATTGAAACTCTGAAAAACCATGCCGATGTGTTCGCGTGACGTGGCAATTTCGGTTTCGTTTTGCTTGTGCAAGCTGCCGTTCTTGATTTTCACCCCGATGGGCCGACCATTAACTTTGATGTATCCTCCAGTCAGGGTCTCCAGCTGATTGATGCAACGTAAAAAGGTCGATTTGCCCGATCCTGAGGGGCCAAGGATGCATGTCACTTCACCACGATTCACGGTGAGATTGATCCCCTTGAGGACCTCTAGCTGTCCGAAATGTTTCTGGACTTCATAGGCCTCGGCAATAACGTCATTCATGGCTGAACTTTCTGGACTATTGGTTGCGATCGTTTCAGCGGATTGAACCGGGCAGATAATTTCTGTGGTGCCCGATTGCCCGAGCCGCGGTTGAAATGCCGCTCAATATAGAACTGACCCAGACTAAGGATGCTGGTCACCGCTAAGTACCAGAGACTGGCCGCAATGAGCAGCGGGATAGTTTTGAAATTCGAGCTGTAGACCATTTGCGCAGAATATAGTAGTTCGGGGAAAGCTAAAACGCTGACCAGAGAGGTTGTTTTGAGCATGGAGATTGTCTGGTTTCCCGTGGGCGGAATGATGATTTTCATGGCTTGAGGCAATACAACACGCCATAGAATAAGGCCGCGCTTCATGCCTAGTGCCTTGGCTGCCTCTGTCTGGCCCTTATGCACACTGAGCAATCCAGCACGAACGATTTCGGACATGTAGGCGCCCTCGTTGAGGCCTAGCCCGAGAATTGCCGCGAGGAAAGGCGTGATCAAGGTGTTGGCATCAATTGAGAAGAACTCGGGGCCGAAGGGAATTCCCATCTCGATCCGGGGATAGATCGCTGCGATGAATCCCCAAAACAATAGCTGGACGAACACCGGAACGCCGCGGAAGAACCAAATCATGAATGCAGCGACCGAGGCTACAACATAATTCGGCGCCAATCGCGCGAGTGCCAACAATACGCCGGCCACGATTCCGACGACCATGGAGATGACCGTCAGGATCAGTGTGTTGACTAGACCCGAAAACAATCGTTCGGAGAGGAACCAGCTGAAGACCACGTCCCACTCATAACGTGGGTTAGTGATGAGGGAGTAGGCCACGAGTGCTACCGCGCCAAGTACGACCGCAGCGGTTAACCACATCATTCTGTGGCTTTCGCGCGGTCTGGTCATCAGCAGCTCGTGGTGTTTAGCATCCACTGGTTGCCCTGTGGACTCGGGAGTTTTAGATACGCTGGTCATGAAAACCTACTGCGCCTTATTGAACGCAAAGTCACTTATTGCACCGTTGCCTACGCCCCAACCGTCCAGGATTTGCTGGTATCGACCGCTTTTCTCCAACGATTCAAGACCTAGCTGTACCGCTTCTTCAAGGCCGGCATCCTTGGCAAATGCGATGCTGACAGGTGATACGTTCTTTTCGCCCAGGAGCTCTACCTCGCCGCCCTGTTTGATGGCGTAACCAAGTGTTGGCCCGTCTACGTAGACGGCATCGATTCGTCCGGAAGTTAGCGCGAGAATTGGTGCCTGCATGTCTGGGTAGGTCATCACGTCGATGGCCGGTTGGGAATCCGCGACGCATTTTGCGGACGCTTCAGGTACACGCTTGAGATCTTGGAAGGATCCCTTGAGCACCCCTACCTTGACGCCGCACAGTTCATCAACATTGAGTTTCTTTGGATTTCCTGGAGTTACCCCGATGCCACTACCGGACTGGTAATAATCCACGAAATCCAACACCTTCATGCGTTCCTCTGAAGGAGACATTTGTGAAACCACGAGATCAAATTTTCCGGCAGATACCCCGGGAATGATTGCATCAAAGGTGCCGCTTTCAATGGTCAGATCAATTCCCATGGCGTCACCGAGCGATTGCGCCAGGTCGGCATCGACGCCGACTATCGTGCTTCCATCATCCGCGATGAAGTGCAACGGCGGTGAACTCTCGCTCATCGTCACGGTGAGTTTGCCACTGTCCTTGAACTTCGCGGGAAGTGCATCATGCGCAGCTTGGTCTACCTCGACTTGGATCGCTTCGTTGGCGGCGGGCGATTCGGCTGACTGTCCAGAAGGTACTTCTGGATTTGAACAGCTTGCCAATGAGAGCGCGAGCAGGCCAGTGAGGGCCAATGAAGGGAGCTTGAATTGCGAGCGCATGTTCGTGCCTTATCTGTCGTGAAGTGATGGACGGGTGGGAACTGGGCCAAGCGGATCGTGAAAAACACCTGCGAAACACGCTAGTGATGCATGTCACCCCGATTCCCGATATCATGTACCGTACATCGTGCACGATTCTGAAGCAATAGCAGATCCTCAGCGGTCTCGATGATGAATTGGCAATAAAGGATGAAGAGAAAACATACGTTGGATAGGATTTCGTCATGAACGCATTGCCGTCGGAAGATACGACCCCGCTAATCGCCGCGCGTCCGATGCTGGCAGACCAGGTCTTTGACGCGATTTTGGTTCTCCTTCTGGACGATAAACTGCCCACCGGTTCGCAGCTGAGCATTGACGGATTGGCCAAAAAATTCCAAGTTTCCTCCACGCCGGTACGTGAAGCGCTTGCGCGTCTGGAAACCACTGGCATGGTTCGACGGGAAGCATTGCGCGGATATCGAGTGGCGCCGGAACCGACGGTCGATGATGTACAAAAAATAAATGCGGCCCGTGCAATGCTAGAGCCGGGTATGGCACGGCTCGCCTGCGAGAACCAAAGCGAGACGCTGGTGAGCGAACTCCTAGCTTGCAATAGCGAGTTGAATGAAGCGCGGGGCGGTGAAGCCTTCGCGGACTACCGTGCCTATTGGAAAGCCGATGAAAAGTTCCACCGAAGTCTCGCCGAGGCCGCAGGTAACGAGTTCCTTTTCAGGGCCTATTCCGCCATCGAGGGGCATATCCAGAGGTTCAGGCTGGTTGTGCAAAATTCGATGAGTGGTGAACACACCATCGAAGAGCATGAACGGATTATCGAAGCTCTCATTACAAAGGACTCCTCGGCTGTGCACGCGGCGATGGAAGCGCATATTTCAGGTATTGCGCAGCGAGCCACGCAAAGCTATTCCTAGTGCACAGTGGGTGCACTATCCAAGGCGGGCTGGATGCCGCCGGCGATTGTCGCCGAGCTGGTCAAGCACTGCGATCTAGCCGTGTCGACTTCGAAGGCGTCAAGTTGAAGCGGGAAAACAACATGCACTCCGTGACTCGAATCCGCGACTGCGTGACCGGCCTCAAGCTCATTCGAAAGTACAAAGGCAAACTCATCCCCACCAAACTGGGCAGTTCATTGGCTCAGGACCCGCAGGCCATGGCGGAATACATGATCGAAACTCTCCGTGCGGTAGCCAATATGGATGTTTACGTTGATTCGGGGTTCTCCGAATGGGCAATTCGTGCAGGAGGCTATCGACCCGACAAGTTTGGCTACGGTGGTGAGCCGGTGAAGAACTATGTGGACGTGAGCGAGACTCTCGCGAACTTTGGTACTACGATCCCGATGCGCAGGGCCCGGTTTCGCAAGCCACCTATATCCCATGTGTCGAGCCGTGGTTCAATATTGGTTGCCTCATCGATTTCCGGTATCCACGGCGTGAAGAAGGCGAAGAAAGCGATCTCAAACTACAGCAGATCTCGCGATTCATTCTCGAGGCGTAGGCAACAAGACTAATCTTCAGATCGACTTGAATGGTGGATCGTAAAACGCCGTCTTGAGCAGCTCGTCTAAAACTGCACGTCTAGTAGAAACTATTGGACGCCGCTGAAACTCAAGATGAACATTGTCGATGACTTTCTGTTTATCCAACCCAGTAGAAAATAGTTTGTCATGCGTCAGGGCAATCCCTTTGGTTTGCGGTAGCCTCTTACAAGTCAGTTGAGTCCATGAAAGAAAGTTGGCTGCACAGTGAAAGCATTATTTGATTTCGGGTTCCGTAAATTTGTCACGCCGTCAATTATCAAGATCGTATACATCTTGATCATGATCATGCTGGTCGTGTCCTACCTCGGGTTCACCATCGCCGCCTTCAACGAAGACGCCATCTTTGGCCTCCTGGTGCTGTTAGTTCTCGGCCCGCTCTTCGTTTTGATCTACCTCGTGTTTGCTCGCGCATGCTTGGAATCGCTGATCGCGCAGATTCGTACCGCTGAAAATACGTCTGAACTTGTGCGCCTGGCCGGTGGAACGCCACCAAACGAACTATCGACGGGAATAGTTCCACCAAATCCTGCCGGACCATCGACTACTAACATCCGCCCGGCAAATCAAGCCGACCCGACTCGTCCGGTCAACCGACAGGACCCTGAAGACGGATCAACCCCTCCAACCAATCCATACAAGTCCTAACTGCTTGTAGGCCATGCCGGGCACGGAAGTATACGTGCCCGGCTCTGCTATTCGCACGGGGCCAGTTCGGCGTCCAGAGAGTAGCCAGAAAAGCCGGAGCCGGGTGCGCAAAGACAATTGTCTTTGCGCACCCGGCTTCAACGTTCTAGATCCTCTACCAGGCGTTGCCAGCCTTTACCGAGAGGACCGGGCACCCGGACTGCATCAGGATGCGTTGCGCGGTGCTACCCATAATAAACTTGCCCACTGTGCTGCGCTTGCGCAGCCCGATGACTATGAGCTGTGCTCGTTGCGCTTGTGCAACTCGCAAAATCTCGTCCGCTGCATCACGTCCCTGGGTGGAGCGTTCGATCCAGAAGTCGAGGCCCGCTGAGGTGAGCTGCACTTCCAGTAAATGAAACTCCCTAGCGTCGATTAGACGATCATCTACTAATGCATCTCCCTTTGACGAATTGACCACTACAAGTCGTGCTTGCGCACGTTGTGCCTCGATGATTGCCTGATCTAGAGCTGCCTCGCCCTGTGGCGAGGGGAGATAGCCCACAACAATTGTCATGATTTGTCCTTTCCGTCCTGCTCGTCATCGGCCGAATGACGTGCTCCGGTTGGCAGACGAAGTTCTGTCTTTTCCAACTCGTCTTCGCTGATGGCTCCGCCGGCGGCTAGACCTGCGGTGAGCTCGGAGGCGCCGCCTCGTGCCTTGCCAATCATCTTGAGGACCGTTGGGATGAGTAGCAAGATGGCAATGATGATGTAGATCGTCACCGCTACCGGCTCACTCCAAAGCCCGGAGATTTCACCGGCGCTGAGCTGGAATGACTTACGCAGTTGCTCTTCGGCCATGGGGCCAATGATCACGCCGAGGACTAACGGGAGGATTGGCAGCCCAAAGCGACGCAAGGCAAAGCCCAGCAGGCCGAGCAGCAGCAGAAGCCACAAGTCCGCGGTTTGCATGTTCACCGAGAACGCGCCCAAAGTGGCGAAAAACAGAATGCCTGCGTATAAGAACGGACGCGGGATCTTCAGCAGCTTCGCCCACAACGGGGCAAGCGGAAGGTTGAGCAACAGCAAAAGGGTATTGCCAATGAACAGGCTGGCAATCAGCGCCCAAACCAAGGCCGGCTCATTTTCAAAGAGCAAGGGGCCTGGTTGAATACCCTTCATGGTCAGGAAAGCGAGCATGACGGCTGCGGTCGCGTTAGTGGGCAAGCCCAAGGCGAGCATCGGCGTCAGCGTGCCAGCGGCCGAAGCGTTGTTCGCTGCCTCCGGGCCGGCGACACCTTCGATTGCACCGTGCCCGAATTCCTCCGGGTGCTTTGAAAGCTTCTTTTCCGTGACGTAGGAGAGGAAGGTGGGCACTTCGGCGCCTCCTGCGGGCAGTGCGCCGAACGGGAACCCGAAAGCGGTGCCGCGAAGCCATGGCTTCCATGAGCGTTTCCAATCTTCCTTGCCCATCCAAGGACGTCCAACAGGTATCGTGCGTGCAGGATTGCGCCGGAGGTGAGCTGCGATCCATAGCGCCTCGCCAATGGCGAAGATCGCCACAGCAACCACTACGATATCCATGCCATCGATCAACGGGGCAAAGCCAAAGGTCAAACGGCTCTGTCCGGATACCGGGTCCATGCCGACCAAGCCAATGGCGAGGCCAAGGCCAAGGGCCGCGAAACCTCGGATCTTTGAGGAACCGAGAACCGCGGTAACCGTAACCAGGGCGAGGACCATGATGGCGAAATAACTCGGAGCGCCAAGGCTTACCGCAAACTTCACCACAAACGGTGCCACGGTCACCAGCAAGGCGGTGCCGATGGTGCCTGCAACGAACGAGCCGATAGCAGCTGTAGCCAACGCCTGGGAAGCACGCCCGGCCTTGGCCATCTTGTGGCCCTCGATAGCCGTGATAACCGTGGAGGACTCGCCCGGTGTATTGAGCAGAATCGAGGTGGTCGAGCCGCCGTACATGCCGCCATAGTAGATACCAGCGAACATGATCAGTGAGCTAGAAGTTTCCATGCCATAAGTGACCGGCAGCAACAGCGCTACGGCCATGGCTGGGCCAATCCCGGGCAGGACACCTACGGCCGTACCTAGGATCACGCCAACTAAAGCGAAGAGCAGATTGATGGGAGTGAGCGCCGAAGCGAAACCCTCCATCAGCAGATTCAGTGTTTCCACTTACAGCACCCCCGAGAGAATTCCGGCCGGCAGCTTGATGCCCAGACCCAAGTAGAAGCCGTAAAAGGTACCAAGCGACATGGCGATTGAGATTAGCAACGTCAGCAAGTAGCGGCGGCTTCCTAGGGCAACGGCTGCTCCGAAGAACAGTATGGTTCCCGAGATGACCCAGCCGGCTGTGTTGATCAACAAGATGTTGACCACAAATACTGCCAGCAGCGGAAGGACGACCTTCCAGTCCGAAGGCTGGCTAAGGTCAACGTCTTCGCCTTCCTCGCCCTCGGCGAGGTTTCCGCGGAGCACGGTGATCGCCAGAGCGATAGAAGAAAGTACCAGGATTCCCGCAACCCCGTACGGCAGGGCCTTTGGGCCCACCACGTCGGACTGGGAGTACGTCACATGCAGCTGCGACGCATCAACGAACACGATGATTCCCACCAGAAAAAGAAACGCGGCGAACAGGAGTTCGACGCGCTTCTTTTTCGCTGTGGTTACTTGGCTCACGCCAGACCCAGGGTCTTGAGCACGTTGGCTACGCGCTCGTCCTGTTCGCTGAGGAAGGTCGAGAACTCGTCGCCGGTCATGAACGCGTCGGTCCAACCGTTGGTATCCAGGGCTTCCTGCCATTCATCGGACTCGTGCATCTTGGTGACCGCTTCGGTCCACTTGGTCTTGTCCTCGTCCGAGATCTCCGGTGGAGCGACCAGGCCGCGCCAGTTGGAGAAGACCAAGTCAATATCGGATTCCTGCAAGGTTGGTGAATCAACGCCTTCCAAGCGTTCTTCGCCACTGGTCGCCAGCACACGAACCGACCCCTCTTCAATCTGCTGCATGTATTCGCCTGCACCGGAAGCTGCAAAGTCGAGCTTGTTGCCCAGGATGGCCGGCAGCAGATCGCCACCACCGTCATAGGAAACGAAGTTCACGTCCTTGGGATCAATGCCCACGGCTTCGGCCAGCTGCATCGGCAGCAGGTGGTCGGGTCCGCCCGGAGACGAGCCGCCACCGACCGAGAGTTTCCCTGGATCCTTCTTCCACGCAGCTACAAGATCGTCAATGGTCTTGTATGGGGAATCCTTGGACACCATGATTGCGCCCGGCTCTTCGATGAGCTTTGCAATCGGGGTGGTCTCGGTCAGCTTGGCTTCAGATTCATTGGTGTAGCTTGCGCCCACCACGCCCAAGCCCATGAGCATCCCTAGGTCTCCGTTGCCTTTTTCGTTGACGATTCGAGCAAGGCCAACGGTGCCGCCAGCACCGGCAAGGTTGAAGACTTCGAGGTTGGAAGCGATTGCTGCGTCATCCATGACTTTGGCTGCCACACGGGCGGTGGTGTCATAACCGCCTCCAGGAGTGTTTGGAACCATAATGCGCAGGCCCTCCAGCGGGCCGCTTGCGGCGGAGCCGGAGGCGCTTGGATCGCTGCCAGAGCTAGTGACGCCGCAACCTGTTGCGGTCAGTGCGAGCGTTGCAGCGGCGGCTACCGCTGTCAGCATGCGGAGTGACTTGAAATTCTTCATGGATTCAGCCTTTGTCTTCATTGGGGTGCGAATAGTTCAACACTAAGCAGGTGAGTGGGGTAGGTCACGCTTGCGTACGCAAAGAAAATACTGTTCATTGTGTAACTAAAAATTGTGAGCTGGCTCATGCCAAACTTCGGTAAAGTTGCCAGGTGCACCGCAAGGGCGGTGCCGGACGGGAAGCAACTGCAAAGGCAGCAGATGATGGGGAAGGAGGAACAGTGAAGACTACAAGGGCCTGGCCCAGCGAACTATTCGCCAACAGAATGTCCCTAGCCGGGCAGTACCTCATATTGCAGTTGCTGATCATTGGCGTAGTGGTCACCGGATTTGTGGTGGTCTCAATTACCCAGGCAACGAATACCTTTGAAAAAGAAGAAGGCCGGCGCAGCCTTTCCGCAGCAGAATCGCTAGCGGCCAACCCGCTCTTGCGGGTCCTCCTCCCGGGGGCCGAACCGGAAATGGGGTCCGCGTTGCCAGCCATGGCCGAAGCCGTACGCAGTACCTCGGGCCTGCAATTTGTCACGATTGCGGATCCTAGCGGTGAGGCGATCACGTCCAGTTTTCCCGACGAAGTAGGCACCACAATTCTTCAGCCCGAGTCTCAGGTCACCGAAGGACGAGGTTGGACCGGAGATATCTGGCGCCAAGGGAAGCACGTACTGATCGCTCAGGTGCCGGTCTTGGACGATGATGGGTCGATGGTGGGCATTGTGAGCACAGGGCAAAAATATCCCTCAACGCAGGCTGTCATTCGTGAAATCGCGCCCAGCGCACTATTCACCCTCCTCATCTCACTACTCTTGGGGGCCACCGGCTCGGTGCTCCTGTCCAGACGCGTCAAGCGCCAAACCCGCGGTATGGAGCCAAGAGAAATTTCTGAACTCTTTGAACACCGCGAAGCCTTGCTGCACGGAGTGAAAGAGGGGATCGTCTCCGTCTCTCCGGAACACCGGGTCATGCTCGCCAACGACATCGCCATAGAGCTGTTGCAACTACCCAACAACTGCGTAGGACAAACACTCGACCAACTCAAGGTGGCACCGCAGGTTACTCGCGCTCTAACCACGCAACAGCAGCAGGCAGACCGGCAATTCCTCATCGGCGAACGTGTGCTGGTCTTCAACCGCATGCCAGTGATGACTTCCGGCAGGGACCTCGGCTCGGTGACCACTTTCCGCGATCGAACCGAGCTGACTCTCTTGGAGCAAGAGCTCGGAGACAGCAAAGCGACATCGGACATGCTCCGAGCCCAAACCCACGAGTTCGCCAATCAGCTCCACGCCATCTCCGGGCTCATCCAATTAGGAGAGTACGACGAAGTCGTAGGATTCATTGATGGAGTGAGCTTCAGCCGCAGCAAACTCTTTGAAGATGTCGCAGCGCGAATCACCGAACCAACCATAGCTGCCTTGGTCATTGCCAAGGCAAGTGTCGCGACCGAACGCGGAATCCAACTCACCGTCGCCGAGGATTCCAACCTGGGCCGCAGTGATGACCAACTGGCTCGGGACTTGACCACCGTTATCGGAAACCTCGTAGACAACGCAATAGACGCGGTATCGGCGGTGAGCCAACCACGCATCGAACTACGCATTGCAGAAAGCGATACGCAAATTACCGTTGTGGTGGGCGACAATGGTTCGGGGGTAGATGACGCGGCAATCGATGAAATCTTTACCCAGGGATTCTCCACCAAAGACACGACCGTTTCCGGCGGAAGGGGATTCGGGCTGGCTTTAACCAGACTGGTCTGCCGTCGCCGCGCAGGGGACGTCCAAGCGGTTAACGACCACGGTGCGCGGTTCACCGCTACACTCAGGAAGTAGGGAACAACTCGTGATCAAAGTACTGGTGATCGATGATGATTTCATGGTCGCCAAGGTGCACTCAGGGTTCGTCAATAACGAGCCGGGGTTCTCGGTTGTGGGAGTAGCTCACTCGGCCAACGAGGCGATCAAAGCCGCAACCGCGCTTTCGCCGGATCTCGCGTTGCTAGATATCCACTTACCCGATATGAACGGGCTCGACCTGCTCCAACGGCTACGCGAGGTACAGCCGGACTTAGATGTCATCGTCATTAGCGCGGCCCGAGAAATGGACACCGTCCGCCGTGCTTTGAGGGGCGGAATCGTCCACTACCTGATGAAGCCGTTCTCCCGCGAAGATCTTCGCGAACGGCTGGAGCACTATTCGAAAACTTACCAGCCGCTGCAAGAGGCAGATCAAGAGCTGGAACAGGCAGACGTGAACCGGCTCTTCGGACTGAGCGGGCAGAACCGACGCCCCCTGCCCAAAGGCTGCAGCGCTGAAACGCTGGCACTCGTGGAAAACATCGTCAAGGAAGCCACTAATCCCATCTCCGCCACCGAAACCGCCGAGAAACTCGGCACCTCGCGGGTGAGCGCTCGCCGGTATCTGGAATATTTGGCCGAAGAGAACCTGGCTCAGGTGAATCTGCGGTACGGGGGAGTGGGCAGACCAGAGCGAAGGTATTCGTGGAACAGTTAGGTGCTTGCCGTCCATGCGACGCGTCTATTGCAGTCCGACTGTACTTAAACGGACCTTAAGTCGAATAACGAGGTTCTCCACATCTCAAGGTGCAAATGAGGTTTTATCCACCCGACTTCAGTTGGGAACTGCCTCGCCGGACATTACTGAAACTAAATCCTCCGGTCTCCCGATTCCACAGGAACATTGCGGAATCTCGATGCAGCTTTCGCAACTTCGCAATAGGAGCCTTCAAACGTTCAGCCAATCATCCCGGATGCCTATCGGCAGCGGCTATGAAATGACGGAAGGATTTAAACGTATTGCCCTGTGGCAAGAAATCGGCACAGGGCAATACGAACTTTATCAACTGAACTATCAAGCCAGATTCTGACTAGAATTTATGGACTTTGGCCTTCTCAATTGCCGTAAGGTCTTCGAGCTTTTCTTCCTGAGGGGATGACATGTAGCGCTGATAGCTATCGTCGAGCTCGCTCAGCCAGGGCGAGTGGTGTTCTGCTGCCATGGTGCCAGTCATGACTGAACGGTAGACCTTGTCGCGGTAGGTCAAGATATTTTTCTTCTTATCCATCTTCCACGCCATGAAAGTCCGGGTGACTTCATCCAAATCAAACATCGGGTAGTCCGTCTGCTCGATGAGATCGCGAATGTAGTCCGCCTGGAACTTCACTTCATCTTCCGCGGTCTCAATAGCGTTGAATCGCTCCAGCCACGCATCTATGCTTGCACGCTGTTCGGACGCTGAAGGGACCGCGGCTTCTCCCAAAACCAGATCACGGACATACCAAGCCTGCGCATCGAACATGTTGAAGGTGAACCATTGATCCTGGGCACCTAGGTAGTAAAGCTGGCTATTGTTCTCGGAAACCACACCACGGTACAGAGTGTCCGGGTAGACGTTGTTCGGTGAACTTAGGGCAAGGTCGGAGGGCAAGAAGGGGTAATGGTGCAGATACCCGGTGCACAAGACAACAGCATCAAATTTGCGGGATACGCCATTGCTGAAATGTGCAGTGGACCCTTCGAAGCGGTCAATGAGGGGGAGCTCTTCAATGCCTTCTGGCCAATCGAATCCCATTGGGGCCGTGCGGTAGCTGTACGTCACCGAGCGTGCACCCATCTTGAAGGACTGGACACCAATGTCCTCAGCCGAGTAGCTTGCGCCGATCAGCAGAACGTCTTTGCCTGCCAAGCGCTCGGCGCCACGGAAGTCATGGGCGTGCATGAGCTCGCCGGGAAAACCTTCGATTCCCTTGAAATCTGGAACATTCGGGAAGCTAAAGTGACCGGTGCCGACAATGACATGATCAAAATCGTTCTTTTCCGTCAGACCGGTCTTCAGGTCTTCGCTGGTGACGGTGAATAGTTTGGTGCTCTCGTCGTAATCGACCCAGCGCACTACGGTCGCAAAGCGGACGTATTTCTTGACGTCAGACTTCTCTGCGCGGCCATTGATGTAATCCCACAGCACGGCACGTGGTGGGTAGGAAGAAATGGGGCGGCCGAAATGTTCGTCGAAGGTATATTCGGCGAATTCCAAGGCTTCCTTGGGGCCGTTGGACCACAAGTTGCGGTACATGCTCGAATGTACAGGTTCGCCGTGCTTGTCGATGCCGGTGCGCCAGTTGTAGTTCCACTGGCCTCCCCAATCATCTTGCTTCTCAAAGCAGATGATCTCGGGGATTTCACGCCCTGACTTCTTGGCAGAATCGAATGCCCGCAGCTGGGCGATGCCGCTGGGTCCTGCTCCAATGATGGCGACGCGTTGAGTCAAACATACCTCTCCGGCTTGTTAAGCCTTATTCAAGTTTCGCGCGCAGCTCCGGATCCCGATTGTGGGTTCGAGCGTGCTACGCGAATCAACAAAAAATGCTCTAAACCAGTCGACCAGTCGCGCATAAAAAGCGTTCACATGTCGAGGCAAAACTGCCCTGTTCCAAAGGGCATCGTTATCGAGTTTACCAGTAACCGATTCTATTGACCGGGAAACCGACGGACAGGGAACAATCGCCACGGAGATATGGGTGCTGATTTGAGGCTGGGTAAGGGTTAAGCTGCGCCTACGAACCCAGCACCGAAAGCGCCTGAAAGCAGGTTAAAGTGATTTGCCTGCAGTCACTATCTTGGCGCAAGCAGACTTGCGTTTTGGGGCCAGAAGAGACCAGCCCCCGCCCTGTCCATTGGACTGGGAAGGAGGCTGGTGACGTGCTGCTGAATTCGGTTCTAAGCGGCGGATCGCTGCTGCTGGTGGAAATCGCATTTGCGCTGTGGACCATGATCGCTGCGATTAGCGGTCCTAGATTATCTACCCAACCTAGGTTTCCATTGCATCGACAAGAAGCAATTAACCATTTTTCAATCCAAGAATCCAACCGAGCAGATGCTCATGAATAGCTCTGAATCTGTAGCAACGACCTGAGGCCAATCCCTAGACGAAGTGCAACGGATCAGATGGGAAGGGCTGAATTGACGCGCGGCATATCGGTGAGCTCAAGGGCGGCGTCGCGGGCTGCCGCAATGCCGGACTCGATGGCGCCGTCGATGAAGCCTCCCCATCCCTTGGCCAGGTCCGAGCCTGCGATGCGGATGCGGCTCTCGGAGCGCTGCAGCTCGGCTAGGGAATCGGTGAGATATCCCGTGTAGTGCATCGACCAGGTGCAGCGTGCATGCTCGTCGTCGACCCAGTTATGGCCGGCAACTTCCAAGACCTCCAATCCGGGGACGAGAGCATCGAGGCTGCGCTGGGCCGCGGACGTATCGGTGACGTTGACAGCTGCGGCGTCGGGTCCGAAGCAGACCAAGGTGGTGGTGTCCGCATCGATGTACTCGGCTTGGGCGAAGTTCAGGGCGGCGTTTTCGGGGCCCATGGCAACGAAGCGTTCCTGCCGTCCCTTGACCTTGATCCAGAGCTTTGCGCCGCGGCCGGCATGGCTGCGGCTTGCGGCTTTGCGTTTAATGGCTGAAAGTTCAGGATGAATGTCGATGTCGTTCAGGGTGCCCAGGGGGACGGCAAGGATGAGTTGGCGGGCGGTGAGTTGCTGTCCGTCGATGGTGCTGGCGACGACTCCGTTCTCGTCCTGATGGATGGAAGCCACCGGCTGGTTCAGCCGCAACTCGGCGTCAGAGTCCGCCAGGATGGCCTCGGCCAGGCGCCGGGTTCCTCCCTCGATCTTGAAGGTTGCGCAGGTTTCGAACATAAGTTGCCAGGACCCGCTGGCCGCAGCACACCAGCGCAGTGCCTGCGTGTAGGCGGCTTGGTCTAGGGCGCCGTTGAAGTTTAAGGTCCAGAAGGAGCGCAGCAGCTGGCGTTGGTTCTCCGGAAGGTCCAGGCGGTCGATGGCCTCCGAGAGCGTGGTGCCGTCGATGCTGGCGAGCTCGGGGTTGGCCAGCGGGGACCAGGGTAAGGGGAAATACTTGCGAGCATCGGCTAGTAGGGCTTGGTTGGGGGCGTCGAGCAAGTCCATCAGCTCGTCTGGATGCCCCGTATGTTGCTGGCCCTCGGTGCTCCAATAGGCCTTGGTGAAGTCGGGGCCGGCGACCGGGGCGATCCCGTAGCGGCCCATTTCGGCCCAGACGTAGGGCTGGGTCCAGTGCACCCACGTTCCGCCGAGTTCCAGGTTCCGGCCCAGATGCTCCTCGAGGTGGGTGCGCCCGGCGATGCGGTCGCGGGCCTCCAGGATGGTGGTCTTGAATCCGCGGCGGGACAGTTCGCGGGCGGCGGTCAGGCCGGCGAAGCCCGCGCCGACGATGATGACGTCAGTGGTTTTCATGGTGGCAGTGCCTTAGCTGTAGACGAAGAATTCGATGGTGGGTTCGAGGATGGTCCAGCGCGTCATGGCGCCCTTGGACAGGGAGGCCATGGATCCGGCGGTGAGCTCGAGCATGTCTCCGCCCTGGACCTCGATGCGGATGTGCCCGGAGACGATGTAGATGGTTTCGTCTTCCCCGATGGGCAGGTCGAAGGGCACGGGCGCCTCCTCAGGGGAGATGCTCCAGATGCCGGAGGCGAGCGCCTGATTGCCGTTGTCGCCATTGCGGCGGAGCCACTGGACGGTGCCGAGTTCGAACGGTTCGAATGCGGTGGTGGTGTGATGGGCGTGGAATACCTGTGGCATGAGGTTGTTCTTCCTTTGTTGGGGTGAATAAAGAGAGTTCTAGGCTTGGGTTTCGTGGAGGTCTGAAGGGGCCTGCGGCTCGCGCATCAATGGCAGTCGATCCTGGAATCGGCGCCGGATCACAAACAGGACCAGGGAGAGCAGGAGGATGCCGACGCCGATAGTCAACTCGAAGGGCCCTCCATATCCAGATATCTGGGACGAAGCGGCCCCGACGATCAAGACTGCCGCTCCATAGATGGTGAGAACTATGGCCAGTGGAATTGACCAACGCCCGAGCTTGAAACTGCGTGGATCGTCGGGCCGATCCCAGCGAAGAAGCAGAAAACCGGAGACGGCCAGCAGGATGGCTAAGAGGTAGCCGATATTTGCCGCCACGAGGATGGAAATCGGGTTGGAGACGAAGAGGACCAGCAGGATGTTCATGACCACGGCGGCAGCGATAGCCCTGGCTGGGACCTGATGACGGTTGAGCTTCTCGAACTCGCGGGGGACCAACCCATCGACTGCGGCTCCGAAGAGCGCGCGTGACCCGTCCGCCATGCTGGCGTTCACGCCCATGAGCAGCGCTCCAATGGTAATAAGCAGCGCCGCATCCCCGGCGAAGCCAGCGGGCAATACGGCCGCGAAGCCACTGACAAACACTGCCGCGGGATCTGCTGCGGCGTCGGCCTGGCTGAGCAGTCCGCCGATGCCAATGGGGACCAGTGCGAACATCATGAACGTGTAGGCCCCGGAGCTGGAGAGCGCGCGGCGGGCGTCCTTCTTGCTACGGTATTCGGGCGTGAACGCTGCGCACATTTCGGTGCCGTACGCGGTCCAGCCGATGAGGTAGAGCCATACTGCGGCGTCTTGCCAGCCTCCCCAGTGGTCGGCTCCGGCCTGTCCTAGACCCCAAGACAGGTTGCTCACGTCCCACTGGCCGCTAACCAGCGGGGCAACCACGAAGGTAAGTAGGGGGATCAGCAGCAAGGCTCCGAAGATTTTGTTTACCCAAGCCGCTGGCTGTGCACCGAAGAGGTTCGGCACCATGAGTGCAAGAATTAGCACAATACCGATCAACTGCGCCGGCCCTACCTGCAGGATTCCCAAGTCCAGGACCCAAGTCGCTACCGGGAACCAGCGGACCTGGATGATGGCACCGGCGGTCAGACTGACGATTGAAATAACGGCGGACCAGCCGAACCAATATCCGAAAGTCGCCAGCGCACCTGCTGGAGCAAATCGTCCTTTCCAAGCCTCATGCGCGTAGATCGGGACCCCTCCGGGCTTGTCGGGGAACATGGATGCCATCTCCGCGAAGAGGTGATTCTGCGCCCAGCCGATGCCTGCGGCAAGGGCCCAAATGAACATGGCCGACAGCGCACCGATGGCGGCCATGGTTGCACCGAAGGATACGAAGAGACCTCCGGAGACGGCCATCGCCAAGGCGAATGCATCCTGCCACCGCAAGGTGCGGTGAAGCGTCGGAGGGGATTTGCTGGGGTCTATCGAGGCAGACATGAGGGGCCTTTCGATCACGAGTTGGAGGCTGCGCGGGAATTGTGTTTCGCGGGTTTCGAGGCGTGGTCTGCCTCACATGGTTAAAGCTATGCATCCGCTTAGTTCGTTGTGTCAAGGGCCACGTTGAGGAGTTAGACTCAGTATGTGAAAGCGATGCGGAACAATAAATATGGCGACGGCAAGGAAGCACTGCTTGCCGCCACCGTGGCGGTCGTGGCCGAACGCGGACTCCACGGCCTTACTTTTCGTGCGGTCAGCGAGGTAGCGCAGGTCAACAACACCCTGATTAGCCACCACTTCGGGACCAAGGACACGTTGCTCCATGAGGCGGTGGCCTGGGCAATATCTAGGGCTATACGACTAAGTGACTTGTCTGCCGCGGAAACCATAGACGGGGGGTTCGCGCGTACGCTGGTCGAACTGGTCGAGCGAGAGCCGCAGCTTCAGCTGTTTCAGTATGAATTCGTGCTGGAGTCGCGCCGCCGCCCCGACCTTCGCGATGAGGCCAAAGCGCTCTATGAGGGATATATCGACGCTTTGCAGCGTGCCTTGGGTAGGCAAGGGCACGTCAACTCACGACCGCTGGCCCGAGCGGTCTTTGCCGCTTTGGACGGTTTAGTGTTTCAGCAACTGACTGTTGCCGATCCGGATGCCGTACGGGAGGCAATCGAAACCGTCGGAGCTCTGCTTGAAGCTAATTTGGCTGCTATTCGCCAATAGCTGGCATAACGCCGCAACGGGAAATACGCCGTTGGTGATCTGCGACGTCTACGGGGTACGTTCCGGATACGGTCGATTCTCCAGCAGCCATGGTGCAGAACTGCTTGGTCGCAGGCTATGAAAGTCCCTCAGACTGATTCCCCTGCGGCCTAGAACATTTGCGTCCAATGGATACGAAGCGTGTCAGAGCGACGGAGCAACATCAGATGAAAGAAGCTGATCCGGCCTGCCGGTGCTCGCTGGCCGCGTAGGTTCCGAGGGTTTTGATTTCCCATGTGAAGAAATCCAGTTCTTCTAGGGCGAGCCGTACGGGAAGATCTTCCGGGTGCCCTTCAATGTCAACCATGAACGTGGTCGCGGCGAATGTGGAGCCGACCATGTAGCTTTCCATACGCGTGAGGTTCACGCCATTTGTCGCGAATCCGCCAAGTGCCTTGTACAGCGCACTGGGCACGTTGCGTACCTGGAAGACCAAGCTCGTGATGACTTCATCGGGCAGTTGCGCCCGGGTAGGCAAAGCTTGTTTGCGGGCCAGCACAACGAATCTGGTCATATTCGTTGGGTCGTCTTCGACCCCGCTGGACAGGACCTCGAGTCCGTAAAGTTCGGCGGCCATCGGCGGGGCCAACGACAATTTTCGGGGGTCATCCCAATCCCGGATCTCGCGGGCGGACCCTGCAGTATCCCCGGCTATGACCGGGGTCAGCTGATGTTCGCGGATCAAACGTCGGCACTGGCCTAGCGCGTGGATGTGGCTATGGACCTCGGTGGCGGCTTCAATGCTGCTTCCGGGAATTCCGAGCAGGTCGAAACGGATTCTGAGGTAATGTTCCCCAACGATTTGAAGGTCAGATTCAGGGAGCAATACGTGGATATCGGCAACACGGCCGGCAATGGAATTCTCTATCGGGATCATGGCGAGGTCTGCCGCGCCACTTTCGACCATCGCAAACGCATCCTCGAAGCTGGCGCACGGGACGGCTTCCATATCGGGGAACCTCTCGGTGCAAGCGATGTTTGAGTTCGATCCGGCTTCGCCCTGATAAGAAATCTTATTGCTCATTGAATCAACTTAGCGCAGAGTACTCGTGCTGCAAGAAAGAGTGAATCAAGGTTTCCTGATGCGCGCCAATTTTCGAATTCTGCGCGGTTGCCGCTGGAGCAGTTGCCAAGTAGTCGACCGCTTGGTAGCACTTATCCGTGGGAGAACGGATCCTAGCGACCGAGTACAGTCTCTGCGGCCTTCCGCTGGTGAGCGAGAATTAAGGATGGACACGTGATGTGGAGATTCCCCGCTGACAAGCTGTAAGCGCTCGTGGATAATCCGAGGCGTCTGCCGAGCCCAGCGGTATCTGATGCACGCCAATTCGGGTTTGGGGAACACCTCGAAGTAATCCGTCAGGTCCGGGGCTCAGAAGCTGTAGAACGCTGCGAGCCATCCAGATGTACCCTCCCGGGCAGAGGCGACTATTCTGCGGCTAATTTCCTATGCAATCTATCGATCCAGCTCAACGTAGTGCGAAGCGAGTCTTTGCAATCCCTCAGCGATGGTTACTTCAGGTTTCCAATCCAAGATTTCGTGCGTTTCGCGCTGATCAAACCAGTGTGCGGTCGACAGCTGCTCCGCAAGGAACCGCGTCATCGGCGGTTCGTCGTGTACAAGATCCTTGGCGCCAGCCGCAAGCCAGACGCGTTCGATGACTGATCCCGCACCGCGTGCAAGCCAGCCCGGAACGTTTAGCCGGGGGGCCGGTGCGCCGCCCGCTTGGCAGATCCCTGAAATGAGTTCGCCCACCGGGCGCGGCTCACCATTAGTGACTACCAGGGCACGACCGTGAGCAAACTCCATGCGCTCGAGGCCGCGAACTATCGCCGAGGCTGCATTGTCGATGTAGGTGGTGTCAATGAGCGCGGCTCCATGATCCAGCAGCGGAAGTCGTCCGGCTTTTGCTCGGTGAATGACACGTTCAACCAGCTGCGTGTCACCGGGACCCCAGACCACATGGGGTCTGATCGCGGTTACCCGGAAGTCAGACGAATCTTGGGCAAGGGCATTGAGCTCCGCCGCCGCTTTGGAACGCGCATAGTTTCCGCGGGCACGCTCAGGATCTGCCACACCGGCGGTTGCGCCGGCCAACGGTTCGCCGAAGTGCGCCACCGAAGGGGAAGAAACAAAGACGAAGTCTTTGACTCCGGCCTCTTTGGAAGCCCTGAGCAGATTATTAGTTCCGTTGATATTCGTGTCGACAAATTCTTGCCATGCACCGGTGAATGAAACTTTGGCTGCCAGATGGATGACAGCATCCATGCCCTTGGTCGCTTGCCTTACTGCCTCAGAATCCGTAAGCGAACCCAAGACGTCGTCCGTGGCTCCCTGCGATGGTCTGCGTTGGAAGGTTCGGACAAGATGGCCTTGGGTGCGTAGCCGCTCTGCTACGGCGCCGCCAAGCATTCCGCTGGCGCCGGTGACTAAGACGCGACGGGTTGGCGCGGAACTTTGGTTTTCACTCATGGCTTGCCGATCCTTCCGCCGGCCAGCGTGGTCGCCGCCCAGCCTGCCAGCGCCGCACGGTCAATCTTGGAATTGTGCCTAATATCGGTTGGCAGATCCGGGACGAGGAGTACAGCCGAAATTTCCAGACCAGTTCGTTCCACCGCGGTGCGCACCGCGTGCGCAAATGCGGCCGGGGCGGGAGACGCGCGGCGGGCCGGTGGGACTGTTTCCATCACCACTACGGCGGCTTGAGTCCCTGCCGGTCCGACACCGACCACCGCAGCTCGTCCGGCGCCGGCTACAGATTCGGCTGCCTGCTCCGCTGCCACAGGTGTTTTCGAGCCCGTGGCGGTGTGCAGCACATGGCCGAGGCGGCCTTCGACCCATAACCGTCCATGGTCATCGAGATGACCCACGTCTCCGGTGCGGTGCCAGCCAGGAATTGAGGTGCTAACCTGCTCGGTGATCCAGAGCCTGTCGTAGCGATCCTTCACGTGGGGTGCGCGCACCAGGATTTCACCGGTGAGATTTGGTTCTTCCAATGGTTCGTTGCCTGCTTGGCCATCGGAATCAAGCGGCGCAATGGCTACTTGAGCCCCCGCGACCGCAGTGCCAACGCATACTCCGTTCCCTGATCCGGCGGCGCGAATACCTGCCAAATCTATATCGGTCACGGGAAGCGCCTCGGTCATCCCATACGGGGTGTGCACCCGGGCATTGGGTACCAGGCCCTGGACCCTGGCCAGCAAAGGCTCTGGAAGCGGTGCTCCGGCCGAGAGCATCAGGGAGACGTTTTCGAGGATCCTGCGTTGGCGTCCGTCTAGAGCCTCTTCAGTTTCCAGCACATTCGCTAAGGCGGCAGGAGAAGCGAACACGGTGGTTGCGTCAACGGCTAAAGCAGCATCCGCCAGCGCCGCGGCGGTCAGTGTACGCGGTGCCGTAACATCCATATCGGGGGTGACCGAGGTTGCGCCCAAAGCTGGGCCGAGAAGTGCGAATGGTGCAAATCCTGCTACCAGAGCCGCGCCGGCCTTGAGGTTGTACGTCTCGCGCAGCGTATCCCGCATGGCAGCCAATTGCCGGTGCGTGTAGACCACTCCCTTGGCTGGGCCGGTGGACCCGGAGGTGAAGAGTACCGCGGCATCGGCATCCGGGTCGGCTTCGCCAAATGTCGGCGCATCGTGGGCAGCGGAATTACCGGACTCGAGCAGCTCGGGGACGGTATGTGCCACCCCGAGGAGTTTGCGCTTGGTGGCCGGCAAGTTTTCCACGGCAATTCGGGTGCCGGGCCAGCCAAAGAACCTGGCTCCCACGAGTGCACGATCGATCCCGATAAGGAAACTAGGGCCCGCCCCCTTGATGGCACGTCCCAAGCCCTTGGTGCCCAGGCCTGCATCTGCCACCACAATGACCGCGCCCAGACGCAGGCAAGCATAAATCAGCGAAGTCAATTCGATGCCGGGAGGCACCAAAAGATTGACTCTGGATCCGGCGGTGACACCAATCTGCGAGAGGCCAGCTGCGAGAGCATTGACCCGTTCGCCGAGCTCAGACCAGGACAGGGAGCGCGGGGGATTGATATCCACTACCGCAATGCTGTGGTCATCTGTGCGTGAATCCAGCTCGGCGAGCATCGGACGGTAGTCGCTCAGGGCGGTGGCGCGTGAGGAGTTCTTAGAATCCCGTTCGGCGTCCAACCAATTAAAAATGGGGGAGGCGATATCGCGGTCTTCAGGCAACAGGTGGCTGGCGCCTTCGAAACGGTGCACCTGAGCGTGGGGCAGACGGCCCATCAGATCTCTTAGGTAGCGATCGGAGAACACCGGGTCCTTAGGGCCCCACAGCATGAGCGCCGGAACGGAGAGCGAGCGAATTGCGTCGGAGATCTCCTCCAATGCAGGACGGCTCGGGTGATCTTCGCTAAAAGGAATATCCGCTACGAAGTTTGCGACGCCTGTGCGCTTGTCCGCGCTGGTGTAGGGAGCCATGAATGCCTTGCGGACGTCTGCCTCCAAGGCCGGCTGAGCCAGCGAATGAGTCACTCGAAGGAATGCGTCAGTGCTCTTGGTGCCCCACCCATGGACTGCAGGGTTCGAAGCCAAACGCAGGGCGGCTGGTAGCTCGAAGCCCGCAGGGTGTACGGCGGTGTTGGTAAGGATTGCGTTCGCCAGCTGCTCTTGGTGGGCTACGGCCCAGCCCAGGGAAATGATTCCTCCCCAGTCGTGGCCAACCGTGGTGACTTTGCCGTTGAGTCCGAGGCCTTCGATCAAATCGCCTAGGTCGTTGACTCGATCGGCCAGCCGACGGAACTTCCCGGTGCGGGCAGAGAATCCCATATCAAGCTGGTCTACGGCGATGACACGCCATGGCAAGGCGTTGTCCGAAACGTGGCTCAGCAGGCTGCGCCACAGGTAGGACCATGTGGGATTGCCGTGCACGCACACCAGGGTGCCGACTGGGTGGATACCACGCGCGATGAGTTCTTCTTCGTTGTCCAGCAAATGCCACAGGTGGGTGGTTCCTGGATCGTCTACCTCCGAAGTAGAAGGGACGTCTAGGTAGCCCGAGTATTTTGCATCTACGCCGGGAAAGATCTCGGTCACCAGGCGATCTCCATCATCGCGGTGTTCAGTCCTGAACCGACGCCCATGCAGAGCACGCGGTCACCAGGCTTTAACGAGTCGGCCTCCTGCGACAAGGTCATTGGCAGGGAAGCAGGCCCCACGTTGCCCCATTTGGAGAAGGTGATCGGCACTCGGTCCTTTACTAGGCCCACGGCTTTGATAATGGCGCTGGTGTAGGACTTCGAGACCTGGTGGGTGACGTAGCGGTCCATGGACTTCCAGTCCCAGCCGGAATGATGTGCTTCATCCCAAGCATCAACTACCAGCTCCAAGCCGTTGTCCAGCAGGCCTTTGGTGTCGGTGTACATGCCGGTCGGACCGCCGACACAAAGCTCGTGGTGCTCGGTTCCTGCGCGGGAAACCCCGCCGAGAATGCGGTGTCCGTCAGGGTGAACATCCGCCGGTCCAATGACGGCGGCGGCCGCGCCGGAGCCCAGAGTCAGAGTTGCAAATTCGCGCATGTAGTCTTCACGGGTGGAGTTCTCGGCGTTGAGGCGCTGGAACGTCGTCTCCTGGGTGGGCCGGGAATCTTCGCCGGCCACGATCAGCGCGTACTTGATCTGTCCGGAATCAATCATGTTTGCAGCCAGGCTCATACCGTTGACGAACCCCAGGCAGGCGTTGGCCACATCGAAGTTCATGGCGGAGGACGGCAGGCCCAATCCGTTGTGAACCTTTGAGGCTACCGAAGGCTCTAGGTTGCGTCGGGTCACCGAAGTGTTGATCAGGAGGCCAATTTGGCCTGGTTCAACGCCGGCCTGAGCCAGCGCTTTCTTGCCAGCGAGAATCGCCGCATCATCAAATTCCATGCCTTCGGACCACCAGCGGCGTTCTTTGACACCCGACACGCGTTCAAGCAGCTTTTTGGAGAGGCGCAGACGCTTGAGGCTAGGAGCCAGACGCTCGTCGAATTCTGCCGAACTCATGACCTCAGGTGCAAGTACGCTGTTTACCGCCAAGAGGGCCACATTGTGGTGTTTAAAAGTGGCATTGCCGTTCAAAATTTAGCCTTTGTGTCGGGGCTGTCGCGCCGTTCACGGACGCGACGAAGTAACAATCGTTTGATGCGTTAGAGTCATCAACGAAAAAACGTCTACCTCTACCGTATTCCTTGTTGGAGCGCACTGCGTACACGGGCGCGCTATTTTCAGCGGTTAGCAAGAAACTCTCAGGGTTTTCAGCTAAATTCCAGTGGTTTTTCGCTCGGTGAGTTACTGCACAGTAACTTGTTTCTTGCATTTCAGCTAAATGAGGTATCGAATTCCTGAGGTTCTGCTGGGGTTATTGCTAATTTCCTTGAGCAAGATTTTCCGAACAAGCTAAATTGCGTGATGGGCTCTGGTCTTCGTAGCTGAGCTCAATGCAGGCTACATCTGAAAACTCCAAATGATCGAGTGTGGAAGTTGAACGCCAGGTCATTCGAAAGTACTTATTTTGTCGATGCGACCAGAAGCGGTTGGACCCTGCAGATAGCAGGAATGCCGCTGGTATTTGTCGCGGTAATGAGGTGCGCCGCCGCTAGCGATGCTAGAAAGTAGTCGGTTTATACCGAGCCACCCTCTACCAACGCAAAATTGATTTCGGACAGCTCAAAGGACAAATTGCGGCGGGAATGCGCTAAAAGCTAATCGACCGCTGTCCGCGTTCGGGTCAGGAACGAGCCTTGACGACAGCTAATCTGTTCTGGAGGACCGGGGTGTTGAACGAGTTGGCCGCGGTTCCGGAAAAAGTCGGGGCTGTGGTCTCGTGGCCTTAGGTAACGGAGTTGCGGAGTTTTGCTCCTGGGCCGGGGGAGACTTGCGATTCTCGTGGTGAATCAAGAACATGCGCACCGGCGCACTGGATAATTGCTGACACCGGTTCGCCGCACTCCCGATGCGTGACGAGTAGCGGTGGGCCAGCCGTATCTGCTTCGTATTTGTCGCCCCACTGGAGCAACGAGATAAGTACGGGATAGAGATCCAAGCCCTTTTGCGTCAGGCGATACTCGTTTCGAGTACGGTGGCCTGGCTCCTTGTACGGTGTGGCCGAGAGAATTCCAGCTGCCACTAGGGTGCGCAGTCTGGCAGCGATGACCGCCTCGGAAGCCCCTAGATGATTGCGGATCTCGTCAAATCGGCGCACACCGTTAAAAGCTTCACGAAGCACCATGAGGCTCCACTTTTCACCAATGATGTCCAGTGTGCGCTGAATCGAACAATTCTCGGTGTCATAGTCGAGCCATTGCATGATGAAGAGCGCTCCTTACCGTTGACATGTCCCGTCGATCTAGCTAGCTTCAAATATAACAGTTAGCTTTTGAGAGGCCAATCAATGAAAACAAGCAACGACGTACTTCCTGACATGGGGCTCGATGCGGCTAGCGACTTTGTCGCCGCTTCCGGCTTTATCGTTGAAGAGGTCGGCAAGACGTTCCTCCGTGGGCACGTGGAGCTAGGGGCAAACCACCACACCCCATGGGGAGTGGTGCACGGCGGGCTGTTCACCACGATCGTTGAAAGCGCCGCCAGCATCGCGGCGAGCTATGCGGTGAAGGAACGTGGCCAATTTGCCGTCGGTGTACATAACGCCACAGATTTCTTGCGGCCAGGCAGTGCGGGACTGGCAAGCGTGGAAGCCACCGCGCTACACCAAGGACTTACTCAGCAATTGTGGGAAGTCATCATCACAGATGTTGCCAGCTCCAAGGTGCTTGCCCGCGGACAGTTGCGGTTGCAAAACGTGCCGTTGCCTTCGCAAGTTACTGAAGCCCGGAACGAAGAGGGAAAAACAGATGGAAGCTAGACAGGGCGAACACGAAAAGGTCGTGAGGTGGCGAGATCCTGCTAGCGCGCTGCAGCAGCTACCGTTGTTTTCCGGGCTCGAGTATTTGAAACTGATGGCCTCCGGCGAAATTCCGGGGGCGCCCATCGCAGGGCATCTCAATATGGATGTAGCCGAAGTATCTGAGGGGTCGGTGGCCTTCACCTGCACTCCGGAGGAGTCGCACTACAATCCGATTGGTGCGGTGCACGGAGGGCTGGTGTGTGCACTGCTCGATTCGGCGCTCGGCTGCGCAGCGCACTCGACGCTTCCTGCAGGAATGGGCTATACCTCTATCGAGATCAAAGTGAACTACCTGCGTCCAGTGCTTGCCGACAGTGGGCCGTTGCGATGCACCGGGAGGGTTACCAAGCCGGGCCGGCGAGTGATCTTCGCTGAAGGGGAAGTCGTAGATAAGAACGGCAAGGTCGTTGCGACCGCATCAAGCTCGCTTCTCGTATTCCCTCTTGATTCGAACAAGTAGTAGCTTCCGGCCATCTTGTCGGGCGCGCACGGTAATTTAGACACACAGCAGTAGCTGAGTATGAGTCAAATTTTCTGGTGGAGGGACCGCATGGAGTTTTCGTCTGGCATGAAGAGCCGTATCTGTGGAGCACTCGTGGGCATGGCTGCAGGGGACGCACTTGGCGCTGGCTATGAATTCGATGCCCCGATGCCTCAGGACGCCCCGGTTGCCATGATCGGCGGAGGGCTCGGAGACTTTGCGCCGGGGGAATGGACGGACGATACCTCGATGGCAATCGTGATTGCACGGGCACTCGTAAACTCCCAAAGAACACTCAATAGTGACGCAGCGGATTACATGGTGCGGCAGTGGGCCATTTGGGCTCAGAGCGCACCGGATGTTGGCAGCCAGACGCGTGCCGTCCTCGGCGAGGCCGAAAAAAGCGCGCGTGAAAGTAACCGCCACGAGCCCAGCGCAGAAGACGCACTGAAGGCTGCCGAATCCGTTCACCTGCGAACCGGCCGCTCGGCTGGCAACGGAAGCCTCATGCGAACGGCACCCGTCGCCTTGGCCTATCTAGAGCGCACGCCGGCCGAGGCCTATCAAGCGGCAACTGCCATCAGCAGGCTGACTCACTTCGACGAGGAGGCAGCAGAGGCTTGCGGCTTGTGGACTCTTGCCGTGCGTCACGCTGTGCTCACCGGTGAACTGGATATCCGAATTGGGCTGCAGCTTTTGGAACCCGCTCGCGCAGTAGTTTGGGAACAGCGCATTCAACAGGCCGAAGACAAGCGGCCGCGCGACTTCTCGCATAACGGGTGGGTCGTGGAAGCTTTCCAAGGAGCATGGAGCTCCATTGCCGTTTCCACGGATACCGTAGGGGAGAAGTCAACGCATTTAGTTGCTTCCCTGGAAGCAGCGGTACGTGGCGGAGTTGACACGGATACCGTAGCGGCGATTGCTGGATCGTTGGTAGGTGCTGCCTATGGGCTGCCGGCTATCCCAGAGGATTGGCTAGACAAGCTCCATGGCTGGCCGGGGCTCGACGCTAAGAGCCTAGTAGATCTCTCACTTAAACTTGCAGGTTAGAGATCGCAGCAATCTGCGCGCAACCCTTTGATTCGGACCAACGGGCCACCTGCCTTTTGGCACACCCGAGCGCTTTTGATTAGGACCGTCGCTCGACGAGTTTCTGCGGTGGTTCCACGCTCACCGCGTGGCGTGCTCCGCGGACGCTCAGTCCCGTCAGATCAATCGCCAAGAACCATGGACCGGACTGAGGGACTTTGAGCCTGTAGGGTGCCTTGCGCGCCATTCCGCCATGGAAGTCATATTCGGCACCGTCTTGGAAGGCCGCGAAATTTTCTGGATCCATGAGCCTGAGGTTGGCAGGTCCACTGAGCGTTACCAATAGCACGCTGCCGCGTTCAAGGAAATCCCACTGATATTCGGTGAAATCGGGAGCGGTCACCGTACTTCCCCTAATTTCTCGGCAAGCAGTGGCGGGGCGTTCAGATGTAGATGCAAGTGTTTCCTCCAAAAACGGCGTTCGAACCACTCACTCTTCGGTCAATAGTTCGAACGCCGTGTGCACCTCAGTCGATCAAGTTTTGTTCGCCTAGACGAGCGTCGCTGTATCGATCACGAAGCGGTAGCGGACATCGGACTTCATCACGCGTTCGTATGCTTCGTTGATCTGCTCGGCGGCAATGACCTCAATTTCTGCGCCAATTCCGTGCTCGGCGCAGAAGTTCAGCATCTCTTGGGTTTCCTCGATGCCGCCAATCTGCGAGCCGGCGAATGAGCGGCGACCGCCAATAAGCGCGAAGGCGTTGACCGGCAGTGGCTCTGCCGGCGCGCCAACGTTGACCATGGTGCCATTGACGCGCAGCAATCCAAGGTAGTCGCTGACATTGATCGAGGCGCTAACCGTGTTGATGATCAGATCGAAGCTCTTTTGCAGCTCCTTGAAGGTGTTCTCGTCGCTGGTGGCGCGGTAATCGCTTGCCCCCATGTGCAGCCCGTCTTCCTTTTTCTTCAAGGACTGGGACAGCACGGTTACTTCGGCACCCAAGGCACTGGCGATCTTCACCGCCATGTGGCCCAGACCGCCAAGGCCCACCACTGCAACTTTCTTGCCCGGTCCGGCACCCCAGTGCTTCAGCGGAGAGAAAGTTGTGATGCCTGCGCAAAGCAGAGGAGCGGCGACATCGAGTTCTATACCTTCAGGAATGCTCAGCACGAAGTTCTCGGTGACGACCACGTGGGTGGAGTAGCCGCCCTGGGTGATGGTGCCGTCGCGGTCCGTGGCACCGTAGGTTCCCACCGACTTGTCGCAGAATTGCTGGTCTCCCGCGAGGCAGTTCTCGCATTCCATACAGGAGTTGACCATGCAACCCACACCCACGCGGTCACCGACCTTGTGCTTGGTGACAGCTGAGCCGACCTCCGCAATGATGCCGGCGATTTCGTGGCCAGGAGCCAGCGGATAAGTCTGCGGGCCCCATTCGCCACGTACGGTGTGGATGTCGGAATGGCAGATGCCCGAGTACTTGATGTCGATTAGTACATCGTGAGGCCCGACATCGCGGCGTTCGATCTGTGTGGGAATGAGTCCCTCGGTGGCCGAAGGGGAAGCATATGCGTTGACCATGGTTGTCATAGGAGTTCTTTCCCTAGTCTTGATGTAAGCCTGTCTCCGCGCGCCGGATGGCGGCACGCGGATACCAAACGTCTTTAAGTCGTCCATGGGTAGAACATGCGTAATCCAGAGAATAGTCCCGTTCTGGGGAACAAATTTGGGAGAATGCGAAACGGCCGTTGGATCCATACTTTGTCGTATCGATCCAACGGCCGTCCGGTTCGCTTCAATTGCACGGCTCTAGCAGTGCTTTCGAAGTTTGCTGTTCTGCCTAGCCGTGGCGCCCGCGTCGACGCAGGCCCAGTGCGACTGCGCCCAAGATGACGAGTCCTAGCGCTAGGCTGCCCGCAATGAGCAAACCGTCGCTCGCGCCGGTGTCGGCGAGCTCGTCTTTATTGGAATTATCGTCCTTTGGGCTGTTGTCCTGTTCTGGCGCTTCTTGTGTAGGAGGTGCCGTAGCGGTAGGGGCCTCGTCGTCCGTTGGCTCCGTGGTTGGATCGCCCGTAGGTTCGTCCGTTGGATCGTCGGTAGGATCCGCCGTTGGTTCCGCCGTTGGGTCTTCGGTAGGGGTTGGTGTTACCTCAGCCGCTGGGGCGAACAGTCCGAACCAGGTAGACACGCTGACAACTGGATCAGCTGCAGGCTGGGCAAACGCTGCTGCGCTGCGGTTTGCGTCATCGGCCTGCTGTTCACCATAGAGGAAGTAGGTACCGGCCGTGAGTTCTGCGACTCGTGGATCGTTGACGATCAGGGTTTCACCCTCGACGGTAAAAGCCACGTCCGAAACGGAAACTGGCTGTCCCTGGGTGTCGACGAACTTCACATCAAATCTGAAGTTGTCTTCAGCCACAGTTGGGAACCCTGCGGGTACATCGAAGCCCAGCTCAACTGCTCCAGCTTCAACCAGTGGTAGCCCCAAACGGTTATCAACGATATCGGACTGCAAAGCTAGAACGCTGGCGCCGGAGAGGACGGAAGAGATGGTTTTGCCCTCAGCGTCTTGCACAGTGATGAGCAGCTGGTTGAAGTCCTTTACGGTGTCGGTGAAGGCATCGTCGCCTTGCAAAGTGAGTTTGCCGTCGCTGACATTGCCGGTGGTGGTCTGAGGTTCGGCATCAGGTGAAGTGCGGTAGTTGACGGTAATCGCGCCGTTTTCAACATCGGTACCGGTGTTGAAAACGAACTTACCCTCGTCAGGTGCAGAGGATTCACTGTCATACGACAAGTTTTCCTCGCCTGGGGCTACCTGATCGCCGGACTCTGGTTCTTGAGCTTTGGGGACCTCTGGGGAATCAGTTGGTTCTGCCGTCGGATCGGCGGTCGGTTCCTCTGTTGGCTCTGCCGTTGGCTCAACTGTTGGTTCCTCAGTAGGGTCCACGGTCGGTTCCGCTGTTGGTTCCTCGGTAGGTTCTACAGTTGGTTCCTCGGTAGGTTCTACGGTCGGTTCCGCTGTTGGTTCCTCGGTAGGTTCTACGGTCGGTTCCGCTGTTGGTTCCTCGGTAGGTTCTACGGTCGGTTCCGCTGTTGGTTCCTCGGTAGGTTCTACGGTCGGTTCCGCTGTTGGTTCCTCGGTAGGTTCTACGGTCGGTTCCGCTGTTGGTTCCTCGGTAGGTTCTACGGTCGGTTCCGCTGTTGGTTCCTCGGTAGGTTCTACAGTCGGTTCCTCTGTTGGTTCTTCAGTAGGGTCTACGGTCGGTTCTACGGTCGGTTCTTCTGTTGGTTCAACCGTAGGTTCTGTTGTCGGGTCTTCCGTTGGTTCTACGGTCGGTTCTTCTGTTGGTTCCGCCGTTGGCTCCTCGGTTGGTTCGGGAGTCGGTTCAGGAAGCTCGCCGTACAGACCCATGTAGGCGGTGGCAAGCTGATCCTCGCCCGCTCCTCTAAACGTGACGAAGTAAAAATCACCTTCGGAGAGTTTCGGTAGTACTTCATCGGAGACCGTAAGCTGACCGTTTGCAAAGGTCTTGTCGCTTAGCTCGTAGTTCATGAACCCTTGATTAGGTGCATCCGGAGCGTCGCTCCAGTATGCGACTTCGACCGTGGCATCTGCGATCCATGACGGCGACGTAGGAATGTTAAAAGTCCAAGACTCAGTACCTACCGGCAGTAGTGGAGTGTCGCTGGTCTGCTCTATTTTGTCGGCCTCCAACGAGGGAGCGCCAGCGGGCACGAAGTGAGTGCCGCCTTGGTGGATCCCGTGGTCAGGGCCTACAGAAGCCCCGAAACTCACCTGCTTGGTATCCGATGGCCACGTTTGGTAACCATTAGGGGTATCGCGTGGGCCGTTGTACACAACTTGCCCATTTTCGTATTTTGCCGGGGTCGAACTTCCGGTCTGCGGTAGGGATGACGAACTCAACCACACTTCGTCGCCCTCGTTGATGAGCCCAGTTTTGTCGTTGAGGATCACAAGTCCCTTGGCGGGGTCGCTGTTTTCATAATCGAAAGAGAACAGTTCCTCGCCTGGGTTGACGACCTTAAGTTCCTCATCGTTCTTGATAGGTGGCACATCCGCGGAGGGATTCGCAGCATTGATCGTGGCTTGTTGGACTGCCATGGCCGGAGAAATGACTGCTGCTCCGCCAACAACGCCGCCTAAGGCGAGCGAGCCGGCCGTGATGACGGCAAGTGGCAATCGAGCTCTACGCGCGTTGGATTTCGGGGACTGGTTCATAGAGAAAAGCTTTCGTCTTCAAGAAGATGCGGGCAAGTGTGAACCCAGTACCGTCGAGGTACCCGGAACTCCGGCCAGTAGATCACGAATAGATAACGAGTTCAACCAGTTGATGTACAAGAAGTGCGACAGACTGTTTTGACTAGGTGTTTTATAGGAGAGATTAATGTGAAGTAATTTTAATGGCCATTCGAATGAATGATCCGCTTGCGCGCTGCAGGCGTCCTTAGGGCGCGACTCCGAAGGTAAATGGATACGTTGACCTAGGAGCTTGATGAGGCACTAATCGGTGCATCTCGATCTGAGTATTGCGTTTCAGTGCGGCAAGTTTCGGCCATTGCTTATCGAGCGCGTGGCCTCTCCTTGATTTAGAAGGGTATTAAGAAGCAGGTGAAGGTCGCGACAATACAAGGTGCGGAATAGTCGGTGTCCGCCTAGCGTCTCATCGCTAGATCGGGACCAATTATTCGTGGCGTGCATTTAGCCTGAGCGCCGCGAAAGTTTTCTAACAATGGATCCTAGCCCGGTCCGTGGGCCAGTTCCTTTGCCTCTGGGTGCACTGTTTTCGGGGGAGGAGGGCAGGCGAACTTCGACGGCATCGCCGTTGGGCGCGCGCCAGCTAGCAGGCATTTGGCCCATGCGTTTCGACTTTGGAGTCGGGCGCTAGCCTTCCATCGGCGGCCACTGCGCGCGAGTGGCAACGTAGCTGTGTTTCCCGTCTTGCGTGAGGACCGTGATCCTTTCTAGATTGGGCTCGCGTTCTCCAATGCGCAGCATGGTGTTGCTTCCTACATACGCGAGGTCGTCGGTCGGGCTCGATTCCCATTTGTAGGGTTCTAGCGTGATGACCAGTTCGCCGTATGCGGGCGCCGCGACCGAGACAATATGACCGTGCGGGTCCGTCGGATACCACTTGAGGAAATCAGATGGTTGATGGATGTCCATTGCAACGTCTTCCCAGCCCTCGTTGGTGTCGTCCATCCACTGCTGCAACTTCTCATCTGCCCAAACAGCGAGTTCTTCCTCAGTCATTTCCTCCGCTGCTGCGGGAGTCGGGGATGCCTCGGGGGAGTCGGGTTCTGCAGTTGGGCTAACGGCTATATCGAATGCCTCCTCGGTCGACGCAGGTCCTTCGGTAGAGCCGGCGGCGTCTGTGCGATCTGCTGCTGGCGTCGAACATGCCGTCAATGCGAACAGGCAGGCGGTCGCTAGTGCCGCCGCAAGGCGATGGATGGACAATTTAATACGACTCCTTCATTCCTGGTTTGGGTTTGGGCGGGAGTCCGCTGCAACGCGTCAGAGAACCCTCGATATTTGGGTTTGAGCACCAAGACACCCGCCCGATCCGACAAAAACTGCACCTTTGACTAATTCCCGGTAGGCTTAGAGTCAGGTCTTGGCCTTTGGTCAAGCCCTCAACGATAAAAACACTCCCTTGACTGCGTCACCGTGAGTCCTGACCGCCAGTATCGCGGTCCTCGGTAGTGGCTTTCGCTCTAGTCTATTGCGGCTAAAGTGCGAGTCTCGATCGAAGACCAGATCTGGGTAGGCCTGCACGGATCGCTTGTCACTTTGGGAGCGATCGAAAGGAGAACCCCCTTAATGGAGGGTCCAGAAATTCAGTTCGCCGAAGCACAGATCGACAACGGTCGCTACGGTACCCGCACCATTCGTTTCGAGACCGGCCGCCTGGCCAAGCAGGCCGCGGGCGCTGCAATGGTCTACATCGACGAAGAGACCGCACTGCTCTCGGCCACCTCGGCCGGCAAGCACCCACGCGAAGGCTTCGACTTCTTCCCACTGACCGTGGACGTCGAAGAGCGCATGTACGCAGCTGGCCGTATTCCGGGCAGCTTCTTCCGTCGCGAAGGCCGCCCATCGACCGAAGCCATCTTGGCTTGCCGCCTGATGGACCGCCCGCTGCGCCCAGCCTTCGTCAAGGGCCTGCGCAACGAGGTTCAGGTTGTTGTCACCGTTCTGGCCATCGATCCAGACGAGCTGTACGACGTGGTCGCGATCAACGCTTCCTCGATGTCCACCCAGCTTTCGGGCCTGCCATTCTCCGGCCCAATCGGCGGCGTCCGCGTTGCACTGGTTGACGACGGAGAAGGCGCCCAGTGGGTTGCCTTCCCGAAGCACAGCCAGCTGAAGAACGCCGTGTTCAACATGGTTGTTGCCGGCCGTGTGGCAGGCGACGACGTGGCGATCATGATGGTCGAGGCCGACGCTACCGACAACGCTTGGGAACTGATCCAGGGCGGCGCCACCGCGCCGACCGAAGAGGTCGTTGCCCAGGGTCTTGAAGCCGCTAAGCCATTCATCAAGGTTCTTTGCGAGGCGCAGGCCGATCTGGCTTCGCGTGCCGCAAAGGAAACCGTCGAGTTCCCTGTGTTCCGCGACTACGAAGATGACGCCTACGCAGCGGTCGAGGCAGCAGCCTCCACCCGCCTGGCCGAAATCTACGCCATCGCTGACAAGCAGGACCGCGACAACGCCGCAGGCGAGTTCAAGAACGAGATCGTCGCACAGCTGACCGGTGAAGGCGCAGCCTTCGCCGAGCGTGCAGGGGAAATCTCCAAGGCCTTCGGTGCGGTCACCAAGCACATCGTGCGCCAGCGCATCCTGACCGAGCAGATCCGTATCGACGGCCGTGGCCTGGCTGACATCCGTCAGCTCTCCGCCGAGGTCGAGGTCCTGCCTCGCGTACACGGTTCGGCAATCTTCGAGCGTGGCGAAACCCAGATCATGGGCGTCACCACCTTGAACATGCTGAAGATGGAACAGCAGATCGACTCGCTGAGCCCGGTCACCCGCAAGCGCTACATGCACAACTACAACTTCCCGCCATACTCGACCGGTGAAACCGGCCGCGTAGGTTCGCCGAAGCGCCGCGAAATCGGCCACGGTGCCCTGGCAGAACGCGCTATCATGCCTGTTCTTCCTTCGCGTGAAGAATTCCCATACGCAATCCGCCAGGTCTCCGAGGCATTGAGCTCCAACGGCTCGACCTCCATGGGCTCGGTCTGCGCCTCCACCCTGTCGCTGCTGAACGCCGGCGTGCCACTGCGCGCACCGGTTGCCGGTATCGCCATGGGTCTGGTTTCGGACACCGTCGACGGCGAAACCCGTTACGCTGCCCTGACCGATATCCTCGGCGCCGAAGATGCCATGGGCGACATGGACTTCAAGGTGGCTGGTACTCCTGAGTTCATCACCGCGATCCAGCTGGACACCAAGCTAGACGGCATCCCGGCCTCGGTGCTCGCCGCAGCGCTGACCCAGGCCCGCGAGGCTCGCCTGCACATCCTGAACGTGGTCAACCAGGCCATCGACACCCCGGATGAGCTGTCCACCTACGCGCCACGCATCATCTCGGTGAAGATCCCAGTGGATAAGATCGGCGAGGTCATCGGCCCGAAGGGCAAGATGATCAACACGATCCAGGAAGACACCGGAGCTGACATCTCGATCGAAGATGACGGCACCGTGCTGATCGGCGCCACCAATGGTGAGTCCGCCGAAGCCGCACGTTCGGCCATCAACGCGATTGCCAACCCTCAGGTTCCTGAGATCGGCGAGCGTTACCTGGGTACCGTCGTGAAGCTGACCACCTTCGGTGCGTTCATCTCGCTGACTCCAGGCAAGGACGGATTGCTGCACATCTCCGAGCTGCGCAAGATCAACGACGGAAAGCGCGTCGAGGATGTTGAGGACGTCGTCTCGGTAGGCCAGAAGCTCCAGGTCGAGATCACCAAGATCGATGACCGCGGAAAGCTCTCGCTGTCTCCAGTTGTTGAGGAAGACGACGAAGCAGAAGCAGAAGCCGTAGCGGCCGAGTAATTCTCGTTTTCTAGTTCGGTTTGATAGGTCCCGGCCCGCACACTGTGCGAGCCGGGACCTTTCGGCTTAAACCGGTTGCAGTCCGTGGTTGCAGGCGAAACCAGCAGCTGCGTGTGCGGGCTACAGGGCAAGAAAACGCGTTGCTGCGATTCCTTCAGGCCAGCGCGGCCGGTCGGTGTGGACAACGGCGGTTGCTTTGGGAATTGATAGAGGATACGGCGAAGGCCGGACACCATTTGGTGCCCGGCCATTCAAGCATGCCAGCTCGAGACTAGTGCTTATGGTCCTGCCGGCGATCTCTAGAAGCGCAAGGTGCGCAGGTAGTTGTAGCCCACCTCGGCGGTCTGCAGCGGGGTGACGTCCGGGCGGTCGTTCTCCACGATGAACTCCTTCGGGCGGTGGGCCGCGAAAATGCGTGAGAAATCGATGGCACCGGTGCCGAGATCCGCGAAGTCGCCCGCGGTATCTCGATCCTTGACGTGGTACTGCAGTGTCTTCTGCGGTGCCTGGGCGATCGTGTCAATCGCGAACTGTATCGGATCTTCTGCGCCGACGCCCACGCCGCCGGTGACGGCCCAGTAGAGGTCGACTTCCAAGTGGACGTTGCACGGGTCGAGGCGGCTGGTGAAGATGTCCCACGGGGTTTCGCCGTTGCCGAGGTCGGTCGTGAACTCGTGTGCATGGTTGTGGTATCCGTATTTAAGGCCCACTGCGTTCGCGGCCGCGGCCTCTTCGTTCATCTGGTCAGCCCAGCGGCGCCAGTCGTCGGCGTTGTCGGAGACGAGGTAGGGCACATTGATATAGGTCTGGCCTAGCGTGAGCGCATCGGTGAGCTTTGCCTCCAGATCCGCGGCTGAATTGCTGATGCCATTGTGGCTGGAGGATGGAGTGAGGCCCAACGAGTCAAGCATGGCACGCATTTGCCCTGCGGTGCGGCCGTAGAGGCTAGCTAGCTCTATCTTGGTGTAGCCGTAGTCGGCCAGGGATGCCAGTGCGCTGTCGACGCCCTCGCCTTGCATGATCGAGCGGAGCGTGTAGAGCTGGATGCTGATCTGTCCTGGAGGCACCGGTCGGCGGCCAGTGGGTGCCGCCAGCGCGGTGGTTCCGCCGAGAGCGACGAGTCCGGCGCCGGCGCCGAGGGCTACCGCGCCACGGAGGAAGCCGCGCCGCCCCACGTCGTTCTGCTCGAGGGAGCGTTTGAGGGCGGCGGGGGCATTGAATCCGAAGCACATAGTGATGCCTTTCTGGCGTGCGATAAACGCCAGCGGCAATCAGCACCAGCGCTTGGAGTATGTGACGCATGCAACACTATTTCCAGACTTTGTTGCCTGTCAAGCAAAAATCGTCGAGAATCGACAAAAGGCCGTTTCTTCGCTTGGCCTAGTCTCCCTTGAGCCCATTCACGAGGGCATCGATATGCTTCGGCGACATGGCGTGGTGGATGGCCAGCATGCTGGCGCCGAGCACACCGGCGTCCTGTCCGGCTCCGGACTGGACGATCCGCAGGTGCTGGGTTGCGACCGGGATGGCCCGCGAGTAGACCACTTCGCGTATCCCGGCGATGAAGTGCTCGCCGGTGAGTGTCATCGAGCCCCCGATGACGATGACGGATGGGTTGATGAGGCTGACGCAGGCGGAGAGGACCTCGCCCACATCGCGGCCGGCTTGGCGGACGGCGTGCACGGCCTCGGCGTTGCCCGATTTGACGAGCGCGACCACGTCTTCACTGGAATTTGCGTCCAGGCCGAGGGCGTTGAGCTTCTTGGCCACGGCGGGTCCCGAGGCGACCGCTTCGAGGCAGTCCAGGTTTCCGCAGTGGCAGGTGATGCCCGAGCCGTTATGCACGCGGATGTGCCCGATATCGCCGGCGACGCCGTCGGCTCCCCGCTGCAGTCTCCCGCTCGAGATAAGGCCCGAACCGATGCCCGTGGCGATCTTCACGAAGAGCATGTTGTCCACCTCCGGCCACGAGACATTGCGCTCGCCCAGGGCCATGATGTTCACGTCGTTGTCGACGAGCACCGGGACATGGAAGTGGTCCTGCAGCAGCCCCGGAACGTCGAATCCGTTCCAGCCGGGCATGATGGGCGGGTTGAACGGGCGGCCGGTGCGGTGTTCTACCGGACCGGGGATCCCGACGCCCACCGCCAGCAGGTCGGTCAGCGCGTGATCGCTCGCCTCCAGCAGCTCCTTGCCCAGCTCGACGGCGGCTTCGAGGACGACATTTGGACCCTGGGATACCTCGATATTCCGCCCGTCCTCACGCAACCGATGCCCGAGCAGGTCGGTGAGTGCCACGCGCACGTGGGATGCGCCGATGTCGATGCCGAGAACCACCTTGCTGCCTGCGTTCAGTGCAATGCGTGAGGAAGGGCGCCCGCCGGTGGAGGTGGCGTCGTCCACGAACCCCACGAGCCCGAGGGTCATAAGCGCTTCGATGCGCAGGGTGATCGTGGAGCGGGCCAAGCCCATCATCTCCGAGAGCTCCGTGCGCGTGCGCGCTCGTCCGTCGCGGAGGATCTGGAATAGTTCGCTGGCACCTGAGCCGCTGAGGCCGCTGAAGTTGCTTATGTCATTCATCGACTAATTACAGCATACTAATCGACGGAACGCGCTCTGCGCTCCATGGGCACGGCTCACCAAGGGGTTTGTGGTGTGAAGCGACATATGGAAACGGCCCTGCGCCTCGCGCGCAGGCATGGGCAAATTGGCGCTAAGCCACAAATCACGTCTTACAGTGATAGGAGGTGGTCGTTTGAAGGCGAAGACGCATCGTCAAACTAGATAGATTCGTTACTTATCCTCATTAGTCGTGCTAGTTTCATGTGACCGGGATCTCATATGGCCGGTAGGTGCGTTTTTGCACGCTCTGCCGGCGGCGTCGCACCGTGCCACTACATCACGAGAAGCGCATGACGAAGGGCAATTATGATCGGCCGGGCAATGCGCAGGCAAGGGCGTGCCCGCCAGCAAGATCTCCACCAGATTTTCAGCTATTTGACGTGGGGAAACGAGGTTGGGACCGAGTCGGTGCTCGCCGAGTTGGCCGACATCGGATACCGAAACATCGAGCCCTTCGGCGATACCATCGAGTTCGCCAAGACCGTTGGCCAGAAATACGTGGGTTCGGGCGGTGCCGCCTCCCCGGGCATTGGAAACCTTGAGGACACCCTTGCCACCGTCCAAACCCTCAACCGGCTCGGCGAGCGGTCCAAGAAATCCGATACGGGCAAGATCTTCGTGCACAACCACCAGGGTGAATTCACCAGCCAATACCCCACCCGAAGACCGGCGAGCTCATGAGCGCCTGGGAGCTGCTGGCCGAATACACCGATTCGCGGTATGTCAGCTTCGAACTGGACGTGCTCTGGGCGACTGACGCCGGCGTGGATGTCGTGCAGATGCTCCAGGAGCGCGCCATACCGACCGATGATGTGGGGGGAGTGGCAGATCGACTGGTCGCCCATCCTGGATGCGGCGCGCCGCCGCGAAACAGCACTTTCGCACGAGCATCACCGCTCGCACCACAGTATGTGAAAGGACAATGAGGTGGGAACACCAGCCAACCTGGACATTAACGAGGACGAAATCGCGGACGGGGAATCCCTGGCGCTTCCACGGTGGGGTGGGTGGGCCTCTGGCTCGTCGGCGCCCGCGGTTCGGTGGCGGCCACGACGGCCATCGGTTGCGCAACCGATCAGGAGGGCTTCGCCTTCGGAGATACCGTCAGCTACGAGGTCCAGGTCTCCTGCGACCAGCCGGTTGACTGCGTGCGCGTGGAAGTGAGCTGCATCTTGGGCCACCACCCGCAGGCGACCACCAGCGGCTGCACCGGCTCCTTCATCACCACGGTGCCTGCTAGCTGTTTAAACCCGGACGCAACCTACCGATTAATTTCCCGGTCCGCGGATGCCGCGCGCAGCACGCCGGCGGGATCAGCCAACAGCGGGGCGAAGGCCAGCTCGGCGGCACCCACCAGGATGAGGCTCTCGCCGAGCGGGGCAAGCTCGATGCGCACCTGCTCACGAGCGCCGCGCGCGGCACCGAGGGACACGGCCCCCTCCACGATATCGGGCATCGCCTCGGCCAGGATGCGCAGGAATCCGCCGAGCACGATCAGCGACGGGTTCACCTGGTGCACCACGCCGCGCAGTCCCACCGCGAGCAGGCGGGCCTGCCGGGAGAGAACCTCGCGCAGCTGCGCGGAGGCCTCGCCGGATGCGAATAATCCGAGCACGCTTTGTTCCAGGTCCTCGGCCCGGTCCACCGGCAGCTGCACAGCCCGAAGCAGTTCTTCCCGGGTGACTTCGGCTTCGAGGCAGCCCGAGGAACCGCAGGAACAGGCTGCTCCGTCCGTGCGCACCAGCATGTGCCCCAGTTGCCCGGCGAACCCGGTCGCCCCGTGCATCAGCTTGCCTCCGCTGACGATCCCGCCGCCGATGCCGCTGGCTCCGCCGAAGAGGTAGACGAAGTCCGCGACTTCCCGGCCCGCGCCGAAGGCCGCCTGCGCCCGGGCTCCGACAACGGCGTCGTTCGCGCAGGCCACCGGCAATTGCAGGGCCTTGGCCAGCTGCGCGGCGAGCGGCTGCTCGCGCCAGCCGAGCTGCGGTGCCTCGATCACCGTCCCATCGGCGGGGTCGACGAGCCCGGGGACGGCCACACCGATGCCGACCACACGGAAATGCGCGGGCAGGGCCGCGGCCATGCCCGCGTAGACGGCGGAGACGATATTCACGACCTCCGGCATGGAGGGGGCGCGGACGGTATGGAAACGCACGGGGTTGACGATATTCCCGCCGAGGGCCACCAGTGCGACGCCGACGGCGTCTACATCGGGGTTGACGGCCAGGGCGAGCACCGACGGGCCGGGATTGATCATGATGCTGGGGCGGCCGTGCTGCTGGCTCTGGTCCAGATCGCTCTCCACGACGAGGCCGAGCTGCACGAGTTCGCCGACAAGAGCGGCGATGGTGGAGCGGTTCAGCCCCGTGGTGCGGGTGAGCTGGGCGCGGGAGAGACCCGCGGAGCTGTGCACGAGGCCCAGTACGGTGGAGAGGTTGTGCTGCCGCGTCGAGTCGCGGTTGTTGCCCAGCCCGGCGCCGGCCGGACGCACGCCAGCGGGTTTCGACGAATTGCTATCCACTTCCGGACCGTCACTTTCTGGCAGGCTGCCGTGCCTGCTTCCGCTTACATGCTATCTGCAGCGACGCGCCAAACAGTGACCTTCGATCGGCGATTCAAGTGATGATTCCGGCCGGATAGACGCGGTCAACGGCGCAAAGCAGAGGTTCGCGCAGCGCCCTGGGAAGGGTCTCCGGGACGCCGCCGTGCTCCAGCTGCGCCAGGGCGAAGCCGGCGTGCTGTGCGGCGAGGTCGATCGCTAAGTCCTTGGCACCGCAGCCGACCAGGACTGAACGGACGCGCTCGGCGCCGTCCGCGGTCAGCTCCGGGGACCCGATGAGATCGGCGATGCCCGCGTAGCGGCCGACTGACTTCACGCGGCGCACACCGGCTCGGGAGCCTGGGCGAGTTTCGCCCCGGCTTGCAACGGGGCCTCGAAGGAGTACACAGAGGTCTCTGCCGTGCGGTCTTGACGATGTCTTCCAGCTCGGGCATCGTCTGGGAGCTGCTGATCTCGATGTCGAAGATCTCGCCGCCGACCGAGGCAAATTCCGCCTAGTCGAGCACCTCGTGCAGCTTCCGGTGGATGGGCTCGGGCACCTCGATCGACCTCAGCAGCCGGGCGCCGCCGGCCGCGGCACGCTCCAGGGCCTCCCAGAGCTCCAGATAGGCCGGCCCTGCGCATTCCGCGCGGAGTTTCGCATCCGCGAAGAATCGCCGAAGCCGCTGTTCGACCAGTTCGCCGCTCGCGGCCAGATCCACGATATGCCCCTAGGCCTTCAGGGGTTGCTTCTTGGCCTTGCGCTCCTTGCGGACGGCGAAGCGCTGCTGCAGCAGGACGGCGAGCACGATGATGGCGCCCTTGGCCAGGGCCTGGACGGAGGTGTCCATGTTGTTCTGCGTGAACACGTTGGTGAGCGTGCTGAAGATGAGCACGCCGAAGACGGTGCCCATGACGGTGCCGCGGCCGCCTGCGAGCAGGGTGCCGCCGACCACGACCGCGGCGATCGCGTCGAGCTCGTAGAGGTAGCCATGGGTGGAGGTGCCCGAGGTGGTGCGCCCCATCATCATCAGGCCGGCGATGCCAGCGGCGATGCCGGCCAGCACGTAGAGCGAGACGATGTGGCGCTTGACCTTGATGCCGGCCAGGCGGGAGGCTTCGAGGTTGCCGCCGATGGCCACCGTGCGGCGTCCGAACGTGGTGCGGTTGAGCAGGAACCAGCCGGCCGCGGAGACCAGGGCGAAGATCCATACGAGCACCGGCACGCCGAGGAAGTCGGCGCGCATGAAGCCGGTGAAGTCGGTGTTGGTCACCAGCAGGGTGCGGCGCTCGGAGATGATCTCGGCGAGCCCGCGGGCGGCCACCAGCATGGCCAGCGTGGCGATGAACGCCACCACATTGCCGTAGGCGATGATCACCCCGTTGATCAGGCCCGCGAACGCGCCGACCAGCAGGGCCACCACGACCATCACCAGCCACGTCGATTCCGCCGCGGCCGTTTGGACGACGGCGAGGCTGCCGACCACCGAGGTCAAGCCCAGCACGGAGCCGACCGACAGGTCGATGCCGCCGGCGGTGATGACAAAGGTGACGCCGATGCTGAGCACCCCGATGATGGAGGCATGGCGCAGGATCACCAGCATGTTGTCCGAGGACATGAAGCGGTCCCCGCTGGTGATCAGGCCGATGGCCACCAGCACGGCCAGCGCGAGAACCAGGCCGATGCTGCGCGCGGCGGGGCCGTGCAGGAGATTGCCGAGGAGTCCGCTGGCGCCGCCGGAAGTGGCGCCGGGGTCCGGGGTCTGGGCCGAAGAGTGTTCGATGACCTGGGTCTTTTGCTTGCTCACGCGGCACTTCCCTTCATGACGAGGTCGAGCACGCCGTGCTCGTCGATATCGGTTGCGGTTCTCTGGGCGAGGACGTGCCCGTCGTCGACGACGAGCACATTGTCGGCGAGGCCGAGGACTTCCTCGATCTCGCTGGAGATGACGATGATGGCGGTGCCGGCGTCGGCCAACCGCCGGATGAGCGTGTAGATCTCGGCGCGGGCGCCGACGTCCACGCCGCGGGTCGGCTCGTCCAGCAGCAGGACCTTGGTCCCGTGGACCAGCCAGCGGGCCAGGAGGATCTTCTGCTGGTTGCCGCCGGAGAGCGTCCGGGCGGGCCGCTCCGGATCCGCAGGGCGCAGCTCCAGGGCCTCGATCTGCTCCCGCGCGGCTCGCCGCTCGGCGTTTTCGTCGAGCAGCCCGGTGCGCGCGAAGCGTTCGAAGGTGGACAGCGTGACGTTCTTGTAGATCGGCTCGTCAAGGATCAGGCCCTGGCTTTTGCGTTCTTCGGGGGATAAGCCGATCCCGGCCTCGACGGCGGAGCTGACCGATCCCGGAACCAGCTTCTTGCCGTTCACCGTGACCTGGCCTGCGGTTGCCTTGCGGGCGCCGTAGATGGTCTCGACGATCTCCGAGCGCTGCGAACCAACCAGCCCGGCGATGCCGAGGATCTCGCCGGCGCGGACCGTGAAGCTGAGTTTGGCGAAGTGCCCCTCCAGCTCCAGGGCCGCTACGTCGAGCACCACGGGCGCATCAAGCGGGAGGGGCCGGCGCTCCGGGAACACGTTTGCGACATCGCGGCCGGTCATCCGGCGGATGAGTTCCGCCTTGGGGGTCTGGGCGACGTGCAGGTTGTTCGCCGTGCTTTGCCCGTCCTTGATGACCGAGATCCGGTCCCCGATCTCGCGGATCTCCTCCAGCCGGTGGGAGATGTATACGACGGCGATGCCCTGGGCGGTGAGCTCGCGGACCACGCGGAAGAGGTTCGCGACCTCGCCGGCATCGAGGATGGCGCTGGGCTCGTCCATGATGATCAGCTTGGTGTCCCGGGAGAGGGCGCGGGCCATGCTGACGATCTGCTTGTTGGCGGTGGAGAGCGTGCCAACCTCGCGCGCTGGCGACAGGTTGCCGTGTCCCAGGCGCTGCAGCAGCGACCGGGCGGTCGCGTGGGCCCTTTTCACGTGCAGCACGCCCCGGGTCGCATGCTCGTGGCCCAGGAAAATGTTCTCGGCGATGCTCAGCCCGTCGACGACGTCGAGTTCCTGGTACATCGTGGCGATGCCCAGATCCAAGGCCGCGGTAGGGCCGGGCAGGCTGACCTGCTGGCCTTCCCAGAAAATTTTGCCCTCGTCGGGTTGGTGGACCCCGGACAGGGTTTTGATCAGGGTGGACTTGCCGGCGCCGTTCTGGCCCATGACGCAGTGGACCTCGCCCGGGAGCACGGAAAGGTCGACGCCCTTGAGTGCTTGGACGGCTCCGAATCGCTTGGTGAGCCCGTGCACCTCGAGCAGAGGACGGGGCTTTTCATCTTGCAGCATGTGATGAACCTAACACATTATGTCGGCAATCGGTAGAAGTTCGTCGATTTTCTCCGATCTTCTGTTATTGTGATTGTAATCACGCTGGCTGGTGCCCGAATAATTCGGGCTGCACACGGCGGCGTTGTACCTAACTCATTGAGGAGATAGACATGTTTGCTGTTCATTCCGGACGGAAGATGCTCATCACCACCGGTGCCCTCTTGGCAGTTGGCGCGCTCGTCACCGGCTGCTCGTCGGGCTCCGATGGCGGCAGCGCGCAGCCTTCCAACGCCTCGATCGAAGGCAATTCGGCCGCGGGCGAGGAGGTCGTCATCGGCTTCTCGGGCCCGGCGGCCGACCACGGCTGGCTCGGCGCCATCAACTCGGCCGCTATCGCGCAGGGCGAGGCATTGGAAGACGTGGACCTGCGCGTCGCCGAAGGCACCAACGATGCGAACCTGCAGATCAGCCAGGTTGAGCAGTTCATCAACGACGGCGTCGACGTGATTGTGCTGCTGCCCACCGATGGCACGGCGCTGACCGCCGTCGCAACCAAGGCCATGGACGCCGGTATTCCGGTGGTCAACGTGGACCGTGAGTTCTCCAACCCCGCCGCCGCCCGCACCACGATCCTTGGTGACAACTACGGCATGGGCCGCAGCGCCGGAAACTATATCTGCGAGCGCCTGGGGGACAAGCCGGACGCGGTGGTCGCCGAGATCCCGGGCATTGATTCCCTGCCGCTGACCCAGGACCGCAGCAAGGGCTTCGAAGACGCCTTGAAGGACTGCGGCCTCAACGTGGATAACCGCGTCCCGGCCGACTTCACGGTAGCCGGCGGCGAACAGGCGGCCTCGCAGCTGCTCTCCGCCGCCCCCAAGATCGACGCGCTCTGGAACCACGACGACGATCAGGGCCACGGCGTGCTGGCCGCGATCGACAGCGCCGGGCGCGACGAGTTCTTCATGGTCGGCGGCGCCGGCTCCGCCAACGCGATGGAGCTGATCAAGGGCGGGGAGTCCGTACTCGAAGCCACGGTCCTCTATCCCTCCACGCAGGCCGCAGACGGCGTTCGCCTAGCCCGACTGATCGCCCAGAACAAGGCCATGAGCGATCTGGTCGAGGTCGAGGTCCCGAAGCGCATCGTCTTGAACGCCCCGGTGGTCACGGTGGACAACGTCGATCAGTACCTGCCGACGGCGTTCAGCTCTTAACCGGCCCAGGCAACGGATCGGGGCGGTTCTCCGTTCACCGGCGGACCGCCCCGGCCAGCGCCCCCACGTCTACCCCTCGCAGGAGGAAACACATGCCCAACCAAAAATCAGCCCTGAGAATCGCCCTGATCGGGCACGGCTTCATGGGCGCCGCGCATTCGCAGGGGTGGCGCGTCGCGCCGCGATTCTACGATCTGCCGATGCAACCGGAGATGACGCTGCTGGTCGGCCGCAATGCCGCCGGCGTCGAGGCCGCCGCCGCGAAGTGGGGCTGGGCGGAGACGTCGACCGACTGGCGCGAGGCTATCGAGCGCGAGGACATCGACGTGGTGGACATCGTCACCCCGGGCAACTCGCACGCCGAGATCGCGATCGCCGCGCTCGCCGCCGGAAAGCACGTCTTGTGCGAGAAACCGCTGGCCAACACGCTCGAAGAGGCCGAGGCGATGGCCGCGGCCGCCGAAAGCGCAGGCAAGAGTGTCCAGGCGATGCTTGGATTCACCTACCGCCGCGTGCCCGCGGCGGCGTTTGCGCGGCAACTGGTCGGCTCGGGCACCATCGGCCAGGTCCGCCAGGTCCGCGCCTCCTATCTGCAGGACTGGCTCCACGACGCCGACGCCCCGCTGACCTGGCGGCTGCAGAAGGAGCACGCCGGCAGCGGCGCGCTCGGGGACCTCGGGGCCCACGCCGTGGACCTCTCCCAGTTCATCACCGGGCAGAAGCTCACCGGCGTCAGCGGCATTCTCGAAACCTTCGTCCACGAGCGGCCGCTGCCCGGAGCGGAGTCGCAGCGCGGGGAGGTCAGCGTGGATGACGCCGCGATGTTCACCGGCCGGTTCGACGGCGGAGCGATCGGCATCTTCGAGGCCACCCGCATGGCCACCGGACGCAAGAACTCGCTGCGGATCGAGGTCTCCGGCTCCAAGGGGGCGATCACCTTCGATTTGGAGAACTACAACTCGCTGGGCTTCTACGATGCCACCGCGCCGAATACCCTCCAGGGCTTCACGAATATCATGGTCACCGAGCCGGAGCACCCCTACATGTCCGCGTGGTGGCCCACCGGGCACGCGCTCGGCTACGAGCACGGTTTTGTGCACCAGGCCAAGGACTTCGTCGAGGCGGTCGCCGAGGGCCGGCAACCCGAGCCCTCATTCGCGGACGGCCACCAGGTCCAGCGCGTGCTCGACGGCGTCCAGCGCAGCGCGCAGAACGCCAGCGCCTGGGCCCAGACGCTCTAGGCCCAGCGCACCGCACCGCACCGCATCTCAGCACGAAGGAACCGAGCAAAGGAGTACAAGGATGGCACGCGATTTCACCCTGTTCACCGGCCAGTGGGCCGACCTGCCGCTGGAAGAGGTGGCCCGCCTCGCCGCGGGCTGGGGCTACGACGGCCTGGAGATCGCCGTCTCCGGAGAGCACCTCGACGCCTGGCGCTGGGACGATGACGACTACATCGCCGAGCGCCTCGGCATTCTGCAACGCCACGGCCTGAAGGTCTGGGCCATCTCCAACCACCTGAAGGGCCAGGCGGTCTGTGATGACCCGATCGACTTCCGCCACCAGGCGATCGTCGGTGAGCGGGTCTGGGGCGACGGCGACCCGGAGGGCGTTCGCCTGCGGGCGGCCGAGGAAATGAAGAACACCGCCCGGCTGGCCCAGCGCCTGGGCGTGGACACCGTCGTCGGATTCACCGGGTCCTCGATCTGGCAGTACGTCGCGATGTTCCCGCCCGTTCCGGGCGAGGTCATCGAGGCCGGCTATCAGGACTTCGCCGATCGCTGGAACCCGATTCTGGACGTCTTCGATGAGTGCGGGGTGCGGTTCGCCCATGAGGTGCACCCCTCGGAGATCGCCTACGACTACTGGTCCACGGTCAAGACGCTCCAGGCGATAGGGCACCGTGAAGCATTCGGGCTGAACTGGGATCCGAGCCACATGGTGTGGCAGGGGATCGACACGGTGGCGTTCATCTCCGACTTCGCGGACAAGATCTACCACGTGGATTGCAAGGACACCCGGATGCGCATGGGCAACGGCCGCAACGGCGGGCTCGGATCCCACCTGCCCTGGGGCGACCCGCGGCGCGGCTGGGACTTCGTCTCGGCCGGACGCGGAGATGTGCCGTGGGAGGACGCCTTCCGCGCGCTCGCGGCGATCGGCTATGCCGGCCCGATCTCGATCGAGTGGGAGGACGCCGGCATGGACCGACTCTACGGTGCGCCCGAGGCGCTGGCGGCGCTGAAGAAGCTGGACTTTCCAGCGTCCTCCACGTCCTTCGACGCGGCCTTCAAGCAAGGCTGAGCCGGAGCGTCTGCGCCGCCGCGCGGGATGCGCCCGCTGCGATCTGGGCTTGCAGCTGAGCCCAGATGGCTAGTCCCGGAACTCTGCCCCGCACAAACTTCCGTGGTCAGTAGCGACCACGGAGTGTTTGTGCGGGGCATCGGTCTTCTAATTGGGCCAGCTCCCAACTGCCCTCGCCGGCAACCACTCGTTGGTCCGCGCCCCGTGGCGTTCGGACCCGGGCTGGCCGAATTATGGCTTCCCGTTCTTCCGGTCCGGACGCCGCTATGGCCTTTGGACTCCTCGGGGAGGAAGCATCCGAAGTCCTGGCCGGAAGATTCCATGTCGGCCAGGAACTTCTGATTCTCGAAGACCGGGTGCCGGCTGCCGCACAGGATCTGGTTGAGCGTTGCGCGTTCGCCAAACACTCGGAGTCCCCTCCGGGCTTGCCAGCAGAAATTGGCGTAAGCCCAGGAAGAGCTTGTGGTGCGAGGCGCAGCATCCGTTGCCCGAGTGCCCGGACCTGGCCGGAGCGATTGGCCGTTCTACGCGATCCGCAGCGAGGGATCGGCTATGCAGCGATTCGGCTCGGATTGACGAAGTGTGAGTGCTACGGGATGTCGGGGGAGAAGCCGCGCAGAACATGCTGCTTGCTCCGCGCGGAGTACTTTCGGGCCACTGGGCGATCGCCAATCGAATACTGGGATCAACCGGATCATTGCTCTTCACAGTTCAGGCCGATCCGATGAAGCGAATTAGTGCCCACTCATTGATCGAGAGCGTCAATTATGGGTGGAAGTCACCGATATCGTGCGACAAAACGGTTCTCAATATGCAGACATAGCTCATTGGACTGGAACTTTCCGTTGTGGCATTCACGCTGATGTGCAGCGGTATAAAACAGTCCTCTGGTCGAGTCGCTGGCGTGATACCGCGATCGGTCGAGCTATGTTCGGAAAAACATGGTTAGCATCGGGTCGTGGTTTCCGAGTGCTCGAACGTCTTGCCCGCGAATCAGCACCTGCCCGCTTAGGATAGAACTTGAGCTCTGTCAACGTGGCCGCGGAGAATATGGAGGACATCGTTTCAGTGGATATCGGGGGAATGAAATTGCAGCACCAGAACTTACTGGTGACGCTCTATGGTTTGTATGGACAGCCCTCCAGCGGCTCCTTCCCGGTATCTGCAATCGTTGAGATGTTCGGCGCGTTGGGGATCAAGTCCCAAGCGTCCCGGTCGACGATTTCGCGTTTAAAAAGTCGTGGTGTGCTCATCAATGAACGCACCGGCAGCGATTCGCATTATCAACTTTCCGCCGAGATTCTCGATGGCTTCCGCAAGGACGATCAGCGGATTTTCGCCCCGTCTCGCTCCAGCTCCGATGAATCTCTGATCCTGGCCATATTTTCGGTGCCCGAGAGCGAGCGGAATCGCCGTTACGAACTGCGTTCGGAGTTGGCGAGCATGGGTTTCGGAATGGTTGCAAGCGGTGTCGCCGTCGGCCCCCAATTGGCATTTGAGCAGGCCAAAGCACGGCTGAACGCACGAGGATTATCGGGGTATGTTGAATTTTTCCGTGCCGACTACATGTCACCGGAAGATATTCAAGATCGGGTGGCGCAATGGTGGGATCTCCAAGCGCTTGACCAGCAGTACACCGACTTCTTGCAACTGTACGTAGGGCGCTTGGGGGCTTGGCAGGAAAAGCTGGCAAAGCCAGTGGAATCCGATGAGCAGCGCAGGGATCTTGAACGAGAAGCTTTCGCTTTCTATGTACCAATGCTGACCCGTTGGCGGCATTTTCCGTATCGTGATCCGAACCTTCCCTTCGAATACCTGCCCGAAGGATGGAAAGCACCGCAGGCCAAGAACACGTTCCTGGCATTGCATGAGCTGCTGGCGCCGCAAGCGGAGCTGTATGCCAATCAGTTACTCGGCCTGCGCATCGGCTGACGCCCGGGTCATCCAGTTTCGGACCGCGTCCCAATGGTGCTTCTTGGGATCAATGGCCTCGAAATGGTCCAAGTGCGGATGAAACATGGCTGTCTGCTGAGCTTTGTCTCCCAGTGATTGAATATACTGCCGTGTATGTTCCAATGGCACACGGTCGTCATCTTGACCGTGGACCAGGAGCATGGGCACCGCAGGGGACGGCTGGTGGCAAGGTGAGGCCTGCCGGTATGTCGTTGGCGCATCGCTGGGTGTACGTTCAAAATATTCTTTGGCCGCGGAATCACCGAGGTCTTCTTCAAAGACCTTGATGGCATTGGTGACCGGTGCAAGTCCTACTACGGCATCGGCGCGATCGGCATTGAGCAGAACCAGCTGCCCGCCCACCGAATGCCCGATAAGGACCAAGCGATCGGGGCGATCTTCGCGGCGAAGTGTGCTCCGGATCAGCTCGATCGCCAAAGCTACATCCACGGATGGTGTGGGCCAGGGATGCTCAGGGCCGCGCCGGTATTCCACGTTGGCCACGTTCCAGCCCGCCTGCAATAGATCCTCGAGCATGGGCTGCATGACCGCGGCATTGATCCGCTGCCTCCAGTAGCCGCCATGGACCAGAACCGCGGTGCCGCGTGAAGGCTGAACTCGTGAGTGCACCAGGGTGAGATGCTGATCGGGGTGGTCGCCGTAACTCAATACTTGGCTATCTTGCGAGTTTTGCGTCACGGGCCGTTCCCTTCGCCGGTAAACGGCCAGCAGGATGTTCCTGCCGGCCGTTTGGAATTTCTATAGATTCTAGTCTGCTCCGGGCACCGATCCCGGCGGCAGGAAATTGACGTCACGCAGCGCCGAGCGGCGTACAACTTCCTCGGGATCCGCCAAGTCATGGAGTTCATCGAAGAGGGTGGCGAGTTGTCCCGCGGGGCTGACCCAGAACAGCGATTTCGCCGGTTTTTCATCTTTGATGTAGTAAGCGTGCGGAAGACCCATGGGCATGCGAACGGTGTCGCCGGGACCGGCCTTGAACCATTCGCCGTCTAGATAGAGGGTGTAGGTGCCCTCCATGATGTAGAGGTGCTCGTCCTGGGTCGGGTGAACGTGTGGCGGGACACCGGTTCCTGAAGGATCCAGAGACAACCACGCAAAGCTGCTGGAGCTTTCAACCTTGGAAAGGTACGTGTGGCCAAGGACGTTCCATGTTTTGTTGCCCATCGACTCGCTTGCCAAGGTAATGCCCTTGGGCAGGTCGCCCAGGATGATTTCTTGACCCTGCTGCTGCTCCATTTTGACTCCTTTGTGGGGTAACGAACTCTCGCGTTCAGCATGGCATAGATCACATTGGATATGCAATAGGTCTTGCGATCGCAAAATATGGTGTATATGATTTCTATCACTTCGGTCATCACTGCCGAACGCTTTCACACCCTCGCAATTCACGCATCGCGGTCGATGGGACCCTTTGCTGCCCACAACGAGTTAGGCATCAATGTGAATACCAAACAGAGAACAGGAATGAGCGTTTACACGCTCGGTACCGGAGGCGGCCCTATAGTCTCCAGTTCCCGTGCTGGGACCAGCACGGCGATTCGAGTCGATGGGGCAACCTATGTCATCGATTGCGGAATGGGAAGTATCCGCAACTACCGGTCGCACGCCGATTGGGGCGAGTTGCGGGCCGTGTTGTTGACCCATCACCACTCTGACCACATCTACGATCTCGGTGCGTACTTGGTGACCGGATGGCAAGTTCCGGGTGAGTCCTTTACCCGTCCTATTCAGGTTTACGGTCCCGGACGGCCTAATCGCATGCCTGCCCTCGACCGAAAGCATGAGGAACAGATCGCCGCGCGCGTGGCCGACCGTGAAATGACAAGCACGGAAGAAATCGTGGACGCCCTGCTGGATAAGGTCTTTGCCTCGGACGTGGTCATCCGCATGGCTGACGAAGGGCGAGATGAGCCCCATGAATGGATCCAGGCGCATAACATCCAGATCCCGGAACCTGTGCGGGCCTGTGCCGTGGAGAACCGGCACCCGGAGATGGAACCATTCGAAATCTACCGCGATGAGCTAGTCACCATTTCAGCAATCCTTGTTGACCATCGCTTGTGCTTCCCCGCTTTCGCCTATCGTATTGACTCGCGCTATGGGTCTGTAGTGGTTTCGGGTGATACCGCGTATTCCGAAAATTGCGTGAAGCTCGCCCAAGGCGCCGACCTGCTCCTGCATGAAGTCATCGATCTGCCAGGGATTCTGGCTACGTTCCCGGACGGTCCCACGCGAGACGGGATCGAAGTGCATCTGCGCGAGTCGCATACTCCATATAGCGAGGTTGGCAAAGTTGCGCAGAAGGCCAACGTTTCTTCCTTGGTGCTGCACCACATTGTTCCCAACACCCCAGGCGCCGCGGATCTGGTAGCCATGCTAGATACCGCACGTGAAGATTTCGCCGGTACCGTATCCGTTGCTGAAGACAACGACGTCTTTGAAATTGGAAGCGTAAAGTTGCAACTTGCCGGCACCGAAACCAAGAGGAGCTTGGTATGAGCGCTACACAGAACCTCTCCGATCACACCTTGAGTGCTGCCATTCGCAATGGCAAGATGAATCGACGAGCGTGGGTTGTCACCGGCATGCTCGTGCTCTTTCAAATAATCAACTTTGCGGACAAGGCTGTTTTGGGTCTGGTGGCCGACCCGGCGATGCGCGAACTGGGATTGACCGCCGGACAGTTCGGATTCATCGGCAGCGCGTTCTTCTTCCTCTTTGCCATCGTTGGCGTAGCGGTCGGTTTCCTGGCCGGTAAGGTGTCGACGCGTTGGATCCTCTTGACCATGGGCATAGCGTGGGCTGTCCTGCAGTTCCCCATGCTCTTTGGCGGAGGCGCCGCGGTCCTGCTGGTGACACGTATCTTTTTGGGCGGTGCCGAAGGTCCCGCCACGCCCATTTCACTGCAGCATGCCCACGGATGGTTTAAGCCTAAAGAGCGCGGGCTGCCCAGCAGCATTATCGCCGCAGGCTCTACCTTAGGTCCGATTCTCGCTGCACCTGCCCTGGCCTGGATTATTGCCCACCCAGCCTTGGGCTGGCGTTGGGCCTTCGGCTTCTTGGGACTTGTCGGATTGCTCTGGAGCGTGGCCTGGCTCATTGTCGGCCGCGATGGACCCTTCAGCCATTCCAAAGACGGCAAAGCGCGGTCTCAGGACAAGACCCAGGATGCGCGGCCGATTGCACCTGAGGCACCGAAGAAGGCCGAGGACCCCTCGGAGCCGGTGGCGGAATTCGAGCCGAACGGTACCGGCAGTATTGCCGATTCGTCGGATCTGCTGAAGATAGTGCCAATCCGACGCGTTCTAGGATCTTGGATGTTCGTAGCCGCGGTGTTGGCTGGTGCTGGATGCTTCTGGGCGCAAGGTTTCCTGACCACTTGGTCCCCGAAATATCTAGGTTCTGTGGTGGCGCTGTCTCCAGAAATGATTGGCCTCGTCTCGACATTCCCCTGGGTCGTCGGCGCCATCGCGCTGTTGATTCTGGGCTTTGGCTCGCGCTACCTGATGAAACGTGGGGTTACCGTGCGTTGGGCGCTCGGTGCACTTTTCGGGGCAACTTTGCTGATCTCGGGCGTGTGCTTCTCGATTCTTCCATTCCTCTCGGGGTACGCCGCGGTGGCCATGTTGACCTTGGGAGCCGGCACAGCCATGATCTATCCGCTGGCACCAACTGCGATCGCCTTCAGCGTCTGTTCCAAGCAGCGTGCGGCAATTATGGCCACGTTGACGGGCCTGGCGTCGGTGGGCGGCGTGATCGCTCCAGCCATGGTGGGTGGTCTGATGGATCGGGCGGGGTACGTGCCCAGCCCCAAGGGCGTTGCGGATACGGCTGAAATGGCTGCATTGCTGGCACAGGGGATGAACTCTTCGTTCGGGATGATCGGAATCTACCTGGTCGTCGTTGGCATCTTCTGCGTACTGATGCTCAATCCGGACCGGACGGCCCGTAAGCTGCAAACCAGTTTCACGTTCACCGGCTGACAATCCAGTAGAGGTTTTGGGTATTCTCTTTGCTCCCGTGGCTCGCTGGCTTGCGCAGCGATCACCGCGGGAGCAAAGAGGGGTTCAGGCTTGGGACGAACCCGGAATTCTCGTGAGACGAGATCCCATCCAAAGAACATGGGGAACGCCGGGCGCGGCAAGCTCAAATTACCTGCGCACATCGCCGGCCCATTCGATGATTTTTGTGTTTTTTATGGGCGATTCGGAAGTCGCCCAGAGCGCAATCCACCAAGGTGGATCCAGCGGTCAATGGCGAGGTGCGCGAACTGCAGGTCCTGAATTCTGCGGAGCTAGGCTGGATCGGTGGAGTTTCCGTTTCAGCAACGGCGGAGTTTCATCCGCGATGTGCGGTGAACTCCGGAGCGTCAAACGCAATGGCACTGAAGCGAACCAGCGGCGCCGATGAGTGCATTCGCGGCATGAACTGCGCCAATACTGCGGCCGCCTATCGAACCTCGCCGATAGGAATTGGGGAATGTGTCTTGATCAATTTGCGCCACCAGGTACGAACTGCGATCGGTCGCTTCGGTTCCGGAGATCATGGCACGGCGGTGCAGAACCTGGAATCGACCCGGGCAGCGGTGCTTGCATCGGCTGCTGCTCAGCCGAGTGCATGGGCAAGTCGCGGTAGAAGGTTTTTCCTTCTTGCACGCAAGCGAACACGGCCTCGGCCCACGCGAGAATGCGTGATCCGAAGCCGTGCCTGCACAAATACGGGGGTAAATTCCTGCGGATTAGTCCACTGCTAGCTCGCGTTCGACGGCGGTATTTGGGGACCGGTTCTCCACGATTCGCGGTGGTATCAGGGACACCGCAATCGCCGCTACGACTCCAACGATTGCGAAGAAGACAAAATTGAATTCGAAGCTAATCCCCGTTGCCGCGATCCAGCCACCGATGATGGGACCCGATATTGCACCAATGCGGGCGAAAGACAACGCCCAGCCGGTGGCGGTGCCGCGTTGGGCCGCCGGATAGTAGTCGGCAATGTAGCCGGTGAGCACCAACGAGGTGGAGATCGAACCAATACCGGCGAAGGCGACAAAGCACAGGTTGATAAACATGGTGTTCGGAAACATCAGCAGCAAGATTCCACCAGCCCCCAGCAGATAGAAGATCACCAGGATGGTCTTCTGGCCGTATTTATCAGCCAGATATCCGAGGATCAATCCGCCGACGGCCGAGGCCAAGGAGAAGACCAACAAGAAAGTCAGCGAGGACCCGAGGTCGTAGCCAGCTTTGCGCATGATTTGCGGCAGCCAAGTGTTCAGGCCATAGACCAGCACCATGCCGCAAAACAGTGAAATCCAGAAAAAGACCGTGGAACGCAGGTATTTACCAGAGAACATCGCCGACATGACTTCTCGCCAAGGAATCTTTCTGCCTGGCTGAGCCGGAGCGACCGGCTGGTAATTGGGCACCTTGAGCTTCGAGGCCAGTGCCTTGGCTTCGGCCAGGCGTCCCTTGGACACCAAGTACTCCAAGGATTCAGGGAGAATCCAGGCGATAATCGGCAGCAGCACAACCGGCAATGCGCCGACAGCTACAACCCAACGCCAGCCAAGTACCGGAAGGAGCGCCATGGCAACCAGAGCAGCGGCAACAATTCCCAAGGAGTATCCCGAATACATGATGCCGTAGTTCAGCGATCGTTTTCGAGGCGCGGAATATTCGATGGTCAGGGCCGCTGCCACCGGTATGATCCCGCCCATTCCCAGGCCGCCCAGGAACCGGAACAGTCCGAAGATTTCAGGTGTGGGGGCAAATGCCGCACCTGCTTGGGTGATAGTGAAGATCACCATGGCGAGCAGTAGCATCCGCTTGCGGCCGATAACGTCGCTTAGGGTCCCGATAAACAGGGCGCCAAACAGCATGCCGACCAGCGCGTAGGCGCCGAGACCGCCCAGTTCGAGAGGGGTGAGCGACCATTCTTTGTACTCGGCGAGGGCCGGGAGGACCGCACCGAGCACGCCGACGTCGTAGCCTTCGGCCAGAATTGCCAGCCAACAGGCAAAGAGCACCAATCCCGTGGTGCGTTTTGGGATGTTCCATTCGGTTACTGCGGTGGGTGAGGCCATACCGTTCTCCTGGCGTAGGGGTGGTCGTTAGCGCCCGAATGGGCCTAGCCAGTATTATTGCCTTAAAGTGACGTGCGTTACAATAGTTCTATAAAAGAAAGGTGAACATGACTTTCCATGGACGGGAACCAATGACTGGTGCGCCTGAAGTCGTTGCGGCCGAGGTGTCCGAGTTCCTCGGGGCTGCGCTCGCCGGAAGCTCGCTGGAACGAACTGTCGAATGGGTTGACACGGACGCTGCAGGTCATCAGCACAATTCGGTGATCATGCGCTTCGTTGAAGCCGCCGAGTCGAAGCTCTTTAGAGAGCTCGGCCTGAAGGGTTATTTTCCCATTTCACCGCGGGTCAGGCAGGAAATAGATTTCAAGTCCAAGTTGTATTTCGGGCAGTCTGCAACGGCGGCGATCCGCATCGACAGATTGGGGACCAGCTCCATGCACTTTGCCTTTAGGGTGTGGGGTCACCCGTTCGAGGGCAACGGTCTGGCAGTTGCTGCCGAAGGCAAGGTCATTACCGTCTGCGTGCCTGAAGGGTCATCGGGATCCGGGCCCTGGCCTGCGGAAATTCGGCAGACCATTGTCGACGCCCAGGCAAGTGGTGGGCGGCAGTAAGGGGTTGGCCCAATGCAGGGCTTTGCCCGGTCGGTGCCGCGAAGCGCGGGCGGGAATTGGTGCGCGCCTGATGCGCATAGCTCTTCTCGGAGCATGGCTTCGGTGGTAGGTTGAAGTCGTCCAATGGCTATGACGGCCGTCATACATGTTCAATGCCCAGTCAAGTTTTCGCCAGTTATCGGAGTTCTCATGACCCAGCTAGCCCACGTTCTGTCTTCACTCGCCAGTGGAACTGTGACTGTTCACGACCTGACGGCGCCGCTCTCCGTCAATACACCGACCCTTGTGCTGCCGGAACCCTTCTCCAACTTAATAGACTTCAGCATCGAGGAAGTTTCCGCATATGACGAACCCGGCCCATTCTGGAAGCACCATAACATCCATACCGGAGAGCATATCGGCACGCACATCGACGCCCCGATCCATTGGATTTCGGGGCGGGACGGCAAGGACGTGTCACAGATCGATCCGCAGCGACTGGTCGGGCCGGCGGTGGTCCTGGACTTCAGCGCCGAGACCGCCGAGAGTCCGGATTACCTGATCACAGTTGATGATCTGAAAGCCTGGCAGGCTCAACATGGCGAGTTCCCGCCCAATTCATGGCTGCTCTTCCGCACCGGATGGGACCAATACGGAGAAGACAGTGCAGCGTTCCTGAACACCGATGAGCAGGGTTCGCATACCCCGGGTTTCACCGCCGAATGCGCCCAATACATAGCCCAGGAGCTGGTGATCTCCGGGGTGGGCGTGGAAACCGTGGGCATCGACGCGGGCAACGCTGCCTTGCTCGATCCGCCTTTCCCGATGCACAACTTCTTGCTCGGCCATGACAAGTACGGCATCACTTCGCTGAAGAACCTCGATAAGCTGCCGGTCTTCGGAGCGCTGCTCGTGGTCGCCCCGCTGCCGATCGTTGGAGGCACCGGGGCGCCCGCGCGGGTTCTCGCACTGAGCTAGCGGCCGCCGCCGACTAGCTTGTCCGATTCCATATGGGTAAGGCCAGCGCTGCTCGCGTGGGCTGTTGCCCGGAACCGCTGGCGGCCAGGTACGCCCAGGCCGTCAGCGACAAACTACAAGCCTCTAAGGAATTCCTGATGAACGTCGCAGAACTCGTTGGCAAGACCCTCGCGGACCTCGGTATCGGACATGCTTTCGGCGTGGTGGGCAGCGGGAACTTTGCCGTCACCAACGCGCTGATCGAGTACGGAGTGCCCTATACCCAAGCACGCCACGAAGGCGGCGCGGCCACGATGGCCGATGCCTATTCACGCACCAGCGGCAAGGTGGGCGTGGTCTCCGTGCACCAGGGGTGCGGGTTGACCAACGCAGCCACCGGAATTGGCGAGGCCGCCAAATCACGCACCCCGCTGCTCGTCCTCGCCGCGGAGGCAGCACCCAGCGCCGTGTACTCGAATTTCGCCATGGACCAGGACGCTTTCGCCACGTCCGTTTACGCGGTTTCCGAACGTGTGCACAGTGCGCAAAGCGCCGTGGCCGATACCGTCCGGGCCTACCGCACGGCGATCAACGACCGGCGCACCGTGGTACTGAATCTGCCGTTGAATATCCAGGTGCTGCCTGCCCCGGAAACGACCCAGGAGATCGAGGTGATACCCCGTGAACCGGTGCGTCCTTCCCGGGATTCGATCCGTGCGCTGGCGGTGCTGATCGAGAACGCCAGCCGCCCGGTTTTCGTCGCAGGACGCGGAGGACGCGGCGCCAAGGAGGAAATACGTTCTCTGGCCCGCCACACCGGCGCACTGGTGGCTACCTCGGCCGTCGCCAAGGGTTTGTTCAACGAGGATGAATTCAATCTCGGAATATCCGGCGGCTTCTCCTCGCCGCTGGCCGCCGAGCTGATCTCGGACGCGGATCTGATCGTCGGGTTCGGCTGCGCCCTGAATATGTGGACCATGCGCCATGGCCATTTGATTGGCGCTCGAACCAAGGTCGTCCAAGTGGATCTGGATGAACCGGCCTTGGGCGCCAACCGCCCGATCGACCTGGGAGTGGTCGGGGACTCCGCCGAATGCGCCCGCGACGTGCTGGAGCTGCTGCGCCGCGAGAAGGTCTCCGCCTGTGTTGGCTATCGCACCCCCGAGATCAGCAAGCGCCTGACCGAACGGATCCACTGGCAGCAGGTCGAGTTCGAGGATCTCTCCACGGAGTCGGCAATCGATCCGCGGACACTGAGTAAGGCGCTGGATGAGCTCCTGCCCGAGCGGCGCGTGGTCAGCGTCGACTCGGGGAACTTCATGGGCTACCCGAGCCAGTACCTCTCGGTGCCCGATGAGCATGGCTTCTGCTTTACCCAGGCGTTCCAGTCCATCGGCCTTGGCCTGTATACGGCGATCGGCGCCGGGCTGGCACGGCCCGATCGGCTGCCGGTGCTGGGCACCGGGGACGGCGGATTCCATATGGCCATCGCCGAACTGGACACCGCGGTGCGGCTGAAAATGCCGCTGGTCTGCATCGTCTACAACGATGCCGCCTATGGTGCCGAGGTGCACCACTTCGCTGAGTCGGGGCAAACCCCGGACATGAGCTCGGTGGTCTTCCCTGACACCGACTTCGCGGCTCTGGGCCGCGGCTTCGGCGCCTCGGGCATTACGGTGCGCACGGTGCAAGATCTACAGGAGGTGAAGCGCTGGCTGGATTCGGACCCATCGGGACCATTGGTCATCGATGCGAAGATCGCCTCGGATGGCGGGGCCTGGTGGCTGGCCGAAGCGTTCAAGGGGCACTAGAGGCGCGCTTCAGGTATCCGGTCAGCGGCCGCCGCCTCGACCGCTTCCACCCAAATGGAGCCTCCAATCTGCTGAGCGCTGAGAGCTCGGCATCCGGCCCAAGACCCGAACCTGCTGCCTATCGCCAATGAGCGAAAGGTGCTCCGACGGTGCGAAAATTCCGGATGGCGTCCCAAGAAGTATCCACGCGGAGCCAAAAATAGTCGTGGCGTGCGCTGAGAAATCCTGCGCACGCCACGCCTTTGAACTCATTCCCTGGGGACCGGGCAGCTCATCGGTGAGTTCGGTCAGCCCACTCCTACCGAAGTGAGGGAATCTGGCTCATCTTCGGCTGCCTCATGGGATGCATCGGATTCTTGAGCGGCCCGCATGCGTTTGCGCATGAGGAAGTAGAACCCGGCCACCACGGCCGCGAAGGGAATCCCGAAGATTAAGGTGAGTCTAAATTCTTCGATAAAGAGCGTAGTGACTAAAAGCGCCAGCATGAGCAGGACTCCCAGGACCGACCCGAGGGGGTAGAAGAAAAGCTTGTACTTCAGCGGTTCCCCGGTGCGGGCATGCTGGCGACGGAAGAACAGGTGAGTCAGGAAGATCAGCAACCAGGTGGCCATAGCCCCGAACATCGACAGGGCCATCATGAGGGTAAAACCCTTCTCCGGGTTCGTCGCGTAGATGATAGTCGCCACCGCGATTCCAGCGGCCGAGAGCAACAAGGCATTAACCGGTGCACCATTCTTGCGCAGACGGCCCAGGGCAACCGGAGCCTGCCGGGCGCGGGCGAGGGAGAACATCATGCGCGTGGAGATGTATAGCTGGGAATTCATCGCTGACAAGGCCGCCACGATCACCACGAAATTCAGCAGCGAGTCGGCGAACGGAATGCCAATGACCTGCATGACCGTGACGAATGGGCTGTCGCCTTGGAGGATCTCGTCCACCGGTGCAATTGCCAAGATCAGCGACAAGGTCAGGAGATAGAACAGAAATAAGCGCAGCAGGGTAACTTTGAAGGCCTTCTTGACCGCCGATTCCGGCTCTTTGGCCTCGCCCGCGGCGACCGCAATCATCTCGATGCTCAAATAGGAGAAGATCGAGAGCACGACCGCAAACCATACGCCTTGGATTCCGCCCATGAAGAATCCCTCGCCGGCGGTGTAGTTGCCCAAACCATAGGAAGGATCGGTTTTGCCGAATACCAATATGGCCGCCAGCAAGATGAACGCCACGATCGCAAACACCTTGACGGCCGAGAACCAATATTCCAAGGTCCCAAAGGCTTTGACGTTAAACATATTGACCCCGATGAGCAGCACCGACAGCCCGACAACCCAAATGACCGGCGGCACCTCGGGGAACCACATTTGCATGTAGTCGCCCACCGCAGTGATTTCGGTGCCGACCGCCAGAACAATGCACGACCAGTACAGGTACTTGAGCATGAATCCGGTGAAAGGATTGATGTAGTGCTCCGCGAAGGCGCCAAATGAACCTGTAGTCGAGTGCGCCACCGTCATTTCGGCGAGTGCGCCCATCAGCAGTACCGCGATAAATCCGCCGATGGCGTAGCTGATGATGACGCTGGGTCCGGCAAAGGAAATTGCGAACTTGCTGCCTAGGAACAGACCGGTGCCGATGGCCCCGCCCAGTGCAATCATACTTAGCTGTTTGGCACTTAATTGGCGCGAAAGCCCTGCTTCGCGATTTTTGATGCGCTCTAATGAGGAGCTCATTTTTAACCTCGTGGTTGTCGTTAACATACATATCTGCGGGAGGTGAACTGCACGGTTTTCCGCGGGTCCGTGCGGCGGGACGATTGAACAATGCACAGCCCAATAATCAGCCCAATGGACGCCACTTCGGGCCGGTTGCGCACAGTCCTCTGCGGTTGATTGGGGAATTTTCTAGCTTGGGCCCTGTCCCGGGCCGGATTTTAAGGCAGGAAATTGCCGGGTTCGCAGAACGATGTCGTTCGGCGAACCCGGCAAGTGCGGCAATGCTTGGCTAATTGCCGCCTAGTGGCTGGCTGTCAGGGCCGAGGCATTTGCATCCGGGGTCCAGCGCACATGGGTCAGATCCTCTTCCTGATTCTGCGGCAGCAGGGACAGGCGAGGGCGTACCGCATCGGTGCGCGCGCTTGGCGGCTTGCGGCGCCCGGCCTTGTACTGCTTGGGCCAGAGAGCCGCGGCACCGGCGTAGTCCTGCTCGGCCGCGGCCTGCAGCGTCCACTGCGGGTTGTACAGGTGGGTGCGGCCCAGCGCTATCAGATCCGCACGGCCGGCCAACAGGATAGAGTTCGCGTCATCCCAGGTGGATACCGCGCCGACGGCGATCACGGCCACCCCGGCCGCGGCGGCGACTCGGTTGCGGATCTTGTCCGCAAACGGGGTCTGGTAGCTGCGCCCGAAGGCGGGCTTTTCGCTCTTGACGACCTGTCCGGAAGACACATCGATGAACTGGGCGCCGTGCTCGATGAAGGCTTGGGAGATCAGCACCGCATCATCATCGGTGTTCCCACCCTCGGCCCAATCGGTGGCCGAGACACGTACGCCCAAGGCCTTGTCGGCCGGCCAGATCTCGCGCACCGCGTCGAGTACCTCCAGCGGGAAGCGCAGCCGGTTGGCGAAGCTGCCGCCGTATTCATCGGTGCGCTGGTTCGACAGCGGGGAAAGGAAGGAGGAAAGCAGGTAGCCGTGGGCCATATGCACTTCCAGCGCGTCGAATCCGGCGGCATCGGCACGGCGGGCAGCGTCGACGAACTGCTGGCGGACCTCATCCATTTGGGTGCGGTCCATTGCCACGGGGACATGGCAGCCTTCCCCGTAGGGCAGCGCGCTTGGAGCCAGCACCTCCCAGTTGCCTTCTTCCAGCGGCTGGTCGATGCCTTCCCACATCAACTTCGTCGAGCCCTTGCGGCCCGAGTGCCCGATCTGCGCACCGATCTTCGCCTGCGAGTTGGAATGCACATATTCGGTGATGCGCTTCCAGGCGGTGGCCTGTTCATCGCTGTACAGCCCGGTGCAGCCCGGGGTGATGCGCCCGATGTCGGAAACGCAGACCATTTCGGTCATCACCAGCCCGGCGCCGCCCTGGGCCTTTGAACCCAGATGCACCAAGTGGAACTCCCCGGGGACGCCCTCGGAGGCCGAGTACATGTCCATCGAGGAGACCAACACTCGGTTGGCCAGTTCGATGCCGCCTAGGGTGTAGGGCTGGAACATAGCCGGGGCGCTGTGCTGCTGCCCGTTGAGCCTGGCGAAGTTCGCCTCAACGGTCTGCGCGAATCCGGGATCGCGCAGCTTCAGGTTTTCGGCGGTGATGCGCCGGGATCGGGTGAGCAGGTTGAAGCAGAACTGCACCGGGTCCTGGTCCTTGTACTGGCCGATATTCTCGAACCACTCCAGCGAGGCCTGGGCGGCGCGCTGGGTGGATTCCACCACCGGGCGGCGTTCGGTCTCATAGGCGGCCAAGGCGCGATCCACGTCCGCGTGCTCGTGCAGGCAGGCTGCCAGCGCCAGGGCATCCTCCATGGCGAGCTTGGTTCCCGAGCCGATGGAGAAATGGGCGGTATGCGCGGAGTCGCCGAGCAGCACGATGTTCTCGTGGCGCCAGTTCTCGTTGCGCACCGTGGTGAAGTTGATCCATTTCGAGTTGTTGGTCAGCACCTTGTAGCCGGCCAGTTCGTCGGCGAAGATTTCGGTGACCTTGTCCACCGCCTTCTGATCGCTCACACCGGGGGCGAAAACCTCGTTCTCGGTCTCGTCGAACCCGGCTGCGCGCCAGACATCCTCGTGCATCTCCACGATGAAGGTGGAGCCCTCATCGGAGTACGGGTAGCCGTGGATCTGCATGGTACCGGCGGCGGTTTCCTTGACGAAGAACTTGAAGGCCTCGAACACCTGGTCGGTGCCCAGCCACATGTACTTGGAGGTGCGCGGATCCAGCGAAGGCTTGAAGGACTGGGCGTACTTGGTGCGCACTGCGGAGTTCAGCCCGTCGGCGGCCAGCACCAGATCGTATTCGGCAGAGAGCTGCTCCACGTCCGGAGCCATGGTGGAGAACCGCACATCCACACCCAGCTCGATGCTGCGACGCTGCAGCAGTTCGAGAAGTTCCTTGCGGCTCATGGCGGCGAAGCCCTGCCCGCCTACGGTATGCATCTGGTCGCGGAAGTGGATGTCGATATCGCTCCAGCGCGCGAAGCGCCGTGACATGTACTCGGCCACCACCGGGTCGGCGTTGCCGATGCCGCCCAGGGTTTCGTCGGAAAACACCACGCCGAATCCGAAGGTATCCGATGCTGCGTTTCGTTCCCACACGGTGACCTGGTGGTTCGAGTCGAGCTGCTTCATCAGGGCCGCAAAGTAGAGTCCGCCCGGGCCTCCGCCGATAACTGCAATTTTCATGATGTGTCCTTTCAACAACCCCAAAGAGGGGAGCGGGGGCCGGCAAGGCCCAGATAAGTTATTAGGGGGTTAAGCGACCGGTGATCCGTTGGCCGCTTCACGGAGCTTGAAATGCTGCAGCTTGCCGCTGGGATTGCGCGGCAGCTCCGTAACAAAACGGACCTCGCGCGGGTACTTGTAAGGTGCGATCGTGGCTTTGACGAAGTCTTGCAATTCCTTGACCTTCGCATCGCTGGCCTCGGCACCTTCGACGAGGACCACGAAGGCGCAAACGATCGATCCGCGGTTTGGATCCGGGCGGGCGATCACGGCGTTCTCCAGCACGTCCGGGTGCTGGTCGAGGGCCTGTTCGACCTCCGGTCCACCGATGTTGTAGCCGGAGGAGACGATCATGTTGTCGCTGCGCGCTTGATACACAAAGTAGCCATCTTCGTCTTTGTAGAAGATGTCTCCGGTGATATTCCAGCCGTTGCAGATGTAGTTATGCTGCCTCTCGTCATCGAGATAGCGGCATCCGGTAGGCCCGATGACCGCCAACCGGCCTGGCTCGTTCGGAGCGGCTTCGTTGCCAGCTTCGTCCAGGACCGTTGCTCGGAAGCCAGGAATCGCTTTGCCGGTGGCGCCGGGCCTGATGTCCTGACCCGCTGCGGAAACGAAGACGTGCAGCAGCTCGGTCGCGCCAATGCCATTGACCAATTCCAGCCCCGTGGCGTCCTTGACCTGATGCCAGGTTTCTGCCGGCAGATGTTCCCCGGCGGAAACCGCGACGCGCAGCGGCTTGAGCAGCTCCTCTTTGCCGTTTTTGAGGATCGCGCGATAAGCGGTGGGAGCGGTGAACAAGATGGTCGCACCGGCTTGATGGGAATACTCGGCTAGCTCCACCGGTGTGGCTCGTTCGGTCAGCAGCGAGCTGGCACCGAAGCGGAAAGGGAATACGACCAGGCCACCGAGGCCGAAGGTGAATGCCAATGGGGGAGACCCCGCAAAGACGTCATCCTGGGTGGGTTGGAGGATGTAGCGGGCAAAGGTGTCCGCGTTGGCCAGCACATCGCGGTGGAAATGCATGGTGATCTTGGGAACGCCGGTGGTGCCCGAGGTCGGTCCAAGCAATGCCACATCGTCGGCGGCCGTATCCACCGCAGTAAAATCACCTGATTTGCGCTCGGCTAGCTTGACCAGGTCATCGTTGCCCGCGCCGCCGTAGCTGAGGACCGGATACCCGCCGTTGCTAGCCTGCCGCGCGTCGTCGGCGAAACGGTGATCGGTGATGAGCAGCAACGGGCGCGTCAGCTCGGCCAACTTGCTGATCTCCGCGGCACGCAGCGCAGCCATCGTGGTGACCACTACTCCGCCGGCCTTGAGCACGCCAAGCCAGGAGGCGACGAGCCAGGAATTATTCGGCCCGCGCAGCATCACCCGGTTTCCGGGACGCAGGCCATAGTCCTCGACCAGCACCTGGGCAACCTGATTGGCCTGGCGTTGCAACTCGCCGTAGGAAAGCCTGGTGCCATCCGGAGCCAGCAGCGCGGTGCGATCCGCGCCGAAATCCGCCACGGTCTGGTCGATCAGGACCTGCGCGGCATTCATCCGTTCCGGGTATTGCAGCTCGGGCAAGGTGAATTCCATTGTCGGCCACAGCTCCCGTGGAGGGAGGTGGTCTCGGGTGAAGGTATCTTCATGAGCTGAGGGTGATAGTTCCATAAGGCAACTCCGTTTGGTGATTCGTTCGGATGTCCTAGTCAGTGGTGGTCCGCGCGGGGCGGATCATCCCTTCTTGGGCGACGGTGGCCAAGAGCTTTCCTTCGCGGGTGTAAAAACGCCCAAGGGCCAGACCGCGGTTATTTTGGCTGGACACGGCTTCTTGGGCATACAGCACCCAATCGTCCATGCGGCCTTCCCGGTGGAACCACATGGAGTGATCCAGGCTGGCCGTCACCAGACCCTGGTCTGCCCAGCTCAGCCCGAGGCTGCGCATGATCGGCTCCAAGATGGTGTAGTCGCAGACGTAGGCCAGGGCCGACTTCTGGATGATGGCGTCATCCGGAAGGGGCGAGAACGCGCGGATCCATACGGCCTGCTTGGCGGTTTTTTCACGCTCACCGGGTAGATAGATTGGCTCGGGCACGTGGCGCATATCGAAGCTCCGTCCGCCGGCCCAGTACTTGGCGGCATCGCTTTCGACTCCCTGCAGGACGTCGGCAGCGCTTGCCAGCGTTTCCGGATCTAGATCCAGCGATTCGCCCGGAGCGTCCTGGGAATATTCGGCACCGTCTTCGGGGACGTGGAAAGAGCCCAACGCCGCAAAGACGGGTTTGCCATTCTGGAACGCGCGTACCTGACGGGTGGAATATCCGCGTCCATCGCGCAAATGCTCCACCTCGTAGCGCACCGCCTGGTGCATATCCACTGGGCGCAAGAAGTACGAGTGCATCGAGTGCAGGGAACGATCGGTGTCCACCGATTTCATCAGGGACAACGCGCCTTGGGCAACCATGTCTCCGCCGTAGGCCTTGGGCCATGGAACGTACTGCGGAACCGCGGTGAACGCCTGGTCGAAGACTTCGGCCTCGCACTGGGTGAGTTCGATGGCGTCGAGGAATACTTGCGCGGAAAGTGCGGTGGTGTTCATGCTCGGCGGTATCCTTCCAGCGAGTCGTCGGAAACATCGGGCAAGTTCACCACGATGTTTTCCGGGGTACGCGCGGTGAGCCACACCAGCTCCTCGGTTACCGACATATTCGCTTCCACATGCGGCATGAAGGGCGGGACGAAGACCCAGTCTCCGGCCTTCATATCTGCGTACTGTTCATAGTTTTCGCCGAAGTAGATCCGGCCATGGCCGCGCAACACGTAGCCGCCAGTTTCAGCTTCGCCGTGATGATGAGGCAAGGAGCGGTAGCCAGGCACATTGGAGACCTGACCGAACCAGATCTTCGTGGCGGGCGTGTGCTGGATGCTCACACCCGAAACGCGGATGCAATCCCCGGACTGCGCGGTATTGGTGTCTTCCGATCCGGCGCGGGTGACCACAGGGACGACCTGGCCATTTTCGGAGGCGTAGATCGAATTGTCGCCTTCGGTGCGGTAGGTCATTGGTGCTTCAGTCATGGTGTTCTCCTTCGAAATGAATGATGCTTGATAGTTGGCTATTAATGTGTTGCCGCCGGAACGTCCACGCGTAGCCGGAAGCGGTTTATTAGGGTTCCGATTCCTGGAATTTCTGTTTGGAGCTCGTCTCCGTCGCAGAGGAAGCGTGGTGGATTCATGCCCATGCCGACTCCGCCAGGCGTCCCGGTCAGCACGATGTCGCCGGGACGCAACGTGGTGAATTCGGAGATGTAGGCGATGAGCCGGGCCGCTGAGTAGACAAAAGTTGAGGTGTTGCCGCGTTGGACTTCTTCGCCATTAATTCGGCAAATGACCTCTACGCCCATCTCCGGGTCGATTTCTTCGGCAGTGGCGAGCACCGGGCCCAGCGGCGTCGTGCCGTCGAAGGCTTTGCCTTGGAACCATTGCAGTGTGCGGCGCTGCCAATCGCGCATCGAAATATCGTTGGCCACGGTGTAGCCGGCAATGGCGGCTGTGGCTTCTTCTTCGGAGGCGTTGGAGATCTCGGCTCCGATCACTACCGCAAGTTCGGCTTCCCAATCAACGTCGCTTGAGACGGTGCTGATGATTTCCGAATCCGGGCCGGTGAGGGTGTCGGCGAACTTGGCGAACAAGGTGGGGTATTGAGGAAGTTCGCGTCCCATCTCCAAGATGTGATCCGCGTAGTTCAGGCCACAGCAGATCACCTTGGAGGGCGCGGGAACCGGGTTAAGCAGCTGAACTTCGTCGGTTGGGATCAGTGAGTCCTCGCCGTGATTTTCAAGTATCCGGGAGGCGGTGGTGAACCAAGCCTCTTCTTTCAAAAGCTCGCTGAGATTGCTGGCTGGAAGCGGGAGGTAGCCCTGAGCAACCTGGATCGCGGCCAGGGACTTCCCTCCAGCTTGAATCGTTGCGAGTTTCATTAGTGTGTTCCCCTTGGTCGTTCGGCACTGAATCTATGTGTCGACTTTTTTACTGCCGTCACGTAAGCTCAATGTAGCACGCATCACAAAGATGGCGCTAGAGCCAAATGGGGCAAATTTGATTGGCCCGGAACAGGAGCAGGACATGACTGAAACCAAGCTTCACCGCAATGAGACGATCAACCCGGCTTCCATGGCGAAGCCCTCTGGCTATGCCCATGGAATGAAAGCCGGAGACACGGTCTACCTTGGCGGACAGACTGCCCTGGACAAGGACATGAATATCGTTCCCGGCGGAATTGTCGAGCAGTTCAAGCAGGTGTTCTCCAACGTGCTGACCACTCTGGTTGAAGCGGGCGGGCACCCGGAGGACCTGGTAAGCGTCACCATTTACCTCACCGACGTTGATGACTACATGGCCAATGGCCGCGAAATTGGCCGACTGTGGCGTGAAATGGCTGGCACCGAGTACCCGGCCATGGCCGGAGTTGGTGTCACGCGCCTGTGGCAGAAGGAAGCGCTGATCGAAATTCAGGGCGTCGCGGTGATTCAGGATCGCAACTAGGCACTAGAAACAGCAAAGGACCACGAAATCACCGGGTGATTTCGTGGTCCTTTGCTTGCGTGGGGAGCTCGGTTAATTTATACGGGTTGTATCAGTCTTCCGCACCGATCACACGTTGGGCATGGCGGGCCGCCATTGGCGCCAAGAGAGTGTGCAGGTCGTGGAATAGATCCTCGGCCTTTAACGCATTCCATCCATCTGGGAGCAGTTCTGCCGGCAGCCCGGGGTCGGAATAGGGGAGCCGGCGCCACTGGGTCAGCAGAATCAAATGATCTGCGAATGCCCGAGCCTCAAGCTCATTGCTGTCCCCGCTGCCGACGCGTTGCCGCCAGCTTTCCAACCTGCCGCGATTTTCGTTCAAAAATTCAGAATAAAGCTGATCGAGTGAGTCCAGATCCCACCACGAATCAAGATTCTTCTGAATTTGCGCACCGCCGATGTGCTCGGCAAGGAAAAACTCGAAATACTCATTCAAGCCGTGCCGGGAGAAATAGGCCAATGCCGCGTCCTTGGCATGTTCTGGGGCAATCCATAGTCCTGGAACCACCGAACCGAAGCCCATCCGCACCAGCGAAGAGCGGATTTTATGCCGAATATTCCGCTGGGTTTCGGGCACGGTAAACGTCGCCAGCAGCCAGCGGTCTTGGGCCGTGGCCCGGCGCGGATGGAAGATGCGCTCATCGCCTTCGGCGAAAGTGGTCAATACCGATTCAGCCAACGAGTACCCGCTTCGGCCTCGCACCTGAATGCTCTCGATGACTCCCCGTTTTTTCAACCGAGATATCGAGGAGCGAGTTCCGGCTGATTCAACTCCCACATCCTGCATCAACGTGATGATCGTGGCCACCGGCAGCGCTCCACCGTGCTGGCGAGCATAAAGTCCGAACAGCGAGACAATCAACTGATGATGACGAGGCACAGAGAGGTCTCCTGCACTGACACGTGCGTTTGACGGTGCCGTCATGAAACTTTCTCCGTTCGATGCATGTGGTTCGATTCTAGTGCGAACCGCAGGTGAGAGAACGCAAGGCAACGGGATTGCGCCTGGTGTTCGGCTCATCGGCCGCAGCCGATGTTCAGCCGCTCACCTGTCCGACGAAACCGCCCAGCTCTTGAGCCCTCAGTATTATTTAGCGGCGTCGATTGCCGAGCTCAGGTGCGCATCATAGAACTCGCGAAGCTGAACGCTCTTGGCCACGACAATCGCATCCCAGTCATCCATGCTGGTGGCGCTGTCGGCGTAGTCCGATGGCACCTTGAAGATCTGCAGCGGAACGTCGAACCGCTGGCACATGCTGGCATAGGCGTAGCCCTCCATATCCACCAAAGCCGCGTTCAGCCCGGAGATGTGCGTGCGCTGCTCGTCATTGCTGACAAATACGTCGCCGGTGGCCATGGTCGCCTGCGTATCTGGCAGCAGGATCTCACCGGCAGGCACTACGTCGGCCGAGGCCAATGGGAAGTCGTGCTGGATCAATCGGGTGACCTGATAGATCGTGTCCAAGCTGGGGCGGTCTTCGTCGGCGCTGCCGACGACACCGGCGGTGCCCAAAACGATTACTCGCTCAACGTTGCCCTCGGCGAGCGCACCGGCAAGAGCTACCGAGGCGTTGACCTTGCCTACCCCCGAGACCACATGCGGTACGTCCGTAAAAGCTGAGGCTTCGTCACTGTGCGCGAATACAAGCAGGGTCTTCTGATCCGACATTGGGTTCCTCTCAACAACAAACAAGTCTTTGGCACGGGCTGGAAAATACGGTGAAAGAGCAACCAGTGTTCGCATCAGAGTTTATCGGTTACGGACGATGAAGTTTTTCGATTTTGCTCACGGGGGAGCGGATAGACTGAAACTATGAGTGATATTGAACTTGCCGAAGTCGAAAGTTTCGCCCTGGACCACACCAAGGTCAAGGCCCCCTACGTGCGTCGCATCGGGGTGGACCATGGTCCCAAGGGGGACGCCATCTCCAACTACGACATCCGTTTTGTCCAGCCTAATCATGGTGAGATCCCTACTGCGGGCCTGCACACTATCGAGCACACGCTGGCCGGCCTGATCCGTACCCGTTTCGAGGGCCTGATCGATTTCTCGCCTTTTGGTTGCCGTACCGGGTTCCATCTCATCGCATGGGGCGAGCCAACGCCTGAAGAAGTTGCCGCGGCGATCAAATCTTCCCTGGAAGATCTGGCAGAGCGCGTCACCTGGGATGATGTTCCGGGCACCGAGGCAGTCAGCTGCGGCAACTACCGTGACCACAGCCTGCACTCGGCCAAGGAATGGGCCAAATTGATCTTGGAGCAGGGCATCAGCCTCGACGCGTTTGACCGTACCAACATCGCATAGCCGGCGGCATCGCATAGTTTCTCTGCTCACTGCCTTAGTTTGTGCGCACCGGATCCCTTCGTGGCTATTGAAATATCCTGCGTGGAGTATTTGAATGGACGGATAGCCGCAATAGCGGGGAATCGTTCACCGGAGCTAAGGGGAAAATAATATGGAATCAACCGATCCAGATTTTCCGAGAGAACCAGGCTGGCCATCTCCTGCCGAGCCACCGCGGCCGAACGTGCCGGACCATCCAACGACTCCCGCCGCTCCTCCAGATCCGACTACTCCACCTGACCGACCCGACCCGGGCGGTCCCAGCATTCGACCACCGTTTGATCCGACCACGCCTAGCGATAGCTGAGCAGCTGAACCAGCGGCAGGTTCTTGGCTCTCAACTCCGTCTGTCGATGCGTTTCACTCAAGGTCCGGCTCACCTGTTGGTGAGCCGGACCTTGATTGCCGTTGCTTCGAGTCGGGCTGCTTAGGCGACGTATCTTCGGAAAGCCTTGAAAATGAAGCGCGGCCAGCAATTGAGAGGTTGCCCCTAGTTCCACGTATTCGACTGCGGGGCTGTGGGAGAATAGGGACAATGTTCTGCCCGGACCAAGGCTCCGGGACCCAATGATTTAAGGATGTTTCTCTGTGGTCATGATTCCGTTGCCATTGCACTCGGTAGAGGCTCAACAGTTCTCTCCGATTGACCCGGCTGACCCCTCGCTGGTCCACCGCGGTGAAGGTGGCGCGGAAGTTCGCCGCAGCATTCTTCCGGGAGGCGTCCGTGTACTGACCGAAGCCATGCCAGGCCAGCGTTCGACCACCGTTGGTTTCTGGGTCCCGGTGGGATCCCGAGATGAAGAAGCCGGACACTACGGCTCGACGCATTTCTTGGAGCATCTGCTGTTCAAGGGAACCAAGAAGCGCACCGCACTTGAAATAGCTCAGTCCTTTGACGCGGTAGGTGGCGAATCGAACGCCGCGACGGCGAAGGAATCAACCTGCTACTACGCGCGAGTGCTGGACACTGATCTGCCGATGGCGATGGATGTCATCGCGGACATGGTGACTTCCGCGGTAATCGATCCGCTGGAGCTGGAGCAGGAGCGCGGGGTGATCATCGAGGAACTTGCCATGGACGCCGACGACGCCACCGAGGTCGCCCACGAACGCTTCGTCGCCAAGGTTTTGGGCGATCATCCGCTGGCTCGCCCGATAGGCGGAACCCCGGCCGAGATCATGGAGATCTCCCGCGAGGCAGTGATGGAACACTACCGGGCCCACTACCGCCCGAGCGAAGTGATCATCACCGCAGCTGGTTCGCTGAACCATGATGAATTGTGCTCCATGGTGCTCACTTCGTTGTCCGAGGCTGGCTGGGACCTAGATCCCATGGCCGTGCCCGAGCCTCGCCGTTCTTCGGAACCGGCACAGATCGTTTCGGTACCCGGCATAGAAGTCATCAACCGTCCGGTCGAGCAGGCCAGCATCATCATCGGCTGCCCTGGCATTAGCGGACAAGACGACCGGCGTCAGGTCCTCGCGGTCCTCAACGCGGTCCTCGGCGGCGGCATGAGTTCACGACTCTTCCAAGAAATCCGTGAAAAGCGCGGTCTTGCCTACTCCACTTATTCATTCTCGGCCGCATACACGGATGCCGGTTACTTCGGCATGTACGCAGGTTGCTCACCGGCAAAAGCCGGGGAAGTCATCGGCTTGCTCGAATCCGAGCTGGACCGTTTGGCAAGCGACGGCATCACCGATTCCGAGCTGGCTCAGGCCCAAGGCCAGCTCGCCGGCGGAACGGTGTTGGCACTGGAAGACCCGGGAAGCCGTATGTCGCGTCTGGGTCGGGCCGAGATGGTCACCGGCGAATTCCAGGACATAGATGAGGCGCTGAGCCGCGTAAACGCGGTCACCACCAAGGACGTACAGGCATTGGCTCAAGAGCTTGCGGCCAAGGAGCGGACCATCACCGTGGTTGGCCCATTCGAGTCGGCGCAGGCGCTCGGACGCTAAACGCAAGCAGAGAATTTGCAGGGACGCGAGGTCGCACTAAATGTTGCTTGACCTGGCGTCCCTTCATTTGTGCCGGAAAAACGCTATCCCTTGTTGTATTTGCCTCGAGTGGCGACGTACGAGGCCGCGGTGCAAGTGTCGGGAGCGTTGTTGATTGCCTTGCAGGCTCGCACGCGGAACCCGTTGACGGTGAGCGAATAGTACGGAATGACGCGCTTGGAATCGTCTCGATAGTATTTTGTCGTTCCCGCACCACACACGTTGGTGGTCAGCCGGGACCATCCGGTATCCGGAGCATTGTTGCGTACTCCCTGGTATTGGTAGTAGACGCACTTGCCATCGCGATTGTCATCGGTGAGCGCCAGATTGAAACCGATGCTTCGATTGTCATCGCGCCATACTTTACCGCTGCTTTTCGCCCAAGAATTGTCCATGTTGTAGCTCTCGTAGGCCTGTGCGGGAACCGCCAGAGTCGTGGCTGCCAGGGTAAGCGCTGCCGCGGCTGCAAATGTTCGCAGAGTGCGCCTCATCGCTTACCTCACATGCTGGGTTGATGTTTCTCAGGGCAACCCTATGCCGAGCGAAACTCTAATTCAAGGGGTTGGAGATACAGGTTTGGACAGTCCGCCAATACGCTTCTTGCTTTTGAACGTCAGCACGTTGACGCTGAAACAGCCGAATTTTTTGCTTTGCGTACAAGCTCAGCGAGCTCTTCGAAATGCGAGTAATTAAAACCGTGAGCAGCGTTCTGGAACACCGTCAGTTTCGCCTGCGGGGCCTTAGCCGTCAGCCGTAGCCCAAATTCAGGCGGTGAAAGTGAATCTTGCGTACCGCAGACCACATCCACGGGAACGGGGACGGTGCGCAACAGATCAATGGTCGAGTAGTCGAGCATTTCCGAGCAGCTCTTAGCCCACCACGGAATCCCGCAGCGTAGGTAGTCAACGAGCAGGATCGCCTTGACCGCGTTCCACTCTTGAGGGAAGTCTTGGATTAAACGGCGCGCTTGACGAAAAAGCGTGTCTTCCCGGTCATTGACCGCGGGTGCGGCAATGATGAGGTGTTCGAGCAGTTCGGGTCGGGTCCGTGCAATCTCAATGGACACCTGTGCCCCCATCGAATGCCCGAGAATCACCGCATTTTTCACGTTGAGCGTGCGCAGCGCTAGGGACACTTCGTGGGCGAAGCGTGCCACGCTGACTGGGCGTCCATCATCCATATTTTTGCCATGCCCGGGTAGCTCGGGCACAATCACTCGATGGTCACGGGCCAACTCCGTGGCCAGAGGAGTGAAATAGCGGCTTGAAGCTCCCAACCCGTGGATGAGAACCACGTCCGGACCTTCGCCGGCCACGCGCACCGATAATCGAGTGCGCAAAGACTCCGGGACCTGTCCAAAATAACCGTGCCGCACACATAACCTTCCGTCCGCGGACGATTCCACGAAAAATCTAGTATTCAGTTAACTGAGGATCAAGGATAGCCAATCATCGCGGGCAATAGTGCATTGCAGCTTTAAGGCAGACCCACCGCGTGTTGCTCGATTGCCGGCCATAGCTCCTTGGGGAAGAGCTTTTCAATGTCTTTTTGGTAGTCGCTGCCGTCACCGGGAGTGCTTACTTCATCTCCATCGGCACGGAAAGGGTAGGAATGCCCCTGGTCTATTTCCTGATCGGGTGCCGAGGCTGCGGTCACGCAGGTCGCCCAGCCATAGGTGGTATCGGCGTCCTGACGGAAAACTTCGACTTGGCATGATGGCGTTTCGATCCACGAACTTTCCTGCTCCAGCAGATCAACGAGCCTAGAGCGCTCTTCATCGCTTAACGACGTCGGTACATCGCCGGAACCGCAAGCGACAGTTCCACAAGCAACAGCAAATAAGATGAATGTGATAGCGCGCCATCGCTTCAGGACGGTCCCCATTACTTGACAACTCCTAGAAAGATCCTGTCTTCCATTTTTCCTTGTGAAGAATTGAATTACAAGCTACACGCCGTATATCTCGAGATGATCGCAAAATCTTGGAGGTGGATCCCCGCGGTGCCGTCGCGACTGGATCAGGCGCAGATCACGTCACCGATGCGAAGACCTGCAGGGTACAGGCGATAGGCTTAAACCCATGAGTGCACAGATTAAGGTTGCGGTGCTTGGCGCCGCAGGACGAATGGGCGCGGAAGCGGTTAAAGCCGTCTCCGAAGCCGCCGATATGGATCTCGTGGCGAGCCTTGGACGAGGCGCAGACCTGAAAGAAATTCTTGAGGCAGGCGCAACCCACATCGTTGACCTGTCGGTACCGACAGCCACCGAAGCCAACGTGCGCTTCGCCGTGGAGAATGGCTTGCACGCAGTAGTGGGAACCACCGGGTGGGACGACGAGCGCCGTGCGAAGCTTGAGCACCTGCTCGCGCAGCACCCCGAAGCAGGTGTGCTGATCGCCCCAAACTTTGCTCTTGGTTCGGTGCTTGCCAGCGCCTTCGCGGCCACGGCCGCAAAATACTTTGAGTCGGTAGAGATTATCGAACTGCACCACCCCAACAAGGTGGATGCACCCAGCGGCACCGCGGTGCGCACCGCCGAGCTGATTGCCGCAGCCCGCAGGGACGCCGGCGTGGCGAAAAGCCCGGACGCAACGGAAACCCAACTTGACGGTGCCCGAGGCGCCCTCGTGGACGACGTGCACGTACATTCAGTGCGTCTGCGCGGTCTGGTGGCCCATCAGGAAGTTCTTTTCGGCGGCCCCGGCGAGCAGTTCACCCTGCGCCACGATTCTTATGACCGGGCATCCTTCATGCCAGGGGTGCTGCTCGGCCTGCGTACCGTCGCCTCGCGCCCAGGGCTTACCTATGGGCTCGACGGCTACTTGGAGTTGGGCCAGTGAAAACCAAACTATGGGTAGGCGGCATTCTGCTGCTGTTCGTTTTGTATATTGCCATGTCCTTCACCCAAGCGATGCGCTTCATGCGCACCGGCGAACCGATCGCCATCGCCATAGGCGTTGCGGTCTTCGTCATTCCTGCGCTGGGCGTGTGGATCTTGATCCGCGAGATTCTCTTCGGACTGCGCACCGAGAAGATGGGAAAAATTCTCGCAGAACTCGGCGAACTGCCGGAAGACTTGCCCCGCATGCCCTCGGGCAGGTTCGTGCGAGAAGCTGCTGACGCTGACTTCCCGATCCACAAGCAAGACGTCGAGGCCCATCCTGAATCCTGGAAGTCTTGGTACCGCTTGGCTTTGGCTTATGACGCCAGTGGAGACCGGAAACGTGCACGAGCTTCGATGCGAACTGCCGTGAATTTCTTCGTGGCCGAGAAGAACGCGAGCACAACGAGCAAGTGATCTGAACACATGAAACGGCAGGAGCTTCGCAACCTACTCTTGGTTTCGAAGCTCCTGCCGTTTTAATTGAGATATTTCAGAAGTCTAGCTCTAGTGGATGGGGAGCCAGATGCAGCGCTCTACGGAGTCGTCATTCTCCACCACGTTGTAGAGCCGCCACCCGCCGGGTTCTCCGCCCTCAGTGCCTTGATCTTCAAGTCCAGCAATGCTGATCCCGCGGATCTCACCAGATGAGAATTCCTCCTTGGCTTCCGTCGTGGGCGCCAGGTAGTAGGGCTCGTCAAAGGGCACGACATCGCCGGGCAGTTCTTCATTGCAAACGCCGCCGTAGCCGCGTTCGGGGCCCGTTTGAACGGGAAGCCAGATCTTGTCCTCGCCAAATTGCTCGACGGCGATGGTTCGCGTTTCCTCCCAGGTTCCTCCCTCTGCGCATGATCGGTCCTCATCGAAGATGGTGCGACGAGTTTCCGTAATCTCTATGCCACCGGGTATGGCGGTCACCTCATTGATGAAATCACCGCAGCTTCTGCTGGCCGCTACAGGGTGGATTAATTGTTCTGGCTGTTCGATGGCCGCTAGCCAGATAAACCAAAGCGAGGAGAAGCTGTTGCCGTCTAGCATTTCGACCGGCGCTAAGGCGTCTTCGACTCCATCGCCGTTCATATCCGAATAGACTACGTCCCCAATGGAGTATTCGGCGGTGTTGAGGTTCGCCTTGCCGTTCTTGAACTGAAGCGCTGTGGATTCTTCGGAACCGTATCCGTCGCTTAATTCCCATAACGCGTTGTCAAGATCAAATTCGCGAAGGCTTGGGGCAGCGGGGGATTCGGACGGTGCAGGTGAAGATTCGCGCGGTGGATCGATGGGCGCCGAAGAGCATCCGATGAGCGCAAGAGCAAGCAAAATGCACGAAGATTTGAGCGGAATATTATGCAGCCTCTGCCGGGAATGGACGCGTTTGATCATAAGGAAAGTCTAACTAATCCCTTGTCAGTTGGCCTAATAGCGAGATGCATATTTCTTGCCTTCGGGGACTGGCGGAGAGCTTAGCTTGGGTTCTCTTTGTGGTCCGCATTCGGCAATTCACTCAGGTAGCGAATTCCAGCTTCCAGCGGGCCTGCCCTACGGGTGTGGTGCAAGATCAACGCGGTGAGCAGCATCAGCACGCACAATACCCACCATTGGGTCCACTGCGAGAGCCCCAGCTGCAGCATCGGCAACAAGATCAAATGACCGATGTAGAGTGTCAGCGGAGCCCTCCCGGCGCTTGCAATGAGCTGGCCGAAATAGCCCAGATAGGGGATTGAGAGCAGCGATACCGCCAAGAGCGCAACGGCGCAGGCGGCTGCATGAATGGTGAAAATCAGCGACCCTGAGTGCGCGGTGGGAAGCCAAATATAAGCGGATTGAGTCATGAACGAGTCGAGGTTCCCGGACGGTGAGCGCCCGGTGACCAGCGCGGTAAACAGCTGCGAGCGAGGAACCCCGGAGACCGCGCCGATCCCATCGACCCAAGGCAGGATCTTCAGCCATCCAATGAGCAGGCTTAGCGCCGCGACGACTACCGAGCCAGCTGCCAACCATGCCACCGTGCCTCGGCTAGCCAGTCGAAGTTTCCCCACAGCTACCCCGAGCAGGCCATAGCCGATCCAGATCAGCAGCGGGTAGTACCCGGTGACCAGCAGGTCCTCAAGCAGCAATCCCGGGTGCGCAAAGTCGGTGAAGGTCGGGTTGTGGTTCAGCGACGCTCCGGCATCACCGGCCGCCAGCGGCCGCCAGATGAGTGGAGCGAGCAGCAGCCAGCCACCGGCCAGTGCCCACAGAACTTTCGCTGGCACGAATAACGCCGGGATCAGCACGAGGAACAGCAATCCGTAGTGCACCAGGATGTTCGCGATGGACTCGTTCGCCGGGCCGATCAGCATGCCCAGCGCCGCGATAACCGCCGCGCGGCGCAGCAGCACCAGCGACGAGGACTTGCGATCCATGCCCTTGCGTTCCAGCGCGCGGGCGAACAAGGTCAGCGAAACACCGGCGAGCACCATGAAGAGCACCGAGGAGCGGCCATTTGCCGCGGCTCCGGTCAGGGTTGGCTGCAGCGCACCCGTCGCATCGCGGGCGAAGAGATCAAAGATATGGGCGGCAAACATTCCCAAGATGGCTAGCGCCCTGGCTGCATCTAATCCGGGCAGTCTGCGGGCCTTTGTTTCCACGTCCATAGACATATCGCATCACGGAACAACATGAATATGCCATCAAGACACTTCCGCGTGTAGATTTAAGCCATGGCAACTAGTGAAATTGATAATCAGTCGTTCCCGTTCGGTACCGTGCTGACCGCGATGGTCACCCCCTTCACCGAGGCAGGTGAGGTTGACTATGATGTCGCCGCCAAGCTGGCTGTCAAACTCGTTGATGAAGGCTGCGACGGTCTGGTCGTCACCGGCACTACCGGGGAGACCTCGACGCTCACCGACGAAGAGAACATCGAAATGTTCCGCACCGTCGTCAATGCGGTGGGCGACCGCGCAGCGGTGCTGGCAGGTTCCACAACTAATGACACTCGCCACTCCATCCGTTTGTCGCTCGGTGCTAAGGAGGCCGGAGTTCACGGCATCCTGGTCACCGCGCCTTATTACAACAAGCCAAGTCAGGCTGGAATCATCGCCCACGTGAAGGCGATTGCCGAGGCCATTGACCTGCCGATCATGATGTACGACATCCCTGGACGCACCGGAATCGCGCTGAGCCCGGAAACTATCATTGAATTAGCGCAGATTCCTCAGGTCATTGCGTTGAAGGATGCAAAGGCCGACTACCAGTCGACCACCACCGTGCTGGCTAACACCGATTTGCACGTGTACTCCGGGGACGACGGACTGACTTTGCCACTGATGGCAGCCGGCGCCGCCGGTGTCGTTTCCGTGACGGCTCACGTCGCAGCGGCTAAGTACCGTACGCTTGTTGATGCGATGCATGCCGGGGATTTGGCGACTGCACGCGCTACACACTTCGAGCTGGACCCGATCCAGCGCGGCATCATGGGCCACATTCAGGGCGCAGTTGCCGCAAAATATGGACTTCACTGGCAGGGTGTCCTGCCGAACACCGTCGTTCGATTGCCGCTACTGGCACCATCGGACGCAGAACTCGATGCCATCCGCGCGGACCTACGTGAAGGTGGATGGGATCTTTAACGAAAGGGCTTAACCACTTATGACTGAAAGTTCAGTAGGCAAGGCCGATACTGCGCGTATGCAGAAGCCGACCAAGCTGAAGAAGGGGACCCTACGTACCGTTCCGCTGGGCGGATTGGGCGAGGTCGGCCGCAATATGACCGTTTTCGAGATCAACGGCAAGCTGTTGATCATCGACTGCGGTGTGCTCTTCCCCGAAGAGCACCAGCCGGGCGTTGACCTGATTCTGCCCGACTTCTCCTACATCAAGGATCGTCTGGACGACGTGGTGGGCGTAGTGCTCACCCACGGCCACGAAGACCACATCGGTGCGGTTCCGTACCTATTGCGTCTGCGCGAAGATATCCCGCTGTATGGTTCGAAGCTGACCCTTGCCTTCATCGAAGCCAAGCTGGCCGAGCACCGCATCAAGGCGATCACCAACGTGGTCACCGAGAATGAAGTGGCTCAGATCGGCGAGTTCGAGTGCGAATTCGTCGCGGTGAACCACTCGATCCCAGACGCGCTGGCCGTGTTCGTGCGTACCGAAGCCGGTACCGTGCTGCACACCGGTGACTTCAAGATGGATCAGCTGCCGCTCGACGGCCGCATCACCGACCTGCGCCACTTCGCCAAGCTCGGCGAGGAGGGCGTGGACCTGTTCCTCACCGACTCGACCAACGCCGAGGTGCCGGGCTTCACCGTCGCCGAACGCGAAATCGGTCCGGTGCTGGAAGCGAAGTTTGCTCGGGCCCGCCGCCGGATCATCGTCGCCTCCTTCTCCTCGCATGTGCACCGCGTCCAGCAGGTGCTGGATGCTGCAGCCGTGCACGGCCGCAAGGTTGCTTTCATCGGCCGTTCGATGGTGCGCAATATGGGCATCGCCGAGCGCCTCGGCTACCTGCACATCCCGCAGGGGGTCGTTGTTGACTTGAAGCAGGTTGACCAGCTGCCGGATCACAAGGTGGTGCTGATGTCCACCGGTTCGCAGGGTGAGCCGATGGCAGCACTGTCCCGCATGGCCAACGGTGAACACAAGGTCCAGATCAACCCGGGTGACACCGTGATCCTGGCCTCCAGCCTCATCCCGGGCAACGAGAACGCGGTCTTCCGCGTGATCAACGGCCTGATGCGCTTGGGCGCCGAGGTCATCCATAAGGGCATGGCCAAGGTCCACGTTTCCGGCCACGCCTCGGCCGGTGAGCTGTTGTACTGCTACAACATCGTCCGTCCGAAGAACGTTCTTCCGGTCCACGGCGAAACCCGCCACCTGATCGCCAATGGCCGTTTGGCCGCGCTGTCCGGTGTTCCGGAAGAGAGCGTCATCCTCGCGGAAGACGGTTCGGTCATTGACCTCAAGGACGGCGTAGCCGAACTCGTTGGCCAGGTCGAATGCGGTTACGTCTACGTGGATGGTTCCAAGGTCGGTACCATCACCGACGAGGACCTCAAGGACCGTGTCACCCTGGGCGAAGAAGGGTTCATCTCGGTGATCACCGTGATCAACCGCCAGAACGGCACCTTGATCTCCGGGCCAGACATCCACGCCCGCGGCGTGGCCGAGGACGATGCGGTCTTCAACGAGATCAAGCCAAAGATCGCCGCAGCGATCTTGGAGGCAGTGGCTAATAATCCAAACCACTCCACCCACCAGCTGCAGCAGATCGTGCGCCGCGTCATCGGTTCGTGGGTGTCGCGCAAGCTGCGCCGCCGTCCGATGATCGTTCCGGTAGTGCTCGAAGCGTAAGCTTCAATCCTCGAAATGCCCCAAACCACCAGTGGTTTGGGGCATTTCGTGTATCTAAGGCAAGGTTCTCTGCCGATGCTGGGGCCATGTTAACGCTCCGCGCGCAGCGTTCAGCCAGCTTGCTGCCACCCACGCTGGGCCCGCTCGGCTACTGGCAGCGGCGGGATTCCCTGATCGCCAAGCTCGGGTCCGTGGCGCAAACGACCTGAACGACCAACCGGCATAGACTGACGTATCACTGCAACGCATTAAATATCGACAAGTCAAATAGCAATCGCATATGATCACCATATGGTGAAAATTGCTGGGCAGAAGGCCGAATCGTTCACTTTGCCGCTCTTCGGGCTGGCGATCCTGGCCGGCATTGTTTTTGGCGCCGCGCTCAGCGCCGCAATTTTCTGGCCAATTCTGGCTAAGGAATCACCGTTCTCGCTGTCCGGCATTGGTGGGGGTCTGGTGCTGGCCTTGGCCAACGGCGCGTGGATCGGCGCGATCGCCGCGGTCTTTCCCGCCACGGGGGCAACCATCGCCTTGGCGATTCGTGAGAAGAAACGACCCGCCGCTACCGGAAACTCCCAGGCTCTGATGGGCGCGATCGGTTCCGCCGCCGGCGGGGTCTTCGTGGTACTGGCGCTCGGCGCAATTTTCTCCCAAGCGCTGGACCTCGTATCCGGGCTTGCATCTGCTTTGGCCTTCCTCATACTGTGCTTCGCTATCGCGTGGATGAGCATTCGTGGGCTAGCGCAACGAAGGGCAGCATCTTCGATTCGGCCACGGCCGGGAGCACCCGCGGAATAGGCAAGGCTCCAATCGAAGCGCATCTCCTCGGTGCAGGTCCAATCACTAAGACTTTCAAAACCCGACAGGAACGAATCCGTGGAGATCTCTGAGCAAACGCGCGGTGTCGGGAACAATCAACTGATAACAAAAAACAAATGGCGATTTCTGCCGCTGCTTTGCGGATCAGGATGGGCGATCTTGTTGCTTGTCGTGGATCCGTTGCTTGCCCGTGCCCCTTGGTGGACTTATCTCGACGCGGGTTTGTGGTTTGCACTGGGTTTCCCGCTGCTGCCGTGGCTCGGATTCGCTGGGTTGATGGCGTTCCTTGGATTCGTCGTTTCAACTCGGGTGAGCGTTCTGCTGTTCACGTTGCTCTCGCTAGCTCTGGGAATTATTCCAAGCACCATATGGGCACTGCTGCTGAGCGATGTTTTCCCTGAGGCTGGAGTATTCCGAATCACCGCTGATCTATCGCTGGCTGCCGGGGCAATGGTGATCCCGCTGTCCTTCGTGGCGCTTATCAGAACGATGATCGTGCGATGGAAACAGGCAAAGCTCCGTCCAGCGAAAGGTTGTGGAGGTCGGAGCATTCCGTCTTCGACGAAAAGCGACTAATTCCAGCCCAAGCGATCTCGAAGCGGAAGAACCGATATCGGAACCTGGACCGGAGTTCCTGCATGCCCAGGAGTCAGTGTAGTCTCACTTAGAATTTTTCCTGTTTGGACGTCCACGACCGTCATTGAGACCCATTCCTGCTGCATGTTTTCGTCAAGGGCTAGCCCGGTGGCCGCATCGAGGGTCAGCACCGAATCCCACATTTCTGTCAGTATTTCTGTTTCGGGGCCAGTCACTGCTGGCGCAGAGGCCGTTAATATCCCGGTGGTCAGCGAGAGGGAAGCTAGGGCAACGGCGGGGATAAGCAAGATATTCCTCCAAAAGTAGTAACTATGTTTATGTCGATCCTAATGTGGCTTGAAGGTTTAGTGCATGTTGTCTCGAAGATCGAGTGAAAATCAGTTCGTAGTCTGCCGTGCCGTCATCGGATTTTTAGGGCAGAATTAGGCTCAACGCCACCGCAAGGAGCCAATGTATGCACAGGCACGACGCAGCTGATCACAACGAGCTAGTGGGGAGCAACAGTGCATGATCGAATTTGATACCGTTTCCAAGCACTATCCAGACGGCACCACGGCTGTTGAGGACTTCAGCTTGACGATTCCAGCCCATCGCACCACCGTATTCGTGGGTTCCTCTGGTTGCGGCAAGACGACATTGCTGCGCATGATCAATCGCATGGTTGACCCCAGTGCCGGCACGGTCCGCATAGACGACCAGGATGTATCCACAAAGCCCGCGGTGGGCCTGCGCCGCAGTATCGGCTACGTCATGCAGAACTCGGGGCTTCTCCCGCATTTCACCGTGGCAGAGAACATCGCCACGGTTCCCCGGCTCGAAGGCAAATCTCGCAGGGTTGCCCGAACCCGGGCACTGGAACTTATGGAGACCGTAGGCCTGCCCTCAACCATGGCTGACCGATACCCGCACCAGTTATCCGGAGGCCAGCAGCAACGTGTCGGAGTGGCCCGTGGCTTGGCTTCTGACCCGAATATTTTGCTCATGGATGAGCCCTTCGGTGCCGTCGATCCCATTGTGCGCGCCGAACTGCAGCAGGAACTGATTCGGCTGCAACAAGAACTTGATAAGACGATTGTCTTCGTCACCCATGATATCGATGAGGCATTCCTCCTCGGCGACCAGGTGGTGATCCTGTCCGCCGGTGCGCAGAAGCTGCAGGTGGGTAGCCCGAGCGAAATCATTGAAAACCCAGCCAACGAGTTCGTGGCTTCTTTCATCGGCACAGACCGTGGAGCCAGAGCACTGAGCGTCAAAAATACGCCCCACGGTGCCGTGCTCGTGGATTCCCAAGGCCGGACCCAGGGAAGACTCGTCGAGGACGGATCCAAGGCGTGAACTGGATACTCGAGAATCTGGGACTCATCGGGTCGCTGTCGCTAGAGCACTTGCGGCAGAGCCTGATAGCGATCGTCATCGGGTTCCTGCTTTCCATCCCGCTGGGCTGGGTAGCTTGGCGATTTCGAATCGTTCGCGGACCGGTTGTGACAACCACCGGCCTGCTCTACACCATCCCCTCGCTCGCGTTGCTGATGCTCCTGCCTGTGCTCACCGGAATGAGCGCGATCAGTGAAGCCAACCTGATCGTGGCACTGAGCATTTACGCGATTGCGATTATGGTCCGCGGCGTCGTGGACGGACTGGACTCCGTAGACCCTGCCGCGCGCGCGGCCGCAACTGCCGTGGGCTACGGGCCCGGGCGCCGGTTTTTCGCGGTGGACCTGCCGCTTGCCGGTCCGGTGATTCTCGCCGGACTGCGCGTCACCGCGGTCAGCACCATCTCGCTAGCGACCGTGGGAATCTTGGTGGGTGTGACGAACCTGGGATACCTGTTCACGAACGGCCTCCAGCGGCGCATCATCGAAGAAGTCTTTTCGGGGATCCTTGCGGTGGCCTTGATTGCCCTGGCCATCGACTTGTTCTTAGTCCTCCTCGGACGATGGCTGATGCCTTGGACACGTCAAATTAAGCAACCAAAGCGAAAAGCTACGCATGCGGCCAGAATGCGGGTGTCGCTATGAACCTGATTGCCAAGGCACTTGAATGGATTTCCGCGCCAGAGCAGTGGGAAGGCAGCGGGGGACTGCAGGCATTGCTTGGCCAGCATCTGCTGTTCACGGTGGCGGCGGTGCTTCTTGCGGGAGTCATTGCCATCCCTGCCGGTTGGGCGATCGGGCACACCGGTATTGGGCGCGAGATCGCCGTGGGCGCCGCGGGTGTCGCCCGTGCGATACCTTCTTTCGGCCTGCTGATCTTATTGGTGCTGCTCTTTGGCGTGCTGCACAAACCCGAAGCAGCCATGGTCGCCTTTGTTCTACTGGCCATCCCTTCGCTGCTGGCCGGAGCCTATACGGGGTTTGAAGCCATAGACCGCAAGACCCTTGACGCGGCTCGGTCTATGGGGATGACCGAGTGGCAGATCCTCTTCAAGGTTGAAATCCCGCTCGGCCTGCCGCTGCTCGTAGGCGGAATCCGGTCAGCCATGCTGCAAGTGGTCGCAACGGTGACCATCGCGGCCTACGTGAACCTTGGCGGGCTGGGCCTGCCAATTATTACCGGGCTGAATCTGCGGCGCTTCGACATGGTTCTCGGCGGAGCGCTCATGGTGGCGGTGCTTGCGCTGCTCCTGGACCTGTTGTTCGCCGTGATTCAAAAGACGGCAGTTCCGGAGGGCCTGGGAAAAGCTAGGAAGAAGGCACCGCGCAAGCTCGCCCCAGACAAAACCGCCGGTGAAGATGCAAACCCGAAAATAGATCACTCGACATCCCAGGAAAGGGAAAAGCCATGAAACTGAAACGCACTATCCCGAGCGCAGCCGCAATGCTGGCCGGCAGTCTTGTCTTGGCTGGTTGCGCAGGGGGAGACCCGCTGGCAACCGAGAGCAACGCCGAACAAGGCGGCGGAGAAACGATTGTTGTCGGCTCGCAGGCCTACTACTCGAATGAGATCGTTGCCGAGATCTACGCCCAGGCGCTGGAAGGTGCCGGCAAAGAGGTGGAACGCAAGTACAGCATTGGTCAGCGGGACGCGTACATGCCTCAGCTCGAAGAGGGCAGTATCGATGTGTTCCCCGAGTACACCGGCAATCTGCTGCAATTCTTCAAGGAAGACACCGAAGCGCGTGCCGCCGATGAGGTCTACACCGAGCTGACGTCGGAGCTTCCGGATTCTCTGGCGGTCCTTGAAGCGGCCGAGGCCTCTGACCAGGACTCCTACACCGTGACCCGGGCGTTTGCTGAGGAAAATAACCTGAAGTCCATCAAGGACTTGGCGAATGTTAGCGAGCCGTTGACCCTCGGCGGGCCACCGGAGCTTGCCGAACGCCCCTACGGCCCTAAGGGGCTCGAAAGCGTCTATAGGGTGAAGGCTGACTTCTCCGGGACCGGCGACACCACCGTTGAAGATCTGGTCGCCGGCACGGTGAACATTGCCAACGTGTTCACCGCCGACCCGCGCATCAAGACCGAAGATCTCGTGGTGCTAGAAGATCCCGAGTCGCTGTTCCTGGCTTCGAACGTCGTTCCGGTGGTCTCCGCCGAGCTGTCAGCGGATCTGGCCGAGGTGCTCAACCCGGTTAGCGAAAAGCTGAGTGCCGAGACCCTGGTTGAGTTGAATGTGCAAAGCACCGTTGACCAGAAGTCGGCCGCCGATATCGCTTCGGCCTGGTTGACCGCTGAAGGGCTTTAATGCCAGATCCTCTCTAGGCTGGATATCCAGGAGATCGCCCGCCGTACCCGGAAATTCCGGGTACGGCGGGCGATCTATTTTTGTTCCGAGGTGCGCTGCGGCCTATCCGGGCGAGCGGGGCTGGCGTGGGTTCAAGGAGACGGCGGGCCGTCATCGTTTTGACTTTTGAGAATGATTCTCATTAGTGTTTACGATTGTTGGCTAAAAGGCGTACTCAGAGACCTAAGGTCCCCGCCCTGGCCGCACCGAATGGAGCAATGATCTATGAGAAGAATCAATCCTTGGATGGTGGCCATGCCCGCCGTCATCCTGGCCGTGGCCACCGCCTGCGCCGTCCCCGGCGGAACCGTGAACAGCGCGCAGAATGAATCGGCCGCCGGCAGCATCACCCTTGACAGCTGCGGCCGGGAGGTGGTGTTCGACGCGGCACCGCGCAGCGTGCTCGCGGTCGGTTCGGAGGCTCCGGCGCTGCTGTCCGCAGCTGGAGCCGGCGACAAGCTGACGCACTACGCTGGCAGCCTGGAGGTGCCTTTCGACGCGGCCACCAAGGCCGTGGTGGAGGACGCCGAGCGGATCACGGAGGACTCGCACGACGTCTCCTACGAGATGATCCTTGGTTCGGGAGTCGACGTGGTCATCGGCACCGATATCGCAGCCGGAGTCGATCTGGATTCCCTGGCCGAACGACTGGACGAGGCCGGGGTCCAGATGCTGACCGTGAGCGGCTACTGCGCCGGATTCGAAGACCGCTCCACCGGAGGAGTGAGCGGATTCGAGCAGATCTACCGTGACGTGCAGTCCTACGGCCAGTTGTTCGGCACCGATCAGGCGGCCGAGAATGCGGTGGAGGACATGCGCGAGCGTGTAGCGGCCGCCGCGGCGCGCGTTGAGCAGGGCAGCGGAGAGCGCGCGCTGTCCCTATACGTGCCGAGCGCCGGCGGCCTCGGATCCTATGGAGGGGAATCGCTGGTCTCGGAGCAGATGGAGCTGCTCGGCCTGGAGAATGCCTTCGGCGATGTGCCCAAGCGCTACTTCGACCCTTCCACGGAAGAACTGATCGCCAGCGCCGCCGACAAGGTCTTCGCGATGTACCTGCCTACCGGTTCCTCGGCACTGGAAACCGACCAGGAGGTGCTCCAGGCGCTGCGCGATCGACCCGAGCTCGATGGCCTCGCTGCCATCGAGGAGGACGCGGCCGTGGTGCCGCTGAACTACTACTATTCCTCACCCGGCCCGCTGGCCGTGGACGGCGTGGAGCTGCTCGCGGACCGGTTGTCCGCCCCATGAGCCAGTCAGCACAGCTGCGCCGGACCCCGCGCCACACCGGCCGCCGGCACGCCTCCGCGCTGCCTGCACGCAGATACGCGCGTTCCACTGCGGCCAGGGGCACCACCGAAGTGGACTTCGCGAAGCTGAGCCCGACATCCAACACCACCGTGCTGGTCACCAGCCAGCATCCGCCCCGGCAGTACCGCACCATCGCGGAGCAGTTGTTGCGCGCCGAGCATCTGCATGCCGAACAGGTCGGGTTCATCTTGCCGGCGGAATCCTCCGCGGCGCAGTTGCGCCTGCACATGGCAGGGGACGAATTCTGCGCCAACGCCGCGATGGCGCTGGCAGCGCTGCACGCCTCGAGGCAGGGGCAGACCGGCCGGGTTGAACTCTTTCTAGAAGCCTCGGGCGCCGAGGAGCTGCTGAGCTGCCGAGTCGAGCCCCGGGATTCGGGCTACCGCTGCCAGCTGGAGAGCCCGCTGCCGCTGAGCATCGAACCCTACCCGTCCCCGGGAGCCCGCTCGGGAACGGCCCTGGTGCGGTATGCGGATTCGGTGCACCTTGTCATTGAGTGCGCCGGCCACGGCCAGGGGCTGCGCGAGCACGCCGAACAGGCGGCTTTGCAGCTGGGCAATAGCGAAGGCGTCTCCGTTGCCGGGGTGATGCTCTACGATCCGGCGCGCGGGGCGCTGGACCCGCTGATCAACGTGCCCGCACTGGGCAGCCTGCTCTGGGAACGCAGCTGCGGCTCGGGAACCGCCGCGCTCGGCGCGTACCTGGCCGCGAAGAACCGCGCTCCGGTCTGCGCCAGCGTACGGCAACCCGGCGGCAGCATGGACGTGGAAGCCGACTACGGCTCCGGAACGGTAACCGGGCTGCGCGTCGCCGGACACGTGGCCATCGTGGCCGAGGGGAGGGCATATATCCATGACTGAAATATCGATTGGCGCAAGCCCGGAGCTGAGCTCCGGTGCGCAGGCCATGCTGGCCACGCTGCGCGGCTTCCTGCGCCACTTCAGCGCGGCGGCCGACGGCTACGACGGCTCGACCCGGCACGCTGGCGAGCTCGAGGAGCTGCTGGCGGACTACGCGCGCTTCGTCACCGATCCGGGCAACGTGCCCCCCTTCGCCCAGCTTGCCGCGGCCGCCGGCACGGATGAGCTGGTGGACCAACTGCGTTGCCAGTCGGCGCGCTGCGTGGCGGTCATCGAGAAGTACCGCGCGCTGCGGCTGCTGGAGGGGCAGGTAGGAGCGGAGGGATACTTTGCCAATATCGAATCCTGCATCGCCAAGGAATTCGGGGCCGTCGCGCTGACCGGGGATTCCAAGCTGTTGCTCGTCGGCGCGGGATCCTTCCCGATGACGCTGCTGAACGTCGCCTCGCTCACCGGCGCGTCCGCGCTCGGGATCGACATCGACGCTGAGTCGATTGCGCTCGGGCGCCGGGTCGTGGCCCAGCTCGGCGAGGGCCTGGACATCGGGCTGGAGGAACGCGCGCTCCACGAGTTGGACTTCACCGCGCAGGCCACCCACGTGGTGATCAGCTCCACGGTGGGCGTGAAATACGAACTGTTGCACCAGATGCATGCGCTGACCCGCGAGGACATCGTGGTGGCCATGCGCTTCGGGGACGGGCTTAAATCGCTGTTCAACTACCCGATGCAGCAGGTCGACCCGGCGCTCTGGCGGCTGGTCGACATCATCCGCCAGCCGGACCAGGTATTCGACATCGCGCTGTACGTGAAGCAGCGCTCAATAGGAAAAGACGTTTAGCAGATGGACGAATTGGGAAATATCCTCATCGCCGGGACCGGTCCGGTGGCCGTGCAAAGCGCGGTGCTGCTCGGGCGGCTCCCCGGGACCCTGGGCCTTGCGGGCCGCGAATCGCAGCGCGCGGCGGCATTCTTCGCCGCGCTGGAGACAACTGCGGGCACCGTGCGCGCCGAGGTGCAGAACCTCGCCCACGCGGCACTGGCCGGGGAAGCGGAGATCGAACACGTCTTCCACGGGTACGGATCGGTGGCCGGGGAATGGGACACGCTGCTCCTGGCGGTCACTGCGGATGCCTACCTCCCGGTGCTGCGCCAACTGGCCGGTGAGGTGCTGGCCGGGTTCGAACGCATCGTCCTGCTCTCGCCCACCTTGGGCTCCGGGTCACTGGTGCGCGAATACGCCAACGCCCGGGGCGCGGACCCGGAGGTGATCAGCTTCTCCAGCTACCTGGGCGACACCCGCTGGCCGCAGGGACACCCGGGCGCCGCGGTGTTGACCGCCGGAGCCAAGGCCCGCATCTACGCCGCATCGAATCGCGGCAGCTCGCCGGGACTGGAACGGCTGCGCGCCGTGCATGAGGCGGCGGGCACCGAGCTGGCGGTGCTCGGCCTGCCAGCCGAAGCCGAGGCGCGGAATATTTCGCTGTACGTGCATCCGGCGCTGTTCATGAACGAGGTCACGCTGCGCGCCGTGTTCGCCGCGAAGCCGCCGACGCAGTACGTCTACAAGCTCTACCCAGAGGGGCCGGTCACCCCATCCATGATCCACGCCATGGTCCAGCAGTGGCGCGAGCTTTCGGCCATCATCGCCGCGCTGGGCGGGAAGGGAGTCAACCTGCTGGCCTTCATGCTCCAGGACGGCTACCCGGTCCACCCGCAGAGCATCGACCCGGAGCAGGTGGCGGCATTCGAGCAGCTGCCGGCCATCCACCAGGAGTACCTCGTCTACGTGCGCTACGCCTCGCTGCTCGTGGACCCCTTCTCCGAACCGGATGCCCACGGGCGCTACTTCGACTTCTCCGCCATTCCCATTCGGCCGATCTTCCGCAACGACGCAGGCCGCTGGGACGTGCCGCGGATGCCGAGGGAAGACTACTACCGCACCAAGATCATCCAGGGCCTCGCCCGGCACTTGGCGGTGCCCTGCCCGACGATCGACCGCCTGCTGGCCGCCTACGAGAGCGCTCTGACACAGGCGGCGCATGCACTGGGCACCCAGCCGCGCTCCGCGGCCTTCGCCGTGCAGGACTTCGGCGAAGAACTGGGCATGATCCGCGCCGGGATCGGAAGCGCCGCATGAGCCGGGCCGAACTGGACACCACCGGCAAGCTGCCCGGCGAGCGGAAGATCATCGCCGAGATCTGGCCCGCCCTGCTGGCCTCGGCCGTGGGCCTGCTGCCCTTCACCGTGCTCTCCACCTTCCTCGTGCCGATCGCCGACTGGGCCGGGGCCGGCTATGCCGAGGTCGGCTCGCTGCGCGGGCTGGCCGGCGTCGGCGCGGTGCTCACCGGCGTTGCGCTGGCCCCGCTGATCGGGCGCATCGCCCCGGGACGGGTGGCCGCCGCCGCGCTGGCGCTGCTGGGGATCGCCGCGGTGCTCGGGACCTTTTCCGGGCTCGCCGCGCTGGCCGCCTTCTGCCTGGTCACCGGCATATCCAACGCGCTGCTCTACCCGGCGCTGTCCACCGCCGCGGCGGACCGCTTCGGGAATACTCCCACCGCGGGCCGCGCCGCCACCCTGGTGATGACCGCCCAGACCCTGGCCTCCACGGTGGGCGCACCGCTGCTGGTGCTGCCGGCGCTGTGGTGGGGCTGGCAGGGGAACCTCGTGGCCATCGCCATCGCCTCCTTTGCGCTGGTGCCCGCACTGCTGCGCTACGGCCGGATGGAATCCGGGGCGGGGCAACCGGCCCAACCGGCCCCGCGGCTGGGCTACCTGGCCGCCTTCCGCTCGTTGGCCGCCATCCCCGGGGCACGCGCCCTGCTGCTGGTCTCCTTCGGGCGGGCCGGCGCGCTCATGGGGCACCTGGCCTTCCTCGCCCCGCTGTATGCAGACAAATTCCAGCTATCCACCGGCTGGTTCGCCTTTGTCTGGTCGCTCAGCGGAGGATCCTTTTTCCTCGGGCATCTGCTGGCCGGACGGATGCTGAACGCCGAGGACTCCGAGCGGCGCACCCGGGCGGTGATGGGCATCGCCTTGGCCGCGGCGCTGCTGGCCCTGCTCGGGGTGTACCTTTCCCCGGTGCTGCCGCTGGCGATGCTGTGCACCTCGGTGCTCTCGGCCAGCCACGCGGTGGTCTCCGCCGCGGTGATGACCCTGCTGGTGCGCCGCTGCGCCGAAGTGCGTGGCACCGCGCTGAGCCTGAACGCCGCCGGCATGTCCCTGGGCTTGTTCCTCGGCGCGGGCGCCGCCGGGGCGGCGCTGGGTACGGCGGGGTATCTGGCCGCGGCCGCAGTGCTCGGCGGGTTCACCCTGCTTGCCCTGATTGCCGCGCTGACGCTGTGCACCGCAACGAATGACGAATCGATGGAAAGGCAGCCATGACCCAACTGGATCCCGCGCTGGGCGAACCGCGCGGCGCAACACCACCGGCGGCGCCGCTGGTGTTCACCGGAGACGACCTGGAGCACGGCAAACGCACCCGGCACACCTGGCTGTGGATCGCCGGGCTGCTCGGCGCGCTGCTGATTACCCTGCCGGTGGCCGTGGGCCTTGGGCCGGTGGCCATCGAGGCGGGCACCGTGATCCAGATCCTGCGCCAGCATCTGACCGGCGGCCAAATGATAGGCGCCTGGACCGACTCCGAGGAATCCATCGTGCTGCTGCTGCGCGGGCCCCGCGTGCTGCTGGGCGCGGCCGTCGGCGCCGGGCTTGCGCTGGCCGGGGTGGCCCTGCAGGCCTTGACCCGAAATATCCTGGCCGAACCCTACCTGCTGGGGGTGACTTCCGGGGCGTCCACGCTGTCGGCGGCCTCGATCCTCTTCGGGAGCGCGGCCGGCATCGGCTCGGCTTCGCTGGCCGGCAGCGCCTTCGCTGGGGCGCTGGCCGCCGGGATTGCGGTATTCCTGCTGGCCCGGGTCGGCTCGCAGATGACCTCCACCCGGCTGGTGCTCGCCGGGGTGTCCGTGGGCTACGTGCTGCACGCGCTGACCTCGCTGCTGATCTTCGCCTCCGATGACCCGAATGCGGGCCGCTCGGTGCTCTTCTGGACGCTCGGCTCGCTGGGCCAGGCCACCGTCCAGTCCGCGCTGCTCACCTGGGCGGTGGTGCTGGGCACCTTGGTGCTGCTGCTGCTCTGGTCCCGCCCGCTGGATGCGCTGGCCATCGGCGATTCCACCGCGCAGACGCTGGGGATCTCCCCGGCGAAGCTGCGCGCGGCGGTGATGGTGGTGACCGCGCTGTGCGTGGGCGCGCTGGTCGCGGCCTCCGGCGGCATCGGATTCGTCGGGCTGATCATCCCGCATATCGCCCGGCTGTGCGTGGGCTCCACGCACCGCAAGCTGCTTCCTGTGGCCGCCCTGCTCGGCGCGATCTTCCTGGTCTGGGCCGACGTGCTCGCCCGCACTTCCATGGCCCCGCAGGAGCTGCCGCTGGGCATCGTCACCGCCCTGCTTGGCGCCCCGCTGCTCTTCGTGCTGGTGCGCAAGCTGAACCCGACCCAATGACAACCAATCACCCGAAGGGGCATAAAGCATGATCACAGCCACCGATGTATCCGTGGGCTACGGCGGCAAACTGGTAGTGAAATCCGTCGGCCTGCATGCCGGGCAAGGCGAGGTCGTCGGGCTGATCGGCCCGAACGGCAGCGGCAAGTCTACCTTCCTGCGCACCCTGTATGCGGCGCTGCGCCCGCGCGCCGGGCTGGTCACCCTGGACGCGCAGCCCCTCGAGGAGCTGCACGGCACCGAGCTGGCCCGCCGGGTGGCCGTGGTCGCGCAGGAGACGCCTACCGACCTGCCGGTGACCGTCGCCGACATGGTGCTGCTCGGCCGCGCCCCGCACCGCAAGGCGTTGGCGGCCTTCACCCGCGAGGACCACCAGGCGGTGGCCGCGGCGCTGAGCCGGGTCGGGGCACGGGATCTGGCCGACCGCCGCTACGCCACGCTCTCGGGCGGGGAAAAGCAGCGCGTGCTGGTGGCCCGCACGCTGGCCCAGCAGGCGGACCACCTGCTGCTGGACGAGCCGACCAATCACCTGGACATCCGCTACCAGCATGAGCTGCTGCGCATGGTCGGGCAGCTGGGGGTCACCACCGTGGTCGTGCTGCACGACCTGAACCTGGCCGCCCGCTATTGCACCAAGCTGGTTATGCTCGAAAACGGCCAGGCAGTGGCCAGCGGCACTCCCGAGGAGGTGCTCACCCCCGAGCTGCTGCTGCGGGTGTACGGGATCCACGTTGAACCGTTTTCCGTGCGCGGCGCCCTGCAGCTGGTCTTCAGCATGGCCGATGAGCATTCCGAGCCGCAGTCCCCGGCGGCGGTGCGCTAGCACCGCGGCGGAATCCGCCGGTTCCAGCCCCGAGGCAGGTAGGCAACTTCCGGCTCAGTCCCGAGGGCTGGCGAATGCTTGGCGAATCTCTGCAATCCGGGACATCAGCGCTGCTTCGACCTGTTCGCGCGGACGTTTTGAAGCCGCCCGACCGGCCCACGCCAGTTGATCCGCTCCTTCATTCAGCTTTTCTCCGCTGTGCCCTTTGACCAGTTCAAAGGCAACCTGCGATTCGGTGGAGTTCCATGCCTGCAGGAACCGGTGCTTGGAGTCCTCGCTGATGCCGCAATAGCCGGTCGCGCACCGGCCATCAAGGGCCAGCGCCTGGGCTACACGATAGGCATCGGCAGAATCAGTATGGATCGTTGCGCTGGCCGGTCCGGTGGCGGCGAGGTATTCCAGCGCCACGACCAGCGCAGCAAATTCGAGCATGCTGATCGTGTCGAAGGATTCCCCGGCGTAGAGGATCGCGTCCCCGTGTTCGCTGAGCAGTGCGACCGCACAAGCGCCGGTGGGATCGGTTGAGGCATCGACCGCCAGGGCGATGCGCGATGGCGTTTGTGAAGCGAGATCCCAATACTCCGGTTGCCACTGCTGAGGCGCCGGATCGTGTTGGGGATGGTGTCCCCGAGGCGGAATGGCCATCGGCATATCCAAGACGCTTCCTGCCTGGAGCGCGGCGCTGGTCTGAAGCTGCTTCGCGAGCTCCACTTCCCGATGCACCACGCCGGATGCTTGATTCACGTCGTTCAGTCCTCGCGTCACTGCGAATCCGGCCTCTTGGAGATATCTGGGCAGGTACCAATGCCTCTTCGGGATCGAAACCCAGGTACTGGATTTGTGCTGCGCTAGCAGCTGTTCGAAGTGCTCGATGATTTCGACCAATGGCCGTGGCGAACTGGACTGCCCCTGATGCGTGGACACGCGCTGATGCTCGTCGCGAATGGCGATCATCCAGTAGATATGCTCTGCGCTGCCGGCGATTTCGGGCGTCGTCCACGCAATAAAAGCCGCATGGAATGCCGACGCGAGATGGTCCGATGTCGGCACGCACGGAATCGAGGCGGCACGCGGGCGTCGTTCAAGCAGTGCCGTGGATTGCTTGCTCTCAACAAGATCAGCCATGAACAAAGTATCTCGGTGCCCACCGACATTTAGGTTCGACCCCGGAGCAATTCCACGTGATGAGTATCTAGCTGGCGCCAAACCCCGTCGAGACGTGTAAATTCGGCCGGTATCCGGTAGGTGGAGATACCCTAGAACTATGGCCTCACGCACCCAGTCGCAGGGGGCGAAGAAGCCGACGACGCGCAAACCGCGGACGTCGGGCGCTTCGCCTGCCAAAAAAACTCCCGAGAACCCGGAACAGGATCTCGCTCTTCCGCTGCGCGCAATTCGCAGCATGTGGATGGGCATCGCCCGGATCTTCGGCGGCGCCTTCCGCCGGATCGGCGCCACCGTCCGGCCCGACTTCGAGCTGCGCCGCGACGGAACCGGGCTGTTCCTGACGCTGATCGCGATCACCGTCGCCATCGTCGAATGGTGGGGGCTGCGCGACGTGGGCTGGTTCGGCCGCGGCGTGCACTCGGTGGCCGGCGGCTCGCTGGGGTTCATGGCGGTGCTGCTGCCGGTGGTTTTGGTCATCGGCGCCTTCCGCCTCTTCCGCCACCCGGAAGCGGATTCGGCCAATAACCGGATCGGCATCGGGCTGTTCATGATGACCATGGCCGGATCCTCCCTGGCCGCCCTGGCCAATGGTTCGCCCGCGGTCACCGACGACTTCGCGGCGCTCTGGGCCGCCGGCGGAATGGTCGGCTCGATCCTGGGCACCCCGCTGGGCCTGCTGATCTCGGTTCCCGGCGCGATGGCCGTGCACATCTTCTTCCTCGTGCTCTCGCTGCTGGTCGTCACCGCCACCCCGCCGCTGCAGATCGCTTCGCGGGTGCGCATCGGCTATAACCGGCTGCTCGGCCAGGATCCGCACCGCGAGCGCAGCGCGCCGACCGTGGCGCAGGCCCCGGTGCTCGATCCGAACTCCGAGTCGCACGACCAGTCCTACCTCTACGCGGACGCGGAGCAGGAAGCGCCGGCTCCGAAACCCAAGAAGAAGAACTTCTTCGAACGCCGGGCCGAGGCCAAGCGCGTCTCCGAGGTCTACAACGTGGACGGCGAGACCGGCGACGAGCGCACCGGCGACGTCGCCTACGACAAGGCGGTGATCGAACCGAACGAACCGGCCACCAACGCGCTGCCGGTCACCGACGTCTATGACGCGGATTCCACCGCCACCGAGGCGATCTCCCGGCCCGCCGCCGAGGCCAAGCCGGCGGCGCCCGCCGGACCGCCGCCCGGAGTCAAGCGCCCCACCAAGGCCGAGACCGAGATGGCCGCGATCATGGACCAGGTGGGCCTGGGCAATGCCGAGCCGGAACCGGAGACCGACGCGATCCCGACCGTCGCGGTCAACCACACCCGCCCGGCCCCGGCGCTGGCCCCCATCCCGCAGCGCACCGAACAGCTCCAGCTTTCCGGAGATGTCACCTACACGCTGCCGCAGGACGACTTCCTGCCCGCCGGCCCGCCGGCCAAGGAAGCCTCCGAGGCCAACGAGGCCATCGTCGCGGCGCTGACCAATACGCTGCAGCAGTTCAAGGTGGAGGCCCACGTCACCGGCTTCTCCCGCGGTCCCACGGTGACCCGCTACGAGATCGAGCTGTCCCCGGGCACCAAGGTGGAAAAGGTCACCGCGCTGTCCAAGAACATCTCCTACGCGGTGGCCTCCTCGGATGTGCGCATCCTTTCGCCGATCCCCGGCAAGTCCGCCATCGGCATCGAGATCCCGAACACCGATAAGGAAATCGTCGCCCTGGGCGATGTGCTGCGCTCGAATAACGCGCGCAAGACCGAGCACCCGATGGTGATGGGCGTGGGCAAGGACGTCGAGGGCGGCTTCGTCGTGGCGAACCTGGCCAAGATGCCGCACCTGTTGGTCGCCGGTGCTACCGGCGCCGGCAAGTCCTCCTTCGTGAACTCGATGATCACCTCCATCCTGATGCGCTCCACCCCGGATGAGGTGCGCATGGTGATGGTCGACCCCAAGCGGGTGGAGCTCACCGCCTATGAGGGCGTGCCGCACCTGATCACCCCGATCATCACCAACCCGAAGAAGGCCGCCGAGGCGCTGCAGTGGGTGGTCCGCGAAATGGACACCCGCTACGACGACCTGGCGAACTTCGGCTACAAGCACATCGACGACTTCAACAAGGGCGTGCGCGCCGGCAAGGTGATCCCGCCCGAGGGCTCCAAGCGCGTGATGAAGCCCTACCCGTACCTCTTGGTGATCGTCGACGAGCTCGCCGATTTGATGATGGTCGCCCCGCGCGACGTCGAGGACTCGATTGTGCGCATCACCCAGCTGGCCCGCGCCGCCGGCATCCACCTGGTCCTGGCCACCCAGCGCCCGTCCGTGGACGTGGTCACCGGGTTGATCAAGGCCAACGTGCCCTCGCGCATGGCCTTCGCCACCTCCTCGGTCACCGACTCCCGCGTGGTCCTGGACCAGCCCGGAGCGGAGAAGCTGCTGGGCCAGGGCGACGCGCTCTTCCTGCCCATGGGCACCTCCAAGCCGATGCGCGTGCAGGGCGCCTGGGTCACCGAATCCGAGATCCAGCGCGTGGTCACCCACGTGAAGGGGCAGCTGACGCCCGAATACCGCGACGACGTCACCCCGGTGGCCGAGAAGAAGAAGCAGATCGACGAGGACATCGGCGACGATCTGGAGCTCTTGCTGGCGGCCACCGAGCTGGTGGTCACCAGCCAGTTCGGCTCCACCTCGATGCTGCAGCGCAAGCTGCGCGTCGGCTTCGCCAAGGCCGGACGGCTGATGGACCTGATGGAATCGCGCGGAGTGGTCGGCCCCTCGGAGGGCTCCAAGGCCCGCGATGTGCTGATCCAGCCAGATGACCTGCCGATGGTGCTGGCCGCCATGCGCGGGGATGACGGCGCCGCCCACCAGGCCAGCGCCGCCGAGCAGGCCCTGGTCGACGAGGCCAACGTGAACCACGCCGAGCCGGTGGACCTGGTCGCCGAAGACCTCGCCAAGCGCGAGACGGCCACCGAGTACTACGACGAAGCCGACGAACCGGGCGAGGACGCCTGGGACCTGACAGGAAGAAACTAAAGCCATGAGCGCGCACGCCCCGCAGCCGGAGGACTCACCGGCGCACGCCCCGGTCCCGAACCTGAATATCGCCAACGTGCTGACCAGCATCCGCATCCTGATGGTGCCCTTCTTCGTCTGGGCCCTGCTGGCCGACGACCGGGAGCAGGGGCTCTGGCGCTGGGTGGCGCTGGGGCTGTTCGTGGTGGCCATGTACACCGACAAGCTCGACGGGGACCTGGCCCGCAGCCGCGGGCTGGTCACCAACTTCGGCAAGATCGCGGACCCCATCGCGGACAAGCTGCTCACCGGCTCCGCGCTGGTGGTGCTCTCCATCCTCACCGAGCTGCCGTGGTGGGTCACCATCGTGATCCTGGTCCGCGAATGGGGCATCACCCTATTGCGCCTGGTGGTCATCCGCTACGGGGTGATCGCCGCGAATATGGGCGGCAAGGTCAAAACCGTGATGCAGGCGGTAGTCATCGGCCTCTACCTGCTGCCGTTCACCCACACCATCTCCTGGCTGCACACCACCGCCTGGGTGCTGATGCTGGCCACCGTCGCGGTCACCGTGCTCACCGGGCTGGAATACCTGTGGAAGGCCGCCAAGCTGCGCGCCGCCGCCAAGGCCAACTAGCAAAGGTTCAAATTCATGGAACACCACGGCGCCGCGGTGATCGCCGCGGCGATCGCCCAAGGCAAGCAACTTGCCACGGCCGAATCGCTGACCGCGGGGCTGATCGCCGCCACCCTGGCCGAGATCTCCGGGGCGTCGGCCGTGCTGCGCGGGGGAGTGATCAGCTACTCCACGCAGGTGAAGGCCGAGCTGCTCGGCGTGGATACCCAGCTGCTGAGCGAGGTCGGTTCGGTGGATGGCGAAGTCGCCCGGCAGATGGCGGTCGGGGCCCAGCGCGCCTGCGCGGCGGACCTGGCGGTTTCGGCCACCGGTGTCGCCGGGCCGCAGGCCCATGACGGCAAACCCGTAGGCACGGTCTTCATCGGCTGGGCGCACGGCGAGGACTCCGGATTCGTGGCCCACCACTTCGTCGGGGACCGGGCGCAGATTCGCGAACGAAGCGCGCAAGCTGCAATCAATCAGCTAGCTGCCATTTTGGATAAAGCTTCTTCACAGTAAGAGGCGAGATACTATTATTCCCCTTGATCTTCACAATAATCCGTCTAAATGTGGCGTATGTCGCATATTTGTGATTAGGGTAAGGTGTCGGGAACAAAAGCGTATAACTTGATGTTGTACGAATTGAAGGGCCGCAAGGTCTGGCTCTTCGGATAAGAAGCATCTTTCGAGAAGGACCTAGGAGTAGAGGCTATACACATGGTGAAGCAACCCGTAACTGTCAATGGTGTCGTCCGTTGGCGCGATATGGGAGACGCCCATTCGGTCCAGCCCGAGAAGGAGGAACACAAAATGGTAGTACTCCGACATGAAATCGGTGACGTCCTTCGCGATGTTCGCCAGCGCCAGGGCCGAACCCTGCGCGAGGTTTCCCATAGCGCCCGCGTTTCGCTTGGATACCTATCCGAGGTCGAGCGTGGACAGAAGGAGGCATCCTCCGAGCTGCTCTCCTCGATCTGCACCGCGTTGGAGGTGCCGCTGTCGTTGATGCTCCGTGAAGTGTCCGATCGCATCGCCTTGGCCGAAGGCGTGGTCATCCCGGACACCGTTCCGCTGGATCTGACCAACGAGTTCGCCATGGACGTCGATGGACGCAACGGCAAACCTCTGGCATCGGTTTAACCCCGACCTAAGTTTTCGACCCGAGGGCCTTCGCAAATGCGAGGGCCCTCGTGTTATGCATGGAAGAATACAACTCGTGAAAAACAGTGAATTCTGGCGGAACATGGATCATGAATTTGGTTCGGGCTACTCGCACATGCTGGCCGACTCGCTCGCGCTGACGGAGCTGGGCAGCCTCAACGCCACCCAGGCGCTACGCAAGGGAATCAAGCCCAAGCAGGTGTGGGAAGCGATCTGCCGCGCGCAAGATGTCCCGCCCGAGCGCTGGCTCGGCATGGACATCGAGCCCAAGGAAGCCTAGCCGCACGCGGCGAAGGCGCCCCCGGCGTCTTCGAAGAAACGAAATATTCGAAACACCGCGCCGCAATTTCGAACATCTGTTCGGATTGGGTTATTCTAGAAACAACAGCACGAAGAGTTTGTCCACACCTCGGGCCCAAGCGGTCTAAAGTGTCGGTTGGCGCTCATACTGTCTAGATACAGTACAAAGATTGATTGGCAGGTCGCGCGATGGCCTGCATGACCAAAGGTGAACCATGGCAAGTAATGATCGGGAAAAGGCTCTCGAGTCCGTTCTGGGCCAAATCGACAAGGCTTTCGGCAAGGGCTCGCTCATGCGTCTGGGTGACACCACCCGCGCCGCCGTTGAGGTCATCCCCACCGGTTCGGTGGCATTGGACGTCGCGCTGGGCATAGGCGGACTGCCTCGTGGCCGTGTCGTAGAGATCTACGGCCCGGAATCCTCGGGTAAGACCACCCTCGCACTGCACGCGGTAGCCAGCGCTCAGCGCGGCGGCGGCGTGGCGGCCTTCATCGACGCCGAGCACGCACTGGACCCTGAATATGCCAAGAAGCTTGGCGTGGACACCGATGCGTTGCTGGTTTCCCAGCCGGACACCGGTGAGCAGGCCCTGGAAATCATGGATATGCTGGTGGGCTCCGGCGCGCTGGACATCATCGTGATCGACTCCGTGGCGGCCTTGGTTCCACGCGCCGAAATCGAAGGCGAAATGGGCGATAGCCACGTGGGCCTGCAGGCACGTTTGATGTCGCAGGCGCTGCGTAAGATCACCGGTCGCCTCTCAAACTCGAAGACCACCGCGATCTTCATCAACCAGCTGCGTGAAAAGATCGGCGTCTTCTTCGGCAGCCCGGAAACCACCACCGGTGGCAAGGCGCTGAAATTTTACGCCTCGGTGCGCATCGACATCCGCCGCATTGAAACCCTCAAGGAGGGCACCAACGCCGTCGGCAACCGTACCCGTTGCAAGGTCGTCAAGAACAAGATGGCCCCACCCTTCAAGCAGGCCGAATTCGACATCCTCTATGGCCATGGCATTTCCCGCGAGGGCAGCCTGATCGATATGGGCGTCGAGCACGGCATGGTCAAGAAGTCCGGTGCCTGGTTCACCTACGACGGTGACCAGCTGGGCCAGGGCAAGGAAAACGCACGCCGCTTCCTGCGTGACAACCCAGATCTGGCCAACGAGCTGGAACGCCAGATCCTGACCAAGCTGGGCATCCTTGACACCGGAGAAGAAGGAGAGGCCGACCTGCGAATCGTCGAGGGCGATAAGTAGTGGCCTCAGGCTTTCAGAAACGTAGCGTCCGACCCGGATCGAGATCCGGGTCGGACGCTACGTCCGTCTCCGCGCAGTTTCAGGGCGACTTCGACCAAATGCCGGATTGGGCCAAGCCCACCGAGCAAGAGCTGGAAGAGCTAAAAGAACCTGCGCCCAAGCGCGCCGCACGCCCCGCCAAGTCCAGCCAGCGAACGCAAATACTGCAGGGCACCGCCGAACCGGCGAAACCGCAAACCGTCGATGAGCTTCGCGCCGCGATGGACAGCATCCTTGCCAATAACGCCCCGGCAGCCGAAAGCCCTAGCAAAAAAGAACGCCGGCAGGCCAGAGCCGAACGCCGTGCAGCACGCGCATCGGGCGAACCGGAAGAGCTCAGCGATGACCAGTGGCAGGAAAAGGCCCGAGGCATCATCTTGCGGCAGCTCACCGCGAGCGACAAAACCAGCAAACAGCTCAAAGACAAGCTGCTGGAAAAGGAATGCCCCGAAGACATCGCCGACGAGGTCCTCGAACGCTATGCCGAACTGAACCTGGTCGATGACGAGCGCTTCGCGAAATCCTGGGTCGTCGCCCGGGCCCGTTCCCGCGGCCTCGCCCGAGGCGCCATCCGCCACGAGCTGCGCAGCAAAGGCATCGAAGACGAGGTCGCCGCCGAAGCGCTGGAGCAGATCGACGACGAAACCGAGGAAGCGCGCGCCCGCGAACTGGTGCGCGCCAAACTACGCCCGGCCTCCATGGGCCTGGACCGCGACAAGGCGCTGCGCCGGCTGGTGGGAATGCTCGGGCGCAAGGGCTATCACGGCTCGATGGCCTTCAAGGTGGCGCGCGAAGAATGGGAAGAGCGCTACGGCGAGAAGTAGTTCGCGGGTTCACGTTTATCAGCCATGGACTTAGTCCATGGCAATCTTGAATACCGAACAACGACCATAGCGTGGTTATCTAATCCCTAGCCTTGCTGCATTTAGTCGGCGAAATTCGGTGAAGCTATCTCATTGCTGATGGTTCCTTTTCAGCATCCGATTGATTGACACCACAATCCAAAATATGAGGCTGACAACGCCGGCAAGGGCGGAGACGCCGAATGACGCGAATAATATTGAGTCTGCTTTTGGAAAAGCCACGGCAAATCCGGCGAAGCACAGCGGAAGAATAATGAGAAGGCCGAGCGTGAGCGAGAGCATGACTAAGTGAAAGCATTTGGACTTTTTCAACATTGGAGTCCTGGCGGCTGTCATCGAGTAGGGCTGCTTCTGCGCTGACTCAGCGCGAGCCCTGTCGTAGTTAGCCTGATCTGAATCCAAGCCGGTGGAACGTATTGTCGATCCTTGAAAATTATCGACCAGAGGCGTCGTATGGGAAGCAAACACTGCAGCGCTTTCGTGCAAGGAGTTTTGCTCAATTTCCGTGACGATGTCAGGGTCATCGTGGAATTCGGGAGCACAATCTGTTTGCTGACGCATGGGGACAGGTACGGGACGGATCCGAACAGTCCGCGATTCTACTGCTCCGTCCGTGGATTCGCTCATTGTCCCGGAGACATGATGCAGATATTGATCAACGGAAAAAATTGGGATACCGAATTTTTGCGCGCTCTTGGCCTTTCCAGATTGAGTTCCTGTTTCAGCTGACACGAGCATTCGACATTTCGACTTCGTTACATTTGCTTGCGGCACCATTCCATGTGCAACGGCGATATCCTCTAGTGCAGTCCTTGAGATTGGCTTACCCTGTAAGTCTCTGGCGCTGCCGGTAAAGCAGATGCCAGCGCCAGCCACAGCGATTTCATGGATCGGTTTCATCAATTTCTGTGAGTCCTGCATTAACGCACTACCAGCTATTTTGTCGACACCGGCAAGCACCGCCGCACTTGAAGCTTCGTGGACTGCAACCGTAGCTTTACTCGCTAAAAAATTAGCCAACGAGTATTCAAGTTGTTCGTCGCTTGCGACAAGGAATTCGACAACTTCGGAAGAACCTGCCCGTGGCATTAAATAGCCCGGCTCTCCCGTTGAATCAGGGAATACGTCATGAGAGGTCCTATGCGTATTCTGTAGGTCTGAATCTCTTGCGGCACGTGCTTGGCCTATCGCGGTTCGCCCATAAAATTCCTGAAGAAGTTGAGTCTTACGCAGATCTTGCGCGTCATTGCCCAGTGGAATCTCTGCCAGATGACCCCCACGTTTGAGTTCATAATCGATGTCGTACAGGGTTGAGTCGATATTGAAACCAACGGGGGTTCTACCCGCGAGGAAGGGCGATAGGGCATTCCACGCTTCATGAAGTCTGGGTGCCAGCAGTATTTCTGAAGCGGCGATGTCATAATCTGTCCAAGCGGTCCCCAAATCGCGTTCAGGGTTGATGAGTGTACTTATTTCTTCTCCGGCATCAGTAATAATCGCTATTTCAACCGGTCTAGGTCTAGATAGTCGTGAAGGCTCGCCAACTGTGCAAACTCCAACGTATGCCGTGCCCGTGGAGTGGATTTCTGTCCCCTTAGACCGCAAGTAGCGACGAATACGTTGATTTACTTTGAGATCCTTGGGCTGAATCGGCTGAGTGAGAACCAATCCTTCTAGGTTCGTGCAACGGCTGAGTCCAACATATAGTTGACCGTCTGCAAATGTTCCACCAGCCAAATCAACAACACATTTATCTAGCGTTTGACCTTGAACCGTCCCTGATTTGATGCCGCTGTCTTTCGAGAGAAAGATAGAAACCATGCCCAAGAAGTATCCTGCCGAAGT